>NZ_VOBF01000002.1:0-498121 GCF_008369245.1 Psychrobacter sp. ANT_H56B
CGTACGCGTTGGCGACGAAATCGAAATCGTCGGTATCCGTGACACGCAAAAAACCACCTGTACGGGTGTAGAGATGTTCCGTAAACTGCTTGACGAAGGTCGTGCAGGCGAAAACTGTGGCGTACTACTACGTGGTACTAAGCGTGAAGACGTACAACGTGGCCAAGTACTAGCTAAGCCAGGTTCAATCACTCCTCATACCAAGTTTGACGCTGAAGTATATGTGTTGAGCAAAGAAGAGGGTGGTCGTCACACACCATTCCTAAACGGCTATCGTCCACAGTTCTATTTCCGTACGACTGACGTAACTGGCGCAATCCAATTACAAGACGGTACTGAAATGGTTATGCCTGGTGATAACGTTGAGATGGGCGTAGAGCTTATCCACCCAATCGCTATGGACAAAGGTCTTCGCTTTGCAATTCGTGAAGGCGGCCGTACGGTAGGCGCTGGTGTTGTTGCTAACGTATTGAACTAATAGTTGACGCTGTCAGAGTAATCTGATCTTCGTTAATAATTAGTCAAAAGCCATCCTCGAAAGAGGGTGGCTTTTTTGTGGGTGTGGTTTGCTAAATCACAGAAGTGCTAATCAATTTAGTATTTATTAAAATAAGGTCTGTATGTTTAAAAATTTAAAGCAATAAATCTATCTCAGATTTTGACTTCTATTTTTGATTTTAAACAGAATTTTCTGACTTTTATTCATTAAAATAATGATTCATTGTATTAAGCAAATAAAATATCGTCTTAAAACTTGCATTCTTAGTAAAACCTTGTATAATTATCAGCCTTAACACCCCTAGGCGATTGGCTCAATTGGTAGAGCATCGGTCTCCAAAACCGAGGGTTGTAGGTTCGAGTCCTACATCGCCTGCCATCTTCTTATCACATCTTTGTCATACCCCACCATCTCCGAAGTGAGTTCTTTATGAGCAATAATCAAGATAACCTCGAGACTAAGTTATCTGATGCCAAGGCAGTTGCTGGTGGAATGCTGTCCAAAGATAAGCATATTTCAGCGGGTAATCAAACGACTGCTGTTGAGATTGCTAAGACGGGTTCAGTAAAAGATGTGATTTTGTGGCTACTAGCCGCAGTTGTTTTAATTGGTGCAACGTTAGTTAATCAATATCTGCCCGGCTATTGGCAACCTGCCAATGACCTTTGGGTACGTATTGGTATTATCGTTGCGCTTTTTGTATTTGCGCTGTTATGTCTTGCAATGACGAATCAGGGCCGTGCATTTAAAACTTTATTGAAAGACGCTGCTGTAGAACTACGCCGCGTTACTTGGCCTGGCAAAGACGAAACCTTCCAATATACATGGCAAACGATTGTCATGATTGCGGTTGTTGGTTTATTAGTTTGGCTATTAGATAACTTTTTTAATTGGTTCGTTGGCATATTTATTGGTTAATGGCGCGTATTAGCGACTGTTTAGCCAAGATTTATGGATAACGACTTACTTATAATGATCAGGAGCGTGATATGCGTTGGTATATTGTCCAAGCATTTTCAGGATATGAAAAGCAAGTACAGCGTTCATTAACTGATCGTATTAATCGTAGTGAATTCGCTGAGTTTTTCGGCGATGTATTGGTACCTACTGAAGAAGTCGTCGAAATGAAAGACGGCAAAAAACGTAAAAGTGAGCGTAAGTTCTTTCCGGGTTATGTATTGATCCAGATGGATATGAACGACAATACTTGGCACATCGTTAAAGATTGCCCACGTATTATGGGCTTCGTTGGTGGTACGCCAGAGACGCCTGCGCCGATTACGGAAGTAGAAGCTGATCGTATTCTAAACCGTTTAAATCAGACTGAAACTGACCCGCGTCCTAAGACTCTATTTGAGCCGGGCGAAGAGTTGTTGGTTATCGATGGTCCATTCACTGACTTTAAAGGGTTGGTTGAAAAAGTGGATTACGAAAAGTCTAAATTACATTTAACCGTAAACGTATTTAATCGACCGACTCAGGTTGAGCTTGAGTTTAGTAAAGTTGAGAAGCTAGATTAAATCAGCAAAAGAGTTCATCAACCGGGGAGCTGTTAGTCAATAAGGTTTATACCACATTGATTTGGCGCTATTACCCATTTAGGAGAGTATCATGGCTAAGAAGATTGATGGTTACATCAAACTGCAAGTGCCTGCAGGCAAAGCAAATCCTTCACCACCGATTGGTCCAGCATTGGGTCAAAAAGGCGTGAACATTATGGCGTTCTGTAAAGAATTTAACGCTGCGACCTCAAACCAAGAGCCGGGTTTACCGATTCCTACTGAGATCACTGTATATAGCGATAAGTCTTTTACCTTCATCATGAAGTCACCACCAGCTGCTTACCTTTTGCGTAAGGCTGCTGGTATTGCTAAAGGTTCTGGTACACCTAACACCGCTAAAGTCGGTAAAGTTGACCGTGCTCAGTTAGAAGACATCGTTAAGACTAAAGATGCAGATTTAACTGCTGCTGATCTTGATGCTGCTGTTCGTACCATCGCTGGTACTGCACGTTCAATGGGTATTACCGTGGAGGGTGTGTAAATGAGTAAACTTACTAAGCGTCAAAAAGAAATCAATAGCCGTATTGAGCACGAAAAACAATACACGATCGAAGAAGCGGTTCAAATCCTAAACGATTTGCCAGCTCTTAAATTCAAAGAGTCTATTGATATCGCTGTAAACTTGGGCGTTGACCCACGTAAATCTGATCAAGTTGTACGTGGCGCAACTAACCTACCTGCGGGTACTGGTAAAACCAAACGCGTTGCTGTATTTGCTCAAGGTGCTGCTGCTGAAGCCGCCAAAGAAGCTGGTGCTGACATCGTTGGTTTTGAAGACCTAGCAGAATCAATCAAAGCCGGTAACATGGACTTTGACGTGGTTATCGCTGCTCCTGATGCAATGCGTGTTGTTGGTCAATTAGGTACTATCTTAGGCCCACGTGGTCTAATGCCTAACCCTAAAGTCGGTACGGTTACGCCTAACGTTGCTGAAGCCGTTCTTAACGCTAAAGCTGGTCAAGCACAGTATCGTGTAGACAAAGCAGGTATTATTCACACGACTATCGGTCAAGTTGGTTTTACTGCTGAGCAAGTAATCCAGAATGCTGAAGCACTCATTTCAGATTTGAGACGTGCTAAGCCTGCTACTTCTAAAGGTACTTTCATTAAGAAAATTACCTTGTCTAGCACCATGGGTCCTGGTCTAAGTATCGATCCAGTTCCATACCGCACAGCGAAATAATTAAATATGATCTGTTATTCAACGATTTTGAATAATGGGACAAAATATTTTAAAGAATTAGGTCAGCGTAGCAAACGCTATGCTGTCTAAGACCGTAGGTAGACAGCGGTTTGGTAAAATGGATTATGACTTTTGTAGATCAAAATTCATTACATTGAGCTGCTGTTGTTAATCGATGACAGATGAAAATCTTAATTGTCCTACGCAGACGGTGGCCCACCCAGTTGTTGATAAGAGCCGATAGGGCAACCTATCACTTGATGTCATTCTGATAACGGTGCCGTAATCAGTCGTTATGAGTACATTTGTTTTTAATAAATATACTCGTAACGTGTCGTATCAAGTCAATCTTAGTTTGTGATTTAGATTACAGGATGATTGATTAGATTAAAGGAGTCAACTTATGGCATTAACGCTAGAGCAAAAACAACAAGTTGTGGCTGAAGTGTCTGAAGTTGCTGCTAATGCTTACTCAGCAGTAGCTGCCGAATATCATGGTATTGGTGTTGCAAAGCTTACTAAGCTACGCGAACAAGCCCGTGAAAAAGGCGTCGTTTTGAAAGTGGTGAAAAATACCCTAGCAAAACGTGCGTTTGAAGGCACTAAATTTGAGAGCATGTCAGACCGTATGACTGGTCCATTACTTTTGGCTTTCTCTATGGAAGATTTGGGATCTGCCGCTCGAGTCATTTTTGACTTCAGCAAAGATCACAAAGCTTTAGAGACCAAATTGGTATCAGTTGGTGGTGTTGTTTATGGTCCAGAAGAGCTAGAGCGCGTATCGAAGCTACCAACTCGCGACGAAGCAATCTCTATCTTGATGGCTACTATGAATGCACCAGTGACCAAGCTTGTCCAGACTATGAACGCAGTTCCTGGCAAGTTCGTTCGCACTGTTGCAGCAATCAAAGACGCAAAAGAAGCTGCTTAATTGCTTGTTTTAACGTAACTTTGACATCGCCGATTACACTTTATTGCCAACACTATTTGAAAATTTGGCAAGCAATCCAAGCGATTTTAAAATCAATTAATTTTTATCAGATAACGGAGAGTTCTCATGGCACTATCTAAAGATGACGTGTTAAACGCAATCGCTGAAATGTCAGTAATGGATATCGTTGAATTAATCAGCGCTATGGAAGAAAAATTCGGCGTAACAGCTGCTGTTGCTGCTGCACCTGCTGCTGCTGGTCCTGCTGCTGCTGCTGCTGAAGAAAAAGACGAGTTTGACGTAGTTCTTGCCAGCTTTGGCGAGAAGAAAGTTGGCGTAATTAAAGCCGTACGTGAAGCTACTGGTCTTGGCCTGAAAGAAGCGAAAGATTTGGTTGAAAGCGCTCCAGCTCCAATCAAAGAAGGCGTTAACAAAGCTGAAGCTGAAGAGTTGAAAAAGAAACTTGAAGAAGCTGGTGCAACTGTTGAACTAAAATAGTTTAACGGCAGTACGAAAAAAAGCTGGTAATGCCTTGCATTATCAGCTTTTTTTTACTATAATTCGTAGCTTGACCTTTTGTGTCTGCCAACAGTCGTAAGCAACAACACGGTGGATACCCATCAAAAGGACAGACGATATACATGCAAGCACACTTAGTAGTTATTGAAATCAGATAATGTGGCTAAACGTCAATAGATGTTTGGCATTTTTTTGTGTCTGCACGTTTTCTATTAACATTATCACTTATATTGACTCTGAATATTATTATTTATAAGCATTATAATTGTCCTATTTATTACTAATCAAAAACTATTGAATAAGCTTTCTAGCGTGATTTTACTGTCAGTATATAGGCTCGTAGACGGTATACATCAGCGACGATATTGATTTTGGCAGTAACCAGTTTGGATGTTAAATCGTTTATATACAATGCTAGTCGCATTTATATTTAGATAAAGCAACTGTCACTTAAGCTTTAAAAGTGACATATTGGCAACACTTTAAGATTGAAGTTTTCGCTCTGAGCAGTCATATAGGCTGACTTAAATGAAGATAGCAAGATCGTATTTAGAGTGCAAAGCAAGCACTGATTGTTAAAATAGTAATTGATACAACGCCCTAAAAAGATTAACTGTGCTTTAAAAAGAACACCTGTTTTATATTATCGTTTACGTCGCTTAGTTTGCATAGTATTTATGCACGCCAGCCGCGATTTTAATTTGTTTCCACGTTTACTGTAAGGACTCTCGATGGCATATTCTTATACTGAAAAAAAGCGTATTCGCAAAAGTTTTGCTGAATTGCCTACTGTGATGGACATTCCCTATTTGTTGTCTATCCAAGTAGATTCTTATGAGCAATTTTTGCAAGAGCATAAAAAGCCAAAAGCTCGTGAGAATACTGGCTTGCAAGCTGCATACTCTTCTATTTTCCCAATTGAGAGTCACTCTGGTAACGCAGAGCTACAATTCGTTGAATACTATTTAGGTACGCCTGAATTTGATGAGCGTGAGTGTATCTTACGTGGTTCGACATTTGCTGCGCCTATGCGTGTCAAAATTCGCTTAATCATCAAAGACAAAGACAGCAAAGATAAAGACAGCAAAGCGGCTATTAAAGATATCCGTGAGCAAAGCGTCTATATGGGCGAGATGCCATTAATGACCGCTAACGGTACCTTTATTATTAACGGTACTGAGCGTGTAATTGTATCTCAATTACATCGTTCACCTGGTGTGTTCTTTGACCATGATAAAGGTAAGTCGCACTCAAGTGGTAAGGTGCTTTATAACGCGCGTATCATTCCTTACCGTGGTTCATGGTTAGATTTTGAGTTTGATGCAAAAGACTTGGTTTTTGCTCGTATTGACCGTCGTCGTAAGTTATTGGCGTCTATTATTCTACGTGCTTTAGGCTTAAGTACTTCTGAGATCTTAGATTTATTCTTTGATAAAGTGCGAGTGTATAAAGGCGAAGAGCAGTTCGAGATTGATCTGGTTGCGGATCGCTTACGTGGCGAGATGGCACAGTTTGATATCGTGACACCTGCAGGCGACGTGGTTGTTGAGCAGGGCAAACGTATTAATGCTCGCCGTATCCGTCAGCTTGAAGAAGCGGGTATGACGAAAATCTCGATTCCTGATGAATACTTATATGAGCGCATTTTAGCCGAAGACATCATCGTTAATGATGAAGTTATTGCTCGTGCTAACACGCTGATTGACCATGAATTATTGGTTAAATTAAGTGCGTTTGAAGCCAGTGAATCTATCAAAGAATTTAGTATTCTGTTTACCAACGATATCGACCAAGGTAGTTACATTGCCGATACGCTACGTGCTGATAGCACGTCAAGCCGTGAAGAAGCTTTGATTGAAATTTATAAAGTCATGCGCCCAGGTGAGCCACCAACGGTTGAAACTGCTGAGAAACTTTTTGACAGCATGTTCTTTAACGCGGATCGTTATGACTTATCGAATGTCGGTCGTATGAAGTTTAACCGTCGTTTAGGTCTTGATTTTGTAGATACCGATGACGCTGATATTCAGCGTGAACGTAGCGTATTGACCAATGCCGATATCGTTAACGTTCTAAAAGAGCTTATCGAGATTCGTAATGGTCGCGGTGAAGTCGATGATATTGACCATTTAGGTAACCGTCGCATTCGTTCAGTAGGCGAGATGGCAGAAAACCAATTCCGTGTTGGTCTAGTACGTGTTGAGCGTGCGGTTAAAGAGCGTTTAAGCTCAGCAGAATCTGATAACTTATCGCCACAAGATTTGATTAACTCAAAACCTGTTGCTGCTGCGGTTAAAGAATTCTTTGGCTCAAGCCAGTTATCGCAGTTTATGGATCAGAATAATCCATTGTCTGAAGTCACGCATAAACGCCGTGTGTCTGCATTAGGACCCGGTGGTCTGACCCGTGAGCGTGCAGGCTTTGAAGTACGTGACGTACATGATACCCATTATGGTCGCGTATGTCCGATTGAGACTCCTGAAGGTCCAAACATTGGTTTGATTAACTCATTAGCGACTTTTGCTAAAACCAACAGCTTTGGCTTTTTGGAAACACCTTATCGCCGTGTAGTTGATGGTAAAGTAACGGACGTTATTGAATATCTGTCAGCGATTGAAGAAGTCGGTACGGTCATTGCACAGGCTGATTCACCAGTAACTGCCGATGGCGCGTTATCTGATGAAATGGTTAGTGTACGTAGCTATGGTGAATTCGTCCGTATGCCGCCAGAAAAAGTGACGCATATGGATGTGTCGCCAAGTCAGGTTGTATCTGTAGCCGCTGGTCTGATTCCATTCCTAGAGCATGATGATGCTAACCGAGCGCTTATGGGCTCGAACATGCAGCGTCAGGCCGTTCCTACGCTACGTGCTGATAAGCCATTAGTAGGTACCGGTATGGAGCGTCACGTTGCTCGTGACTCTGGCGTTTGTGTTATTGCTAAGCGCGGCGGTGTGATCGAAGACGTTGATGCCTCACGTGTTGTGGTTCGTGTAAATGAAGATGAGATGATTGCTGGTGAAGCCGGTATTGATATCTATAACTTAGTTAAATATACGCGTTCTAACCAAAACACTTGTATCAACCAACGTATTATCGTTAACCAAGGCGATGCTATTGCTGTAGGTGATATTTTGGCCGATGGTCCGTCAACGGATCTTGGTGAGTTGGCATTGGGTCAGAACATCCGCATCGCATTTATGCCGTGGAATGGTTACAACTTCGAAGATTCAATCTTGCTGTCTGAAAAAGTAGTTAAAGAAGATCGTTTCACCACTATTCATATCCAAGAATTGACTTGTGTGGCTCGTGATACCAAGCTTGGAACCGAAGAGATTACTGCGGATATTCCAAACGTTGGCGAAGCAGCTCTATCAAGTCTCGATGAAGCTGGTATCGTTTATATCGGTGCTGAAGTTGATGCTGGTGATATTCTAGTTGGTAAAGTGACGCCAAAAGGTGAAACGCAACTAACGCCAGAAGAGAAATTGCTCCGGGCTATCTTTGGTGAAAAAGCGGCTGATGTGAAAGATACGTCGCTACGTGTTCCAACATCAAGCAAAGGTACGGTTATTGACGTTCAAGTCTTTACCCGTGATGGCGTTGAAAAAGATGCACGTGCAAGAGCGATTGAAAAATCACAGCTTGATAGCTACCGTAAAGATTTAAAAGAAGAGTTACGTATCTTTGAAGAAGCGGCTCGTGGTCGTATTGGTAATCTATTAGATGGTCAAAAAGTCAGTGGTGGTTCAGGTCTAAAAGCCGGTACAGTGATGGCATTGGCTGATATGAAAGATATGAGCCTTGAGACGTTGCTTGACATCCAGCCTGTTGAAGAAGAAATCTCTGAGCGTCTAACGCAAATCGCTGAGTATTTGGTTGATAAGCAAAAAGATATCGATGTGAAGTTTGCTGAGAAAAAACGCAAACTAACCGCTGGTGATGACTTACAACATGGCGTACAAAAAATCGTTAAGGTATATCTAGCGGTTAAGCGTCGTATTCAGCCAGGTGATAAAATGGCTGGTCGTCATGGTAACAAAGGTGTTGTCTCGCGCATTATGCCAGTCGAAGATATGCCTTATGATGAAAATGGTAATACCGTCGACATCGTCTTGAACCCGCTTGGTGTACCGTCTCGTATGAACATCGGTCAGGTCCTAGAAACGCATTTGGGTATGGCGGCAAAAGGCTTGGGCGAGAAGATCGATGGTATGCTTAAATCGCAAGCAGCGATCAAAGACTTACGTGACTTCTTAGACAAAATTTATAACCAAGTCGGCGGTGAGCAAGTTGATCTTGATAGCTTGAGTGATGATGACATCATGGCGCTAGCAGACAACTTGCGTGCTGGTGTTCCAATGGGCACAGCAGTGTTTGACGGCGCAAGAGAAAGCCAAGTTAAAGATCTGTTAGAGCTTGCTGGTATGGATCGCGATGGTCAACAGACGTTGTATGATGGTCGTACTGGTCAGAAGTTTGACCGTAAAGTAACGGTCGGTTATATGTATATGCTTAAACTTAACCATTTGGTCGATGACAAAATGCATGCGCGTTCAACAGGTTCTTACTCACTAGTGACGCAGCAGCCACTCGGCGGTAAAGCTCAGTTTGGTGGTCAGCGCTTCGGTGAGATGGAAGTCTGGGCACTAGAGGCTTACGGCGCGACATATACGCTACAAGAGATGCTGACTGTGAAGTCGGATGACGTTGAAGGCCGTACGCGTATGTACAAAAACATCGTCGATGGTGAGCAATATATGGATCCAGGTATGCCTGAATCGTTTAACGTATTGACCAAAGAAATCAAATCACTGGGTATCAATATTGAGTTAAAACAAAGCAACTAAATCCGTTGTTTAACTTAGTTGTCAACTAAAGGCAGTATGCTCATTGCTGCTGCTTTTAGTAATTTGTCTCAACCCTATTCATTGCCTTCATTCATCGTGGCCGCGCTCATAATACGCTGTCAGATGATTATAAAGATAACGGAGAAGCAACTTGAAAGATTTACTCGATATCATGCAAAGCCCTACCAGCAATGGTAACCATGAGTTTGATAGCATCCAAATTACCTTGGCATCGCCTGACGTTATTAAGTCATGGTCGCATGGTGAAGTAAAAAAACCTGAAACCATTAACTATCGTACGTTCAAACCTGAACGTGATGGTCTTTTTTGTGCCAAAATTTTTGGTCCAGTAAAAGACTTTGAATGTTTATGTGGTAAATACAAGCGTCGTAAGTTCCAAGGCGTTATCTGTGAAAAATGTGGCGTTGAAGTCACGACCGCTAAAGTTCGTCGTGACCGCATGGGTCATATCGATTTAGCGAGCCCTGTTGCGCATATTTGGTTCTTAAAATCATTGCCAAGCCGTATCGGTCTATTGCTAGATATGACACTTCGTGATATCGAACGCGTTTTGTATTTTGAAAGCTACATCGTGACTGAGCCAGGTCTGACCTCTTTAGAGAAGTATCAGCTGCTTGATGACGAAGATTATTATAAAGCCCTTGAAGAATTTGGTGATGAATTCACTGCCAAAATGGGTGCGGAAGCGGTTCAAGACCTTTTAAAAGATATCGATTTAGATTTAGAGATTGATGAGCTGCGTGAAGCGATTCCGCAAACGGGTTCTGAAACCAAGCTTAAAAAGATGTCTAAGCGTCTTAAATTATTAGAAGCATTCCGTGATTCTAATAACAAGCCTGAGTGGATGGTAATGAATATCTTACCAGTACTACCACCAGATTTGCGTCCGCTAGTACCACTAGAAGGCGGTCGTTTCGCAACATCAGATTTGAACGATTTATATCGCCGCGTTATTAACCGTAATAACCGTTTAAAGCGTCTGCTTGAGTTAAGTGCTCCTGATATCATCGTACGTAACGAAAAACGTATGTTGCAAGAATCAGTAGATGCCTTGCTTGATAACGGTCGCCGCGGTAGAGCTATTACTGGTAGTAACAAGCGTCCATTGAAGTCTTTGGCTGATATGATCAAAGGTAAGCAAGGTCGTTTCCGTCAAAACTTACTAGGTAAACGTGTTGATTATTCTGGTCGTTCGGTGATCGTTGTTGGTCCAACCCTACGTCTACATCAGTGTGGTCTACCAAAGAAAATGGCACTAGAGCTATTTAAGCCATTTACTTACAACAAACTATTGTCTCATGGTTTGGCGACGACGATTAAAGCTGCCAAAAAGATGGTAGAGCGTGAAGAGCCACAAGTGTGGGATATGCTGGCCATGGTTATCCGTGAGCATCCAGTGCTTCTTAACCGTGCACCAACGCTTCACCGTTTGGGTCTACAGGCATTTGAGCCAGTACTAATCGAAGGTAAAGCGATTCAGCTCCATCCTCTAGTTTGTACCGCATTCAACGCCGATTTTGATGGTGACCAAATGGCCGTTCACGTGCCATTGACGCTAGAAGCTCAGCTTGAATCTCGTGCGCTGATGATGTCGACCAACAACATCTTGTCTCCTGCGAACGGTGAGCCAATCATCGTACCATCACAGGATGTTGTATTGGGCTTGTATTACATCAGTCGCTCGTCAGTAAATGCTAAAGGCGAGGGCATGATTTTTGCCACCGTTAATGAAGCATTGCGTGCAATTGGTTCAAACGATTTACATGTTAACGCCAAGATTAAAGTACGCGTTACTGAAACGCATATTGATGATGATGGCAATCGTACTAAAGAGACGAGTATCAAAGATACCGTTGCTGGTCGTTTGTTAATCTGGAACATCATGCCTGTGGGTATGTCGTTTGACGAATGTAATGAAGAGATGACTAAGAAGAATATCTCTAAACTGATCAACTCTTGCTACCGTAAAGTGGGCGTAAAAGAAAGTGTTATGTTTGCTGACCAATTGATGTATCTTGGTTTTGCACAAGCGACACTATCTGGTGTGTCTATCGGTATCGATGACATGGTTATTCCACCACTGAAAAAGCAAATCATCGAAGTTGCTGAAGCTGAAGTGCGTGAAATTGAAGACCAGTTTGAGCAAGGCTTTGTAACGGCTGGTGAGCGTTATAATAAAGTGGTCGATATTTGGTCACGTACCAATGACAAAGTCGCTAAAGCGATGATGGACAACTTAGCGACTGATAAAATTATCAACGCCAAAGGTGAAGAAGAAGAGCAGAAGTCATTTAACTCTATCTTTATCATGTCAGATTCTGGTGCTCGTGGTAGTGCCGCACAGATTCGTCAGCTTGCTGGTATGCGTGGTTTGATGGCTAAGCCAGATGGCTCAATCATTGAAACACCAATTAAAGCGAATTTCCGTGAAGGTTTGACCGTACTTCAGTACTTTATCTCAACGCATGGTGCGCGTAAAGGTCTTGCGGATACGGCATTGAAAACAGCTAACTCAGGTTACTTGACGCGTCGTTTGGTTGACGTAGCCCAAGATTTGGTTATTACCAGTGATGACTGTGGTACTGAGCAAGGTTTGCTCATGAAGCCACATATCCAAGGTGGTGAAATCATTGAGAAGTTGGGCGAGCTAGTACTAGGTCGTGTAACGGCACGTGATGTCACTTATAACGATAATGCTGAAAAAATCTTGATTCCAGCGGGTACGTTGATCGATGAGCATTGGGTTAAAGTACTAGATAACAATGCAATCGATGATATCTGGGTACGTTCAGTGATTACTTGTAATATCGAACATGGCGTTTGTTCACAGTGCTATGGTCGTGACCTTGCTCGTGGTCATAAAGTGAATATCGGCGAGTCTGTTGGTGTTATGGCGGCGCAGTCTATCGGTGAGCCTGGTACTCAGTTGACCATGCGTACTTTCCACGTTGGTGGAGCGGCAAGTTCTGCTTCTGTGGACAACAGCATTTCAGTCCGTAGTGCTGGTCAAGCGCATTTTGAAAACATGAAGACCGTACAGCATACCGATGGTCATTTGGTTATCGTATCGCGTTCAGCTGAAATCGCCTTGACCGATGAGCTTGGTCGTGAGCGTGAGCGCTATAAAGTACCTTATGGTTCAAGCGTTCTTGTGAAAAATGAAGACCAAGTTGAAGGCGGTCAAACCATCGCTAAGTGGGATCCGCACACGCATCCTATTATTACAGAATTCGCGGGTACCGCACGTTTCAGTGAAATCACTGATGGCTTAACGGCTACAGTAAAAGTTGATGACGCGACTGGTATGAGCTCGTTTGAGATTCTAGCTACTCGAGATCGTTCAAGCTCAGCAAAAGACTTACGTCCGGCGATTATCTTGAACACAGACGAAGGTAAAGAAGTCGTTTACTTCTTACCTGCTGAAACCATCATTCGCGTTAGCGACGGTGAGAAAGTTGCAGCCGGTTCGATTCTAGGTCGTGTACCACAAGCGTCTTCAGGTACCAAAGATATTACCGGTGGTCTGCCACGTGTAGCTGATTTATTCGAAGCACGTCGTCCAAAAGATCACGCTATCATGGCTGAAATGACGGGTGTTGTTAGCTTTGGTAAAGAAACTAAAGGTAAGAACCGCTTTATCATTACCAATGAAGATGGCGAGATTCATGAAGAGCTGATCCCGAAATGGCGTCAGATTAACGTTTTCGAAAACGAAACCGTTGCTCGTGGTGAGGTTATTGCTGATGGTCCACAGAATCCGCATGATATCTTACGTCTGAAGGGACAAACTGCGCTTGCTGATTATATCGTCAACGAAGTACAGGACGTTTATCGTCTGCAGGGTGTAAAAATCAATGATAAGCACATCGAAGTTATTATTCGTCAGATGTTGCGTAAAGTTGAGATTACTGATGGCGGCGATTCAAACCACTTTAAAGGTGATCAAGTAGAATATGCTGATATCAAAGCACTGAATGCCAAGCTGGAAGCGGAAGATAAATTCCCAGTGCAGTTTGAGCGTCAATTACTTGGTATTACCAAAGCAAGCTTGGCAACCGAAAGCTTTATCTCAGCCGCATCGTTCCAGGAAACGACTCGTGTCCTAACGGCTGCTGCGGTCACTGGTAAAGTGGATGAATTACGTGGTCTGAAAGAAAACGTAGTCGTTGGTCGCTTGATTCCAGCTGGTACTGGTCTTGCTTATCATAAAGCTCGTAAAGAAAAAGCAGAGCAAAAACTGCAAGATAAAGACTTAAATGCGGCGTTTGATATGTCAGCAACGACTGATGCGACAGACTTTGCAAGCTTCGATGAAGCCTTTGCTCAAGAATTGAATCAAGGTAATCATTAAGCTAGATAGCGTTTAGTTATTTGAATAAATAAAAAAGCCAGCCTAAGTTGCTGGCTTTTTTTGCTTTAAAATTCCATCACAACAAGTTTTTTCTTGGGAAATGATGAGATAAAATAGTACACTGCATAACTTAAATAGTCAGAGATTTTGGCTCTAGTATTCATAAGTATTCATAAGTATTTATAAGTATTTATAAGTATTCATAAGTATTCATAATTTCCGATTATTTTTAGCAGTACTCACTAAAAAGGATAAGCGCATGGCAGATAAAACTCGCGTTGCCAAATATCAAGCTGACCGTACCAATCAAAAGCTATATTTTTGCCGCCTTGCCTGTCAAGCCGCTGCAGACACAACTGACAAGCAGTTATATCAAGCACATTGTGAGACCGCTATTTTTCATCTATACGGTACGTTTTTAGCTTTTTTACAAGAGCTTGGTCACTTTTATAATATAACGCTGACGACGCCGACATTGCTAGATATCGAAGAAGCACTGATGGAGCGTACGCAAGTATCACCTGAAGTGCAGCGTCTAAAGCAGTTACAGCAGCAAGGATTTCTGGCTGATATAGAACATGCCTATCAGCGTTGTCTATATGCCGTGATATCTGAGCATTCGGTGGATAAAGCGGCTGATGACAAAAAACAAGTGCCTGATTTGATTGTCAATGTAGTGACACTGTCCAATCAATGGTTGCCAGATGATGCGACCATACGTGAATGGCGTCAGCAGTTTTTGGAGCTGATTGATCAGCTACGTGCTGGTATGGTGGAGTTTTAGTTCTTATGGCTTAGATTATATTTTCAAAGCTTCGTTATGAGTACTTAATGATTAGCTGCTACCTTTAAGCTGAGTAGGGCATAAAATTAAATGCAATTGAAATATGCCCTATAAAAAAGGCTGGCTCAGTGTTTACTGAACCAGCCTTTTTAAATGTATCAATATAGAAAGCAGACGCTCTAAGCAGTCTATTACTCAGGCATCGCTGGCATACGTTCTACAGGCTTGACTACTAACGGTTTTGGTTTCTGCGCTGGGCTATTAGTAATACCATTATTAGCAGGTTTAACAGCGGTCGTAACTGCCGGCGTTTCAACAGGTTTTGGAGCAGGTAGCTGGCGTTTCTGAATAGACGTCTTTACTGGTTTTTCCGATTTGCCTGTATCAGTATCTTCGCCATCAAGTTCAGTGACCCCTTCATCCATCATCTCTATAATGTTTTGCTTTTGTTTCTTGGACTTGGCACGGTTATTAATAGAGACCCATTGGCTAGGCGTGTCGTTAAGTTGGGCTTTCATAAAATCCATCCAAACGGGTAGGGCTGCCACACCACCATATTCGCGACGACCCATGGTTGATGGTTGGTCAAATCCCATCCAGACGACGGTAGCATTGGTAGGATGGAAGCCTGCAAACCAAGCATCTTTCGCTTCATTGGTGGTTCCTGTCTTGCCGCCAATATCATCACGTCCCAAAGATCTTGCTTTAAACGCTGTACCACGCTGTATTACATCACGTAAGATATCCGCCATCTCATAAGCGACTTTAGGCTTTAAAATACGCGGAGCTTGTTCAGCGCGTACGTACTGTACAACAGGTGCTTTTAGGCGATCTGATTCTGGGCTGGCATCATAAATACTCAAATCAATCTTGTTACTGTCTTTAGTAAGGGTACTACTCTTGTCAGCCTCTATATCAGTTTCTGTATTTTTACTTGCCGGCGATTCTTTAGCGTCGCCTGTTTTAACGTCTTCAGCTACTTTTTTACTTTCCTCTATTTTTGCATCATATTCTTCAGTTAGTTTTTTATTGACATCGTCGAGCTGCTCATTGAAACATAGGGCACAAGCTTGCTGAGGATTGGCTTGAAATAAAAGCTTATTATTATAGTTATAAATTTGTTCAATAAAATAAGGTTGAATGCGATGCCCGCCATTGGCAAAGGTGGCGTAAGCGGTTGCCATTTGTAATGGGGT
Organism: Psychrobacter sp. ANT_H56B; assembly: GCF_008369245.1. Classification (NCBI taxonomy): domain Bacteria; kingdom Pseudomonadati; phylum Pseudomonadota; class Gammaproteobacteria; order Moraxellales; family Moraxellaceae; genus Psychrobacter; species Psychrobacter sp. ANT_H56B. The sequence continues at coordinate 15,897 of NZ_VOBF01000002.1, forward strand.
TGCTTGACCTGTACCCAACGCTAAGGACAAAGTAGTTGGCAGCTTCTCTTTATCAAGACCAAATTCATCTAATAAGTTGCGAGCGTCAGAGATGCCAATTGCTTGCAGCAAGCGAATAGATACTAGATTACGTGATAAATAAAGTCCGCGGCTTAAAGTAATATCACCTAAGAAGCGACCATCAGAGTTTTTTGGTTTCCAGTCACCTACTTGCAGCGGGCGATCCGAAACTATACTATCTGGACGATAGCCTTTTTCTAATGCTGCTGTATAGACAAGGGGTTTAATGGTAGAACCCGGTTGACGCCAGCCCTGCAGAGCACGGTTAAATTTACTATGGTTAAAATCAAAGCCACCGACCAAGGCACGAACGCCACCGGTATCAGGATTCAGAGAAACCAAACTACCTTGTATCTCAGGTATTTGACCAAGCTGCCAGCCACCACTAGCAGTCGGTATCAGGCGGATAATATCGTTCTTACTCACTATTTGGCTGGCATTACTTGGAAAATAACCAATACGATCAGCAGAGATATATTTACGTGCCCAACGCATACCAGACCAATTAACGGTCACGCTTTCTCCTGAAAGCATGGTTGCCTCAAAACTACTGGTATTCACTTTAGTCACTTTGGCTGGTGACATATTGCTATAGCGACTGAAATTCTTTAGCGGTTCATCATTTGCTTCGGCGCCGCGCCAGCCATGGCGATGCTCGTAAGCAACCAAGCCAGATAAAATTGCCTTTTCTGCATCTATTTGCGCTTGACTATCAACCGTCAAGCGTACACGCCAGCCGCCATGCATAACTTGCTCACCATAACGATCAACCAAAGCTGCGCGCGTCATTTCTGCCAAATACGGCATATTAACATCCAGCTTTTCTTGATAAAGCTTAATACCTATAGGCGCATTAATGGCTTCGTCATATTGGGTTTTGTCGATGTAACCCAATTCATGCATGCGACCAATAATCCAGTTACGGCGCGTGAGCGCACGGCTTGGATTGGCAACAGGATTGTATTTAGAGGGCGCTTTCGGCAAACCTGCAAGCATTGCCATCTCAGCAATGGTGAGATTTTCTAACGATTTACTATAATATTTTTTGGCAGCCGCACGAATACCGTAAGCGCCTTCACCTAAGTAAATTTTATTGACATAAAGGGTAAGAATATCGTTTTTACTCAGCTCGTCTTCAATCTTACGGGCTAAAAACAATTCCGTTAGTTTGCGATTTAACGTGCGATCTGAGCTTAGAAAATAGTTTTTGGCGACCTGCATGGTGATGGTCGAGCCACCTGTTTGGCTTTCATCATCCGTCACTACTTCGGTGACCGCGCGCCCTAATCCTTTAATACTAATACCGCTGTGCTGAAAAAATGAAGAATCTTCTGCTGCCAAAAAAGCATGGGTCAAGTCTTCCGGTATCTCTTCAAAGGTAATAGGCAATGATAAACGGTTGCCATATTGCCCAATCAATTTGTCATCACTACTATATATCTGTAATGGCATCTCTAAAGTTGCTGTTTTAATCTCTTGCGTACTTGGCAACGTTGGCGATAAATACATCGCCATACCATAGAAGCCAATAGGGACGGCAAGCGCTAATACAACCGCCAACGCAAGACAGGCAATGAAAAGCCCCACCAAAAAGTGAATGAGACGAACGGTGGCATTTTTTTTGGTCATAGTCAGACTTATCGATTAAGGTTTGCAACAGATAAAAAACATTATACCTTGAACAAAATAGCCAAGTAATAATAAATGTGTAAGTTAGCCTCTACAGGACATTTAAATGCTTGAATCTATCTGTTAAGTAAAGTATTGTACTAAATTATTACAAATAACTATCAGATTGTACACTTAATATAAGGTATAGAGTTTGTGAGGCTATTTACTTCTAAGAGTCGACATTTGATTGGCGTGGATATTTGTACCACCTCAGTGAAGTTGGTTGACATACAGCGCCAACAAGGCGTTTTTCACCTAAGATCTTATGGTACTGAAATATTACCTGAAGGCGTAGTCATCGACAAACTCATTGTAGACACGGAAATGGTAGGCAATACTATAGCAGGCTTGGCAAGGCGTTGCCAAGCGGCGGGTAGTAGTGCAGCCACAGCAGTCTCAGGGTCAGCGGTGATTACTAAAATCATCGATATGGATATGGTGCTAAGTGACGTTGAGCGTGAAGCTCAAATTCGTTTGGATGCTGACCAATACATACCTTATCCGTTAGAAGACGTCAATTTGGACTTTGAAGTATTGGGTCCCTCTCTTATCAATGATGACATGGTACAAGTACTGCTTGCCGCCTCTCGTTCAGAAAACGTTGACCAAAGAGTTGATGCCTTAACCTTTGGTGGTCTGCAAACCAAGATAATGGATATTGAGTCGCATGCCATTGAGCGTGCTTTTGGCTTGATGGCAGACAGTCTGCCAAACTTGCCAGATTTGGTGGCGCTGGTTGACATCGGACACAATCAAACAACATTATATGTCGCCAAAAATGGCGAGTTTATCTATAGTCGTGAGCAGTTATTTGGAGGCAGTCAGCTGACAGAAGCCATCCAAAACCGCTATGGTTTGTCTGCTGAAGAAGCTTCTATTAGTAAGCGCGAGCGTGCTCTACCTGATGATTACTATACTGATGTCTTAACACCATTTATAGAAAATACCATCCAACAAATCACTCGCTCTTTACAGTTTTATTTCTCCTCAAGTCAATATAGTAGTATCGATCATGTGGTCCTTGCTGGTGGCAGTAGCTCTATTGCGGGTCTTGCTGGTATGGCGCAGCAGCGATTGGGCGTGCCTGTGAGTATTGCAAATCCGTTCATTAATATGACTATTGCGCCGCATATCGATCATGAGCAACTGGCGATTGATGCACCCAGCTTAATGGCCGCTTGCGGTCTGGCGTTAAGGAGCTTTGACTAATGGCTCGTATTAACCTACTGCCCTGGCGAGAAGAAGAGCGTGCCCGCCGCAATAAAGAGTTTATCACCTTGGTGGTGGCAGTGACACTGTTGTCTCTGCTTGCAGCATTTGCGACGTGGAGTTATTTTAATAACGAACTTGCTGAACAATTAGATGCCAATGCACTGATTGAACAAGAAAACGCTCGCTTGGATAAAGCGTTGGTCGAGATTGATAGCTTAGAGCAGCGCCGTGAAGATATCATCTCACGTATGCAAGTTATTCAAGACTTGCAAGGTCGACGTCCTGTACCTGTACGTCTATGGGATGATCTTGCTAAAGCCATTCCGCCAGCGCTTTATTTGAATAATCTAAAACGTGAAGGGGATGTATTAACATTGACAGGTCTTGCTGACAATCCAAACGTGGTATCAAGCTTGATCCGCAATCTTGATAGCAGTAAGTGGATGGGCGATTCAGCCGTAAGCAATATTCAGCAAAACATTACCGCTTATCAAGCAGCCCCTGTTTTGGAAAATACGGTCACTACGCCAGGTGAACAACCGCGTCCTATTTATCCTGAAGACAGCTATGTGCAGTTTGTAATCACGACTAAAGTACAGTCTGAAACTGCCGTGCCTGTAGAAGGTGCTGATGGCGCTATTGTACCTGGAGGTGAGTTATGAAACTGACCCGTAAAAAAACCCGCATTAAACTCAAAAAGACGGTGATAAGACAAAGAAAACAGTTTGATTTAAATGAGTTTCGCCGCAGTTTTGAGTCATTGGATTCTGAAAACTATGGCAGTTGGCCGCTCGCTGTTAAAGTCACCGTCATTGGTTTTATTATTGCTTTGATTGCTGCTTTGTCATGGGCATTACCAATCAGCAGTAAAATTGATGAAATTACAGCAGCAGAAAGCCAACAACAAACCTTGCTCGATAGCTACCGTGAAAAAGAATCGCGCGCGCGCCATCTGCAAGCTTATCAAGCTCAAGTGATTCAAATGGAAGCGGAGTTTAATACTTTGCTTGACCAGCTACCAAAAGATACCCGTGTATCAGAATTGGTTGAGGGTATCAATATGACGGGCGTGGGCAGTAATATACGTTTTCAGGATATCTCTGTTGAGCCTGAAATTGAAAATGAATTCTTTATTGAGCAGCCTATTCGTATTGCAGCGTTGGGTGACTACCATCAATTTGGTAGCTTTATCAGTGGTTTGGCAGCTTTACCAAGGATTATCACCATGCACGACTTCGAAGTCAGTAATCCGCAGCCAACCTTGGATGTTTTACCCGAGCTGAATTTGGTATTGCAAACCAAAACCTATCGCTCAAAAGAAGCTGTCCCTGAAGGTGATGCAGCGGCGGCTGAAGCTGTACCCACCGATGCTGCTGCAGGAGGCAACTAATGACTAGCCACAAACTGCCTAAGTTAAGGTTATTGCTGTTAAGCGCTACTGTTTTATCTCTAGCGGGTTGTACGGATCGTATCGGTTTAGCAGAACAGGCAATGGCTGATATCCGTAACCAGCCTGCGCAGCCGATTGAGCCTCCTCCTCAGGCCGAGCTGGTAGAAGATTTTGTCTATAGCGCCAGTGCGCAGCGTAGTCCATTTTTGCCACCGAGTTTAGTGAATGTACAAGGTCCGACCACTTTTACTGATGGGGTACGCCCTGATATAACACGAGTCAAAGAACCGCTTGAACAGTACGAGCTGACACAACTGATTTTTCGCGGTGTGGTTATCTCGCCTGAAGGTCAACAGTATGCTTTAGTACAGCGTCCTGATGGCTCAGTTGCTAGTGTTAGAGTGGGTAATTATCTTGGATTGAATGACGGTCGTATTGTTGAAATCACACCGACTCAGATTAACTTGATTGAAATTGTGCCAGACAGCCGTGCTGGGTTTGTTGAAAAACCCCAGTCACTGGTGTCCCCTATAAGCTAAGTCGGCAGATTTTTTGAGGAATAAATAATGACAGTACGCAATAACAAGGTAATGACGATGAGCAACCGCGTATCTTCTACTTTTGCCATCTCTGCATTGGCAATGAGTATGGTAGCTGTAAGTAGCAGTGCCCATGCCGAGCAGCGCATCAACACTGTCTCTGTGGTGCAGACTGCGCCAGCCGTAACGCAAATGCGTTTAGGGTTTTCAGGTGCGCCAGTATTACCAGCCGCTTATCAGCTCGACAATCCTAGCCGTTTGGTGCTGGATTTTGAACAGGTGCAAAACGGTCTTGCTAGTCGCTTTAAAGAATATAATATCGGTATGGTCAATGAGGTCACTACCTTAAATAGTGACAATACCACCCGTCTTATCGTTGGGCTAAAAAAGACGGGCAACTATACCACCGCGATTGATGGCAATGAATTATTGCTGACGATTACGGACCCTAATCGTCCAGTGATTGCTCCGGTGGTCACGAAAGTCATTACCAACGACCCTGTACAAGATGTCCTAAATGGCAATTCGGCTATTACTACCACGGCTGTGGTTACGCCCATTGTTGAAACCAGTAGCGTTGCTGTTGCGCCTATTAGAACCACGGTGACAAAAAGCCAAGTACCTGCTGACACCATGGTCGTACGTGTCAACCCTTTATTAAGCCCACAACTTGCCTCTGCACAAGTCAGCAAGCAGTATAGCTATGATGGGCTAAGCGCTGTGAATTTTTCAGCAGGGAATGATGGCGGTGGTAACGTTAGTATCTCACTTGCCAATGAAGCTATTCCTGTAGACGTTCAGCGTCAAGGTAATAAGCTGGTTGTGCGTTTGACAGGCAGTACCGTACCTAGAAATCTGCTACGTCGCTTGAATGTTAATGGTGGTTTGGTAGACAGTATTGATACTAAAAACCAAGGTCAAAATGGTGTTATTACCATCAATATGAAAGACGATTTTGAATACCAAGCCTATCAATCAGGCAGTCAGCTAAATATTGGTATCAGACGACCTGAGCTGCTACGTGAGCCGACGCTTGAAGAAAAAGTCTATACTGGTGCAGCGCTATCTATGGAGTTTCAAGATGTTGAGATTCGTAGTGTCCTAGATATCTTAGCGCAGTTTACAGAGATGAATATCGTTGCTAGTGATTCGGTCGCCGGTAATATTACCTTGCGCCTTATCAACGTACCTTGGGATCAAGCACTTGATATCATTCTTAAAAGTAAAAATTTGGGCAAACGTGAAAACGGTAACGTAATTTTGGTTGCGCCTTCAACTGAACTTGCTGAACAAGAAGCACGTGAGCTTGAAGCACAGCAAGCAGTTGAGTCTTATGCACCGTTACGTACTGAATATATCCGTCTAAGCTACGCAAAAGCGGCAGATGTCCTAACCCTGATCTCTCAAGGTAGTGGTGGCGCCTCTGGCGGTAGCAATACTGGTAGCGCCAATGCTAATACTAACGATAGCAATAGCTTGCTCTCTAATCGTGGGACGGTAACAGTCGATGAGCGCACCAATACTTTGATTGTTAAAGATGTGGCAGCCAGCATTGAAAATATCCATAAGCTGATTGGTAAAATCGACATTCCTGTCCGTCAAGTCATGATTGAAGCGCGTATCGTCAGTGCGACTGATAGCTTTAGTAAAGAGATTGGAGTGCGTTGGGGTATCTTGTCGAATGGCGCTGCCAATAACCGCAACTTGTTGGTCGGTGGCAGTAACCAAACTTTATGGGACTTAAAAGATTTTGATGTGCAGACCACGACTATTAATGGTCAGACCGTCTCTTATCCTAAATACGATATTACTCGTCCTGACAATCTAAACGTTGATTTAGGCGTTGATAATCCAGCAGGTCGTATTGCCTTTGGTCTGCTAGGTATTTCTGATTTTATGCTCGATCTTGAGTTGTCAGCCATGCAAGCAGACAACCGCGGTGAAGTGATTTCTACGCCAAAGATTTTGACCTCTGATAAGCAAACGGCAAAAGTATCTTCTGGTACGCAGATTCCTTATCAAGAAGCATCAGCAAGTGGCGCGACTACTACTAGCTTTAAAGAAGCTGCTTTAAGTTTGGAAGCCACGCCAAATATTACTCCAGATGGTAAGATTGGTTTGCAGCTGCTAATCACCAATGGCACACCGACCATTATTAACAATCAGGTTGCCATCGCTGAAGACTCGATTTCTACCAACGTTATTGTTGAAGATGGTCAAACCATTGTATTGGGCGGCGTCTTTAAAAACCGTACTAATAATGGCGTCGATAAAGTACCTTTCTTAGGCGATTTGCCTTATATCGGTCGTGCCTTCCGTAAAGACGTGCGCAGCAATACCAAAGAAGAGCTGCTGATATTTATCACGCCGAAACTGATCAATGATGGTATTAGTCGCTTAGATTAGTCAGATTTTAGTTGGTTTTGAGTCATAAAAAGCAAGCCTTAGTGCTTGCTTTTTTAATGGTTGATTTTTAGGCTGGCAAGGATTTTACTAACAATAATCACAGCTCATTACTAGCCAGAATATCAATGACGTTGTATCATACCTAATTTAGCTGAGTGAGTACTATGGTTGAGGAATTACCGTCGGTATTTTTGGTAGGGCCGATGGGAGCAGGGAAGACCACAATCGGCAGATTACTGGCAAAGCAGCTCGGGCGCTCGTTTGTAGACAGCGATTGGTATATCGAATCGCAGACCGGTGCCGATATCGCTTGGATATTTGCCAAAGAAGGTGAAGCGGGCTTTCGCGAACGGGAAACGCGTGCAATCGATGAGCTAACACAGCAACCGCAAATTGTTTTAGCGACTGGTGGCGGTGCTGTGATGGCAGCTGAAAATCGTGAGTATTTAAAGCAGCGCGGTATCGTTATTTATCTCAATGCGCCTGTCGATGTACAAATGGCTCGTACTGCGAAAGACAAATCGCGTCCTTTATTACAGCAGCCAAACCCCAGAAAAATACTGCAAGGTTTATATAGCGCGCGCGATCCATTGTACAGGGAAGTAGCGCATATCATTATGCCAACAGGACATACGTATCCACGGCACATGGTCAATCAATTATTACAGCAGCTTAACTCATTTTGTATCTCTACGTCTGTCGATTCAGAGCCTGAAAAAGACTGATGTCAAAAAATGACTAGTATGACCAATATTATCGAATACCTATTTAGTTAAATTTTACTCGTAAGAATTAAGGAGATTTTCATGGCAACGCCACTGTTTCATGCTCACTTGACAGTACATACGCAAAGTCATGACTATCCAATCGTCATTACTGAAAACGCAATAGCAGAAAATAGCAGTATGGCTAGCCAAATTGTCCCTTATGTTACGGGTCAGCAGGTATTGATTGTTACCAATGACACTATTGCACCGATTTATCTGCAGGCCTTACAGAAGCCGTTAGAAGCTCAATTTACCGTGCAGGTGTGCGTGCTACCAGATGGTGAACAATATAAGAGCCAGTCGAGTATCAATCAGATTTATGACGTGCTGATGGCAGCGCATTTTAATCGTGATGTGACTTTGATTGCGCTTGGTGGTGGTGTCATTGGTGATATGACGGGATTTGCAGCGGCAAGCTTTATGCGCGGCGTCAATTTTATTCAGATACCAACCACCTTGCTGTCTCAAGTGGATTCAAGTGTCGGCGGCAAAACCGGTATCAATCATCCGCAAGGCAAAAACATGATTGGCGCATTCTGGCAGCCGCAAATGGTATTGGCAGATATGAGCACACTCAAAACCCTGCCAGCGCGCGAGCTGTCAGCAGGGCTTGCTGAAGTTATTAAATATGCGCTGATTATGGATGCCGAGTTCTTGACCTGGCTTGAGCACAATCTGCCTGCAATGATGGCTTTAGATCTAGCGGTACTGGGTGAAGCGGTCAAGCGCTGCTGCCAGTACAAAGCTGATGTTGTCGCCCAAGATGAAAGAGAGTCAGGTGTACGTGCTTTATTAAATTTTGGTCATACGTTTGGTCATATAATTGAAACTCATGAAGGTTATGGTAGTTGGCTACATGGTGAGGCAGTCGCTGCGGGCATGGTACAAGCGGCTGAGCTGTCGCAAAAAATCGGCTGGTTAACGAGCGATGAGGTTGCTCGTGTTAAGCGCATATTGTCATTAGCCAATTTACCGATCACGCCGCCGCCTATTGAAGTTCAGACCGCTTTGGACTTAATGGGGCATGATAAAAAAGTGAAACACGGACAAATCCGCCTTATTTTGTTAAAATCATTGGGTGAAGCAGTATTAACCAATGATTTTGACCCGCATCTGCTCACCGATGTGCTAGCCACGCATGCACCGTAAGCTATAAAAGAACATACATTATAAATGGCTATGAGCAGTTAATTGTTTTCAATATAGAAATAGCACGGTACTAAAAGCGATTCTCGTTTATTTTGAAGTGAGTATAGAGCGCTTGGTTTTATCTGTATAATTTTTATGACCCTATCCTAAGCATATCTTTACCAAGGACACCTCCATGGCAGCATCTCGCTCGACGACTCGCACCGCGAGTCAATCCTATCGCCGTCAAGCGCTGATTTGGCTGATAGCGACTCTGATGTTGGGTGTGACCACCGCTTTGGTATGGATGTTTAGCCAAACGCCAGCGATGGGCGCCAAGATAGAAAACGCGCCCATAGCAGCGCCCAAAACACTGAGTGCGGAGCTTGAGCAGCCATTGAAAATTGAATCGCTGCATGAGCTTGATACTGACGTACAACCGATAAGTTTTGATGAAACGGTTCGTGATTTGCGCAGCTATCCTGATGAGTTTAAAGATAAGCGTTATCTGCTTGCCAACAAAGGCAAGTGGACAGTACAGGTCATGAATGTCGCTGAAAATGAGGTGATTGTCAGTTATCTAGAAGGACGTGAAGACCGTAGCAAATTTACATATTTCCGCTACCTTGATGAAAACGAGCAAGTCCGTTATATGCTGACTTATGGCTTGATGGGCAGTCCACAAGAAGCAGTTGGTGCGGCTAAGCTGATAGATTTTAAGCTGCCTGCCAATGTGCGAGTATTGCCTGAAGAGATCAATCGCTACGTCAGCATCATTGATAATTATGAGCGCCCTGATCCTGTAAAAGATTTGAGTACAAAACGCACCCGTGCTGTCAATCTGAGACCAACCAAGCGTGAAGTGCCGCTACGTCAAAAAACACCGACGGTAAATAACAGTGAGCAACCCGCAAGCAATGCGATCAACCGTACTCCTCAGGAATCGACCAGTAGCAGTGCGACTGAAAGCATTCGTCAGTCCGTTGATACCTCTGATACCTTGACAGTTAATGAAGAGCGTATTTTCGGTATAGAAGAGCAATCTCCTACTACCTCAGCCTCTAAGAATACTGATAATAACCGTAAGCCTGAGCAAGAAAGCAAAAAGCCTGTTGTATCTGGTGCTGATACTAATTCAGCGAAAAAACCACCAGTGGTTGCCACGCCTAAGGCGCCGAATAACACTGCCAATCCCAACAGTACAAATTTGGATAATAAAAATTCAAATGCAAGCTCGGCGAATAAAAATGCCAATAATAGCTCTAACAATGCGGCAGCGCCAAAAGCCAAAAACGACAGTATAAAAGAGCTCATCGAAGAAAAGAAAGACTAATTTTAAGTAAGCACTTACGTCAAAAAGCCCACTCAAAAATACAGTGGGCTTTTTTTATGAATCATTTATTTATGGGTTATGATATCTTATATAACCAATAACAATATAAACACTTACAAAATCTGACGGATGAATCGGCAGAAAAGACTAGATTTTTTGTCAATCATTCACTAATATAAGGATGGGTGACGTTCTGTATAGTTATCGTAAATGGTCATTTGTTAACTTCTAATTTAAGAAGATTTTATTAGATTTAGGATAAATGATTAACAGAAAACATCATATCTCAAGCGCTGCTACTTGTTAGCTGGTTACTAGTTATCCGCTACGATCAGCATATCGCAAGTGGCGCAACTTCTCTTACTATCATCCTTATTAGGATTGTTAAGGCGCTTGAATATAGGCGTCTTATATTCACATTTGATGGATAAACTGCGTTTTTTCAGCTATTTACTAGTTTGGTCATTGAAGGTTATAAGATTCATATTGAAACCTATAACCAACATAAGATCGACAAGTAGTTACGTTGAAGTGCTTAATATTTTGATTTGCGAAGATTGACATTGAATACTTTCACCAAGTTATCCTATCAGTCCGCGTTAAATTGATGTCTTAAATGACGCTAGCATGCATTGCGCTTTGATAATTATTTTTATCATACTCAATGCACTGGCAATAATTTCTCTGCTCGCGCTTTATTTATCCGGATATGTAAATATAATCCAGCCCGTTCTGCTTGCGGAGAATGGTTTGTGCATCACATTGGTTGCATAGACTGCCGCTCACTTAAAAGGACAAGCTATGTCAATGATTTCCTCCCATACGCATTTGGCCTCGCCAGATGATTTTTCTGACAATTGTGGCTTTGGTTTGATTGCTCATATTGAAGGTCAAGCCAGTCATGACTTGGTGAAAACAGCCATTCATAGCCTCAGTTGCATGACCCATCGTGGCGGCGTGGCAGCTGATGGCAAAACCGGTGATGGTTGTGGTTTATTGTTAGCGACACCCGTTGCTTTCTTTAAAGACATTGCAGCAGAGCAACAGTTTAAAATAACGGATAACTTTGCAGTAGGGATGGTATTCGTTAATCCAGATACGGCAACGGCTCAGCATAGCCAACAAGTTTTAAATGAAGAGCTCGCCGCGCAAGGTTTAGAAGTAGCGGGCTGGCGTGATGTTCCACTTGATTTAAGCATTGTCGGTGAAATTGGGCGTCAGACATTACCAGATTTTAAGCAAGTATTTGTCAATGCGCCGGATGGTTTAGCGGCAGATGATTTTAATCGCAAGCTGTTTGTGGCGCGTAAAAAATCTGAGCAACGCTTGGTTGATGATGAGCTGTTTTATGTCTGCTCATTGAGCTGTCAGACTATTATTTATAAAGGTTTGGTGATGCCATCAGACTTGCCAGCATTCTTCTTAGATTTGCAAGATGCGCGTTTGGCGTCGCATATTGTGGTATTCCATCAGCGTTTTTCAACCAATACGCTACCGCGCTGGCCACTAGCCCAGCCTTTCCGCTATCTGGCGCATAATGGTGAGCTAAATACCATCTCCGGCAACCGCAGCTGGTCTGAGGCGCGTACGCCAAAATTAAAATCAGACAAACTGCCCAATTTGAATGAGTTAACGCCCTTAGTTAATAGTAGTGGCTCAGACTCATCTAGCTTAGACAATATGCTAGAAGTTCTGATGTCAGGCGGTATGAGCTTATTTCATTCAATGTCGATACTGGTACCACCTGCTTGGCAGAATGTCGATAGCATGGATATGGATCTGCGAGCGTTTTATGAGTTTTACTCACAGCATATGGAAGCATGGGACGGTCCTGCAGGGCTTGTGATTCAAGATGGTCGCTATGCGGTCTGTATGCTTGATCGGAACGGTTTACGTCCATCGCGCTGGGTGACGACGAAGAATGGTTATATTACAGTCGCCTCAGAAGTAGGGGTTTGGGATTATAAGCCAAAAGACGTGCTCGCTAAAGGTCGTGTTGGACCCGGTCAGATGCTAGTCATTGATACTCAAACCGGTCAAATAATGGATACCAAAGCCATCGCGACCTTGCTCAAAAAGGCGCATCCGTATCGTAAATGGTTACGCGACGAGGCAACTCGTATTCGTGATGATGAGCGCTTAGAAGAAGAGTTAGCAGCGCAAGCATGTCGCGGTGAGCCGCTAAAAGCATTGCAAAAAATGTATCACATCACCAATGAAGAACGCACAGAAATCATCCGTCCTAATGCCGAAAATGCCCAAGAACCAGTCGGTTCGATGGGTGATGATACGCCAATGGCAGTACTATCACAGCAGATCCGCCATGTCGGTGATTTCTTCCGTCAGCAGTTTGCACAGGTCACTAATCCACCGATTGATCCGCTACGTGAATCTATTGTAATGTCGCTACAGACCTGTCTTGGTGCTGAAACCAACGTGTTTGCACCATCGGCACGTGACGCGCATCGCCTTATCTTGTCATCACCAGTGCTCTCAGCAAGTAAGATGCAGCAACTTGAAACTGTGAATGATCCTGCTTTTAAGATGGTACGTATCGACTTAAATTATGACCGTACGCTAGAGCTTTCCGCTGCCATTATCTCTATCTGCGAGCAAGTCGCCACTAGCATTCGTGCTGGTCATACCTTGATTGTCTTATCTGATAAAGACATTGCGGTAGATAAAGTCCCTGCCAACGCCATAATGGTCACAGGGGCGGTGCATCATTATCTGATCGCCCAAGGTATTCGTACTGATGCCAATTTAATTATCGAAACCGGTCTGGCGCGTGACTCACATCAAGTAGCGGTATTGATTGGATTTGGTGCAACCTGTGTTTATCCTTATCTGGCTTATGATGTGATTGATGACTTGGTTGCGACTGGTGAGCTGCTTGGTGATCCGATTCAGGCACGGGTGAATTTCCGTAAAGGCTTAGATAAAGGTCTGCTAAAGATTTTATCAAAAATGGGTATCTCTACCATTGTCTCGTATCGCGGCGCTCAGTTATTCGAAGCGGTAGGCCTTTCTGAAGAAGTGGTCAACTTATGCTTTAAAGGCGTGCAAAGTCGAATTAAAGGTGCAAACTTTGCTGATTTGGCAGCAGATCAAGCGCAGCTTGCGGCAAATGCCTTTAAGCGTCGTGCACCACTTGATCAAGGCGGCTTATTAAAGTTTGTCTTTAATAAAGAGTATCATGCCTTTAATCCTGATGTGATTAATAGCCTACATCTGGCGGTACGAACTGGTAATTATGACAATTACCGTCAATATGCAGAAATCGTCAATAGCCGTCCGGTCGCCACTTTGCGAGATTTACTACAGATTAAAACGGACAATCCACTTGACGTTGATGAGGTTGAAGATATCTCAGCCATTTTGTCGCGTTTTGACTCTGCTGGTATGTCGCTGGGCGCGCTGTCGCCAGAAGCGCATGAAGCCATCGCTATCGCTATGAATACTATTGGTGGTCGCTCAAATTCAGGTGAGGGCGGTGAAGACCCTGTACGTTATGGGACACTGCGTAACTCAAAAATTAAACAAGTTGCCTCTGGTCGTTTTGGGGTAACGCCCGCCTATTTGCGTTCAGCAGAAGTCATGCAGATCAAGGTTGCTCAAGGGGCAAAACCGGGTGAAGGTGGTCAGCTGCCAGGCGGTAAAGTCAATGCGTTAATCGCGCGCCTGCGTTATTCGGTGCCGGGTGTGACGTTGATTTCACCGCCGCCGCATCATGATATTTACTCGATTGAAGATTTGGCGCAGCTTATTTTTGATCTTAAGCAAGTCAATCCAGATGCGTTGGTGTCAGTTAAGTTGGTTTCGCGTCCGGGTGTTGGCACGATTGCAACAGGTGTGGCAAAAGCCTATGCTGACTTGATTACTATCTCAGGTTATGACGGCGGTACGGCAGCATCACCTCTGTCGTCTATCCATCATGCTGGCTCGCCTTGGGAGCTAGGTCTTGCTGAAACTCATCAATCATTACGCGTTAATGGCTTGCGTCATAAAGTTCGTATCCAAACCGACGGCGGTCTAAAGACAGGACTTGATGTGGTCAAAGCCGCCATTCTTGGTGCTGAGAGCTTTGGTTTTGGCACCACACCGATGATAGCGGTCGGTTGCAAATACCTACGTATTTGCCATTTAAATAACTGTCCAACGGGCGTTGCCACTCAAAAAGCCCAGCTACGCGATGATCACTTCATCGGTGAAGCTGAAATGCTGATTAACTTCTTTAAATTTGTCGCAACCGAAACCCGCGAATGGCTTGCAAAGCTTGGCGTGCGCACGATGGAAGAGTTGGTTGGACGTACTGACTTGCTTGATATATTAGAAGGCAATACTGCTAAGCAACAGCATCTTGATTTATCGCCTCTATTATTTAGTCATCCTGCCAGTAGCGGCAAAGCGCAGACTTGTCAAGTTGAGCGCAATGAGCCATTTGATAAAGGCTTGCTTGCTGAGCAGATGATTAGTGATATGCTGCTGAATATTCGTCAAGGCAATGGTGGCGACTATAGTTATTACGTTGGTAACTGTGATCGCTCGATTGGTGCGCGTATCTCAGGCGAGATTGCAGAGTTATGGGGCAATCTTGGCATGAGTGACAAACCTATTAAGCTGCACTTGACCGGAACAGCAGGACAAAGTCTAGGTGTTTGGAATGCTGGTGGCTTGCATATTGAACTTGAAGGCGATGCCAATGATTATGTTGGTAAAGGCATGGCAGGCGGTGAGATTGTGATTTATCCACCAAAAGACTCAAGCTTTGTGACGCAAGATACTGCCATTGTAGGTAATACCTGCTTGTATGGTGCAACAGGTGGCAAGCTATATGCCGCTGGTACGGCAGGGGAGCGTTTCGGTGTTCGTAACTCAGGTGCTCATGCTGTTATCGAGGGCACAGGCGACCATTGCTGCGAGTATATGACGGGCGGTATCATCACCATACTTGGACGTACTGGTCTTAACTTTGGCGCAGGCATGACGGGTGGATTTGCTTATGTACTCGATTTAGAAGGTGATTTCTTTGATCGCTGCAACCATGAGTTGATTGATTTAAATCGTATCTCAAGCGAGCAGATGGAAAGCCACCGTATCTACTTACAGCAGGTCATCGAAAGGCATGTCGATAAAACGGGTAGCGCATGGGGGCAGACCATATTAGCGGACTTCGAGCATTATGCGCGTAAGTTCTACTTGGTTAAGCCAAAAGCAGCAAACGTTGCAACTTTGCTTAAAACCACGACCGCTGATCCGCAATAATTGATCTGATTTATTGATAGCGTTGTGTACCATAATATATAGATATTAGAGGTGCACGACGTTATTCTAAAGATGAATTTATAGATGTTTTGAGCAGGTAAATGACAGCCTATATAAGTAAATTTGCCTTATTGAGGCTGCCTATATCGACTGTCGTTAGCCACTATAAAAGACCCCTATATAAAAGAGACAATACCATGGCAAAACGCTTAGAAAATAGTTTTCAGTTTTTAGATGTGCCAAGGCTTGAGCCGATCAAAAAAGACATCGCCACGCGTTCAACAGAGTTTGTTGAAATTTATCAGCCGTTTGAAAGTGAATCAGTCGCTCAGCAATCGCATCGCTGTTTAGAATGTGGCAATCCGTATTGTGAGTGGAAATGCCCCGTACATAATTACATTCCTAATTGGTTAAAACTAGCCGCTGAGGGTCAAATTTTCCAAGCTGCAGAATTGTGTCATCAAACCAATACTTTGCCTGAAGTCTGCGGACGTGTGTGCCCGCAAGACCGCCTATGTGAAGGCTCTTGCACACTCAATGACGGCTTTGGTGCCGTGACGATTGGCAATGTTGAAAAATATATCAATGACACCGCTTTTGCCCTCGGCTGGCGTCCTGATATGTCTAAGGTCATTTGGACAGACAAGAAGGTTGCCATCATTGGAGCAGGACCTGCAGGGCTTGGCTGTGCAGATATCTTGGTCAGAAATGGCGTCAAACCCGTTATCTTTGATAAACGTCCAGAGATTGGGGGTTTATTAACTTTCGGTATTCCAGAGTTCAAAATGGAAAAAGACGTCATGCGTAATCGACGTGTCATCTTTGAAGGCATGGGCATGGAATTCCGCCTTGAGACAGAAATCGGTACCGATGTCAGTATTGATGAGCTGCTCGGTGAGTATGATGCTGTATTTATGGGTATGGGTACTTATACCTATATGCGTGGTGGCTTTGCTGGTGAAGAGTTGGAGGGTGTATATGACGCTCTGGATTACCTGATTGCCAACGTCAATCGCTGTAATGATTGGGAAAAAGACTCAGGCGAGTATATCGACCTAAAAGGCAAGAAAGTTGTGGTGTTGGGTGGTGGCGATACCGCGATGGACTGTAATCGTACCAGTATTCGTCAAGGTGCTGAGCAAGTATTCTGTGCTTATCGCCGTGATGAGGAAAATATGCCAGGCTCACGTCGTGAAGTGGTCAATGCACGCGAGGAGGGGGTTGAGTTCTTATTTAACCGCCAACCGACTGAAATAATTGGCTTAAACGGTAAGGTCAATGCGGTAAAAGTAGTAACGACGCATCTGGGCGCACCAGACGAAAACGGTCGTCAGTATCCTGAGCCAATTGCCAACTCAGAAGAGATTATACCTTGTGATGCAGTGATAATGGCATTTGGTTTCCGTCCAAGCCCTGCGGATTGGTTTGACGCGCAGCAGATTTCTATGGACAAATCTGGTCGAGTATTGGCAGCGGAAAAACAAACCTTTAAGTTCCAAACCAATAATCCTAAGATCTTTGCCGGCGGCGATATGGTACGTGGCTCTGATTTGGTGGTCACTGCCATTTGGGAAGGTCGTGAAGCGGCTGAAGGGATTTTAGATTATTTAGAAGTGTAGTAATTAGCCTGATTGACACCCAAATGCTCACTTAACCTTGCCTTTTTCTAGTGATGTGCGAGCTTGTTTTGACACTTAACGTCTTTTATCTTTTAATAGGTAAAAGGCGTTATTTTTATGCTTTTTTTAATTCTAATTCTCATTAATGATAAGAGATGTGCTGCGTGAAGCCGACTTTTTTACAACGATTTACCGCTCCTGTGATAGAGCCATACGCTCGCTATCAGCATGCTGATGTGCTGCATGCTATACGTTTGGGCATGGCAGTTATACTCGCTTTATTAGTCAATAAAGTCACCAATTTTCCACATGGAGAATGGACGACTATCACTGTTTTTATTATTCTAGGATTGCTACAGTATCAAGGTGCAATCTATACTAAGGCTAAAGAGCGAGTACTTGGTACTTTATTAGGTATTGGTGCTGCGCTCGGTATTGTATGGTTTAGTCAAGGCGTAGGGACATGGTTGTGGGTAGATTATGTCATCATCGGACTGATGAGTGGTATTATTGGCTATCTGGCGATTAGGAATCTTGGCTACACAGGGTTATTGACAGGTATAACCATGTTGATGATTGTCTCAGATTTGGGTCAAAGCACTATCGGTCAAGATGGTATCTACCGTGCCCTTAATATTTTACTTGGTACAGGGCTTGCCGTTGCAGCGACATTGATTTTGCCATTGAAGTCCACATTGATGTGGCGATTCTTACTGGCTAGTAACCTCGATGCTTGTAGTAATCTTTATGCTAGGGTAGGCAATCATATCGAGACTGCTGAAGAATTGATTGATGGTGATGTTCAGTACGTCAATCCAACAGTCTTTGCCGTACCTGTTAACAAAGCCTTAGTGATAGAGCTACAGCAGATCAATAAAAGACTCTTAGCGGTACGCCCCCATTTGGCAGCAACAACGAGCGAGTCTGGTATCGATAAAGAGACAATTGAGAGTATTCAACGTACCCACCGAAATATTATTGGTACGATTGATCTGCTGCTAACGGCAGCACCGCGCTTAGCCAGTATCGAGATCGATGAGGATAATCATATCCTGCTCATACATTATCAGCACGAATTAACCCAAGTGATGCAACATATGGCAGCAGTGTTGCGTAGCCCAAGTGATGAGGTGTTTCGTCCCATTACGCGTATTACCTTATCAGAATATCCAAGCGTAGAAAATTTAGGCTTTGAATGGCAGGGCTACTTGTGGTTGACACAAACTTTACAAGTGCAATTACAGCAGCTCAGTGACTTATTACAAGAGACTAAGCCGCAGTGGTTTGCGGCTTCTGGTCTGCGCTACCAGCGCCGTGAACAACGACGTATAGAGGAGCATGGTGGTGAAACAGATTTGCATTTATAAATAAAAAACGCTGACTCTATAAAGTCAGCGTTTTTTTACGATCATAATTATTAAAAACAGCTATCAAAAATCGACCATTAATAAACAATGATTAACGACCAGTTTTTAGCTTATCCCAATACTGTTGGTACACCTGCAATGCTTCATCACCAACATCTTCTTGGAATTCAGCTTTTGCCAATACGTCTTTACTAGGGTAGATGGTTGGATTATTTTTGACGTCATCTGGCATCATTTCACGTGCCGCAATATTAGGCGACGCATAACCTATCTCTTCACTAACAATTTTGGAGTTCTCAGGACGTAGCAGATAGTCTATGAACTTGTGGGCTGCATCGACTTGCGTGGCGTTTTTAGGAATGACAAAATTGTCCATCCATAATATCGCACCTTCGGTTGGGTATTTATACACCAAACTGGTGAGACCTTCACTATTAGCAATGATAGCTTCACCATTCCACGTCATACCGACGCTGGTTTCACCTTCCATATATGGCATACGTGAAGCATCTGAGTTAAAGGTTTTTACATTCGGCATCAAAGTGGTGAGCTTCTCATACGCGGCTTTAATTTCGTCAGGATTTCTACTATTGCCAGAGTAGCCTAGGGTTAATAGCGCCATGCCAAACACTTCGCGCATATCATTCATCAGCATCACTTGACCCTTATACTCAGGACGCCATAAATCATTCCAGCTATTGACCGTGGCTGGATCAACCGTCTCGCCATTGATAGCAAGACCGGTGCTGCCCCACATATAAGGAATCGAGTATTTGTTTTCTGGGTCAACTTTGGTATTGGTAAAAGAAGTGTCAAGGTTTTTAAAATTGCTCAATTTAGACTTATCAAGCTCTTGTAGCAGACCTTCTTTTGCCATTTTTTCGACATAATACGTCGATGGAATCGCCAAGTCGTATTGGCTAGAATCATCAAGCAGCTTTAGCTTGGCATACATGGCTTCATTAGAGTCAAATGTGGTGTAATTGACTTTGATACCGGTTTCTTCAGTAAAGCCGTCAAGTATTTCTTGCGGCATATACTCTGACCAGTTATAAAGGTTCAACGTGACATCGCTGGTAATAGAACTATCGACAGGCGCGTTATCAGATTTGCTACAGCTGGTAATAGAGAGCCCGATGGCGGCACAGAGCAATGCTTTCGGCAGTATTTTAATAGAGGTGCGAGTAGACCAATTGGATGAAGATAAATGGGACAAAATGTCTCTCCTAAATTAGGGCAAAAGGTGAAAAGCGGGCGCATGATCCGTCATAAAATTAATTCATTATACGGTTATGATCATGGTAAGTCGAAATTTACAGGGCAGTGATTTAACTGCGTTCAGCACTAGCCAATGCTAGGAGTAATGCTCATGAAGTGATAGCAATCAATCATGCTATGATAAGCGTGACTTGGTCTTTAGCCAGAGCTCTTTAAGTATAGTCATACTCTAACCATAACATAATAATAAAGGATACAACATCATGGCTCAAACCGTTATTCCGGCACTTCTTACTGATAAAGTTGCTATCGTCACAGGCGCCAGTCGTGGTCTCGGCGCTCAAATCGCCATGCAGATGGCAGCGGCAGGCGCGAGCGTTTGCGTGAATTATTTGCATAGTAAAGAGGCGGCTGAAAAAGTGGTTGCTGATATCGAAGCAGAAGGTGGGCGTGCTTTTACTTATCAAGGGGATGTAACTGATTTAGCACAAATGCAAGCAATGGCAGCAGAAGTTATAGAACGTTTCGGATGTATTGATATCTTAGTTAATAATGCTTTACCAAGCTATCAGTTTAACCCGAGTGCTGATTACACCAGTATTGAGACTGTGAAATGGGCACATTTTTCTCAGCAAATTGACGGCATTGTCCAAGGTGCCGTCAATACAGTACAAGCGGTATTACCGCAAATGAAAACTCAGCAGATGGGTAAGATTATCAATATCTCAACCAACCTTGTCTATAATCCGGTCGTCACTTATTACGACTATACAACGGCCAAATCAGCGCTTATTGGTCTAACGCGTAATCTAGCAGCGGAGCTTGGGCAATATGGTATTCGTGTGAACTTGCTAGCAGGTGGACTATTAAAAACGACTGACGCTAGTAAATTAACCACTGAAGAAGTGTTTGATTATATCGCCACCACCACACCACTTCGCCAAGCAACCTCAGTTGCCGACTTTGCAAATTCAGTACTATTGATGGCATCTGACTTAAGCTCAGCTATTACTGGTCAATCTATCGCCGTTGATGGCGGTTTAACGATGCCTTAATAATGGCACTACTTGCTAACTAAATTAATTTGATTATATAAGAGAGATGAGATGACTAACCGTAAACTTGCTGGAATTATAACCGCCGTGCTAGGTCTATGCGCCCTCATTGCTTTCTTTAATTTTGGTATGGATACGCCGATTTTAAGCTGGCCACTGGAAGCTTATCTTGGCGTGGCATTCACTATTGGCTGGTTGACCAATTTACCCACTTTTTTGGCTTATTTAATTGCTGCATTACTCTTTATTTTAGTTGCTGTTGGATTTTATAAGCTAGGCAGTTGGGTCTATGGATTGGTTATGAGAAGGGGTTAATTTTAATTTAGATTTTGTAGACGGAGAATATCCTACAAAATCTAAATAGCATGGCTGATCGTATTCTTGGGGTTTGTAATGAGCTAATAGCAGAGGATAAAAATGGAACTCAACACTTCTCAAAAGTTAGAACTAATAAGCAAATTCGACATTGACTTTGAGTATGGTGATGTTATATATCACGAAAATTGCAACTATTTTATAATATTTAATAAAGAAAGACGCTCTGAAAATGCTAAATTTCTAGCAAAGTTATATGATAAAAAAGGTAAGTACTTATTGACGATTCCATTTCCTGAAGAAGTAATAAACTATCAAAAGATAAATCTTATGTATAGCTGGGGTTGGGAGGTTGAAAATGGAGTAAAAGTCGTGTTTGGTGGCGCTAATGTCTTTATGCATGATTTTTGGCGTGAGTTCGATTTTATTAAAGGGGTATACACCAATCGTGATAGATTTTATTGAGCGGTGCAAGCTAGGTTTTTAATCCAGCTTTCTAGAGTTATTAGAATTTGGTGCTAGGCTAAAAGCCTAGCCTACAAAAACATCTAAGATGCTATATGCAAATGATCGAGTACCGCTTGTATTCCATGCTCCTCAATCGTCCCAGTGACAAAATCCGCACGTGCGATCAGTTCAGGTTTTGCATCGCCCATTGCCACCGCATAGCCGACCAAATCAAACATCTCTAAATCATTGAGCCCATCACCAAATGCCATACAATCCTTTGCATCAATATCGTAATGCAGGCACAAATCGATGATACCGCGTGCTTTAGATGCCTCGATTGGTAATATATCTGCGCCAATATGATGCCAATGCACCAGTTTCAAATCATCTTGGGCAAAGTCAACTTCCTGCATTTTCTCTTCTTGATTGTTAAAAAACACAGAGCATTGATAAACCGTATTTGCCTTATGATAATCTGGGTCAAGGATAGAATTAGATGTTATCGCATTGTATTCACGCAGGCGCGCGTTTTCATGTGACCATGCAATATGCGTTGCCGAATCAAATTTGTGAATGAGTTCACTTTTTTGGCACAGCATTACAATCTTGTTGGTCTGCGTATCGGTTAATGGATAATGGCTAATCATGCCCTCTTTATTAAAGCTGTATTGTCCATTCATACAGATAATGGCATCCAATACATCAGCTTCAAGCAAGGCTAATATATCAGCAGGCAATATGGCTTTGGAACGCCCGGTCGAAATCACCAGTTTAATATCAGTCTGAGCGAGCGCTTCAAGGGTGGCTTTATTCTGTGGCGCAATTTCACCGTTTCGACTTAAGGTATCATCGATATCAAAAAATATGATTTTTGGGGTAAGAGTTTGAGTAGCCGTAATATCTGTGGCGATTTTGTCTTCGATAAACATGATTATCCTATTATGTTTTAGTTGTTTTAATACTAATAATTCAGATACTACTACAATACGTCTAAAGATATAACCATCTATAGATTAACCTATAATGTTGTAAATTTGACTACTGATCGGGTGTTTGCTTTGCTAGTGATACCGTAGATTAATGCATATTTTAAAAGTTAACAAAAACCCTAAACGATGTGACTAAATTAACAGTATCAATTTATTATAAGGTTATGTTTAATGGTCTAAGTTTCTAAATAAAAAAAGACAGTATAGTTTCATTTTCAATATCTGAACTATAGTTAAGTCGTTATAAAATCGATACAGCCTATATCATGAAATAGTTTAGGCAGATTATTCTCCATCCAACCTTGGCGTAAAAACTTTGCTTGTGCCCACTTCTTTTCAATGGGGTTGAGATCAGGACTGTAGGGTGGCAGGCATAGAATGCGATGGCCATGCCTGTTCAGTAATCTCTGAATACGCTTATTTTTATGAAACCGAGCATTATCCATGACAATCACGCATTTAGTCTTGAGACTTGGAATAAGCGTGAACTTGCACCAGTCATAAAATATATGGCTGTTGACATTCTGTTCAAAGTAATCAAGCGCAAACAGTACTTTCTCATAGAGAGCACCGATGACGTTGGTACGTTTTTTTGCTTGCCAGTTGTAGCTATCGATACAGGGTTTACCTATCGGTGCATAGCCATAAGGTCTGATAGTTTCAGCCTCAAAGCCACTTTCATCCATATATACTATGGGATAACCTTGCTGCATAAAGCTACTAAGCTTACTCTGATACTGAGCTCTCTTTATCAGACATGCTTTTGGATGCTCCAGTGTCTTTTTTTTGACTGATGCCAAGACGCTTTAGAGCATTGAAGATGCCCGTTTTACTACAATTTAATCGACGAGCTCTTTCGTAGTTATAATCATCAGGGAATATTCTTACGTCTTCAATCAATGCGTCATCAGGTATTTTAGTCGGTGCTTTATTTCTGGTTGTTTTAGGGGCTAAATTCTGCTGCCAGCTGTGAATGGTGCTGGTGCTAAGTCCATAAAACAGGGAAGCTTCACGTATGGTCATACCATTAGCGATGCTAGAAAGTACCTGCTTGCGATAGTCTATTGAATAAGTCATCGTTTATTTCATTAAATGCAATTGTTAATAGGATTGTATCGGTTTTATTTAGATTAGACTATATAAATAAGCGTGGGTTATGCGTATGTTAGACATAAAACAATGCTATAGGAAAATAAAGAGTAGACTTGTGGACTATTAGAATAATGATATCGGAGTAATGGCGCTAAGTTTTATAGTACAATTGTACTCTGAGAAGTATCAGTATTTTATCTCATTAAAATTTCAATGCGTGTTTCTAGAAAGCAATAATGCTAGATGACAAAAAAATATTAAGAAACGAAAAAATATTATTAATCATACTTTATTTTGAAGTGTATCTTAAATTAGATTGGGTTTTTATAAATAAGGTTTTTCATGCATATAACAACAAGCCAACCTTCAGAAAACAGAAAAACGCATGGCGAGCATATTCTTATCAACATGACATACATCGCCAAGAATGTCGATCTAGATTCGGGAATAGAGCTGACTCGTGCTCTTGAGTATTGGCGAAGATACTTTGAAGAAAACGATATAGTTTCAGCTTTAGTTATTAGCGAAGGTTATTTCGTTCAAAGCTTTCAAGGAACAAGGCCTGCTATCAGCATCGCTTTAGAAAAGATACTTGACAAGCATTCAACCATTTTTCCTAATATTGCTAATATAGAAGAAATAGAATCGCGTCAATGGGATGGGTTTTTAATCAAACATCTAACATCAAGCGCTGAAAATGAAGAATACGCATTAAAAAGCTTCTCAGCAGGTCTTGATTATAATCCGTATCTTATGAGCAGTGCTCAGATTACAAGCTTTCTAAAAGCTATCTTTGAGGATAGCGAATCCAGCAAATTTTAATGACTATTATGCGTTTACTATCAAGACAATGCGCTTTAGATAGCCTAAAGCCGTCTATACAGGGCGTATAGGCGGCTTTAGGCTCATTAATAGATCTTAAATATCGAAACGATACATCTTATTCTGCTACCTCAACACTCGTCACATTTTGAAAGCCTCGTGGCAACTGACCACCACGACTGCCACGTTTAGCAGTATAGTTTGCTAAGTCCATTGGCTTTAAGGTCACATGACGCTTGCCAGCAGTAATGACTAAGCTGCCCTGTTTACTGAGTGGCGTGATGGTAAGCACTTCCTCATCACCTTTTAGGTTGATCATCTTATTACCCTTGCCGCGAGCCTGTTCAGGCAAATCATCAAGCGCAAATATCAATAAATAGCCAGCATTGGTGACCACAGCGATATGATCGAGAGTAGAGCTATTTTCGCTAGCAGGGATGCCATTATTCTCAGAGCTTACAATCACCTCAGTTTGAGCATCAATACGGGCGATAGGTAATAAACGACTATCAGCAGCTAGGTTAATGATATTTTTACCGGCTTTTTGATTGCTATCTAGATTACCAATGGTGTTAATAAAACCATAGCCTTGCGAGCTGGCTAAAATAATACGCTGGTCATTGTCGCCAGTAAGCAATTGCTCAAAAGTTGCCCCTGCTGGCGGTTTTAAGACGCTGGTCAGCGGATCACCTTGACCACGAGCAGAAGCGAGGCTATGCGCATCGATACTATAGCTGCGTCCGGTACTATCGAGCACGTAGATCTTCTCATTAGATTTAGCGCGAACGTGGGCTTGGTAGCTGTCACCTGAGCGATAAGCCATGCCAGCAGCATCAACGTCATGACCTTTAGCCGCACGAATCCAGCCGGCTTTCGATAGGATAGCGGTGACAGGTTCGCTTGGTACGAGGTCAGATTCTTTGAGCGCTTGCGCTTCTTCGCGTTCTGCCAATTGCGATACGCGCTCGTTACCGTGTTCTTTCATGTCGGCGGTGAGCTCATCAATCATTAGATTGGTCAGGCTATCTGGATTGTCCAAGTATTCTTGAATGATGGCGCGTTCAGCAGCTAAATCATCTTGCTCGCGGCGCAGCTCAATCTCCTCTAACTTTGCTAACTGACGCAGACGAATATCCAAGATAGCATTGGCTTGTATTTCAGTCAGGTCATAATCTTGCATTAATGATAATTTTGGGTCGTCTTCTTCACGAATGATGCGAATAACTTCATCGATATTCAGATACGCAATCAGCAAACCTGCGAGGATATGTAAGCGCTTATCAATTTTATCGAGGCGATATTGCAAGCGGCGCGTGACCACTGAGCGGCGACAGATGAGCCATTCTTCAAGGATTTCTTTAAGGTTTTTAACCTGCGGCTTACCATTTAGGCCAATCATATTCATATTGACGCGGTAATTGCTTTCTAGGTCGGTACTGGCAAATAAATGGCTCATGACGCGAGCGACATCGACCCGTGTTGATTTTAGCTCAAGCACGATACGGCAAGCGTTTTCGTGATCTGATTCATCATGAATATCAGTAATCCACGGCAGCTTCTTATCGGTCATCAGCTTGGCGATTTGCTCTTGAATTTTATTGCCTGAGACTTGGTAAGGAAGCGCATCGATGATAACAAGATTTTTCTCTTTCGGATCAATATGGAAGGTTGCCCGCATTTTATAGCTGCCACGTCCAGTCTCATACATCGCTTGCAAGTCTTTTTTGCTGGTGATGATCTCAGCTGGGGTTGGCAAATCAGGCGCTGGTATCGATTGAGTTAATTGCTTAACCGACAGCTCAGGGTTTTTGAGCAGACGAATCGCCGCGCGTACCACCTCATTCAGGTTATGCGGCGGAATATCCGTTGCCATACCGACGGCGATACCAGTTGTTCCATTCAATAAAATATTGGGCAGGCGGGCAGGCAGGGTGGTTGGCTCCAACATCGTACCATCGAAGTTATCTTGCCAATCAACCGTACCTTGACCAAGTTCCGCGAGCAAGGTATTGGCATAAGCAGACATTTTAGCTTCGGTATAACGCATGGCGGCAAATGATTTCGGATCATCTGGGCTACCCCAGTTACCTTGACCAGTGATCAGCGGATAGCGATAGCTGAAAGGCTGTGCCATCAGTACCATCGCTTCATAACAAGCGCTGTCGCCATGCGGATGATATTTACCCAACACGTCACCAACGGTACGCGCAGACTTTTTCGCCTTCGCTGTCGATTTTAGCCCAAGCTCGCTCATGGCATAAACAATACGGCGCTGGACAGGCTTTAGACCATCAGCAATATTTGGCAGCGCCCGATCCATGATGACGTACATGGCATAATTAAGATAGGCTTGCTCAGCGAACTCTGCCACTGAGCGCGTATCCATTGGTTCATTTGCAAGGATTGAGTCAAGCGTGTGATCGATAACATCGGACATAAAATAGGGTTCACTTATCAGTTTTAATAGGTATAAAAAATCGGTGCAATCGTGCAAATAGGATAGTGCTATCCTAAAGGATATTGGTGCAATTAAAAAGCCACTACTCAGTATAAACGACAGTGCATGACGTGCTTAAGCTAATGGTCTTATGAAGCATGATGATCCTGTAATGTTTTGGTCGATAGTTTTTAGAAACTAAGATGAGTGTCGTTCATGTTACTGTTTTTTATTCTCTTACTTATCACATTTACATTTTCATCCATATAGCCTTAATAATGCTCATAATCATAAAATCGATACAGGCAAGCAGTGTACAGGCTAAGCGCTTATCGTTTTGCTCAATGTCACTTCCACATTTTAATGGATTCTATCTACGAATAGACGATAAATACTTATCAACAAAAAGTGGGTTATTTGCTCGGAATCCTAATTAACTCACTGATATAAATGTAAATATTGACCGTCAAGTCACTTTACGAACTCAAGTAGCATTTTTTTGTATTGAGTAGTTTGTATAAAGTGTGTATGTTAAACAATAAAGGGCTATTTACCGCTAAATTGTTGACTCATCACAATATCTTTGCACCGCCAGCCTTGCTTGCCATCACTATGGTGAGCTTGCACACCGAGTCTTTGTACGTTTATCACATTGTGATAATTATGGGTTTACAGCAGCGCATTATTTATTAGGAGAAGTAAGATTATGGAAAATCAAGGTAACCAGATCCGTCGTAACGATAAAGTATGGGTAAAAACTTACGAAAAGCTTGGTATTCAATATG
Source organism: Psychrobacter sp. ANT_H56B (assembly GCF_008369245.1). Classification (NCBI taxonomy): domain Bacteria; kingdom Pseudomonadati; phylum Pseudomonadota; class Gammaproteobacteria; order Moraxellales; family Moraxellaceae; genus Psychrobacter; species Psychrobacter sp. ANT_H56B. The sequence continues at coordinate 43,817 of NZ_VOBF01000002.1, forward strand.
ATATTGATATGCCAGCCGCCAATACTTCTTTAATCGATATATTTGAACGAAATTTTGTTAAACATGCTGGTAAAACAGCGTTTGTGTGTATGGACGTCAAGCTTTCCTACGAAGATTTAGATCGCTATAGTAAACAAATTGCTGCCTACTTGCAGTCACTTGGGCTGAAAAAAGGCGATAAAGTCGGCGTTATGATGCCAAATATTTTGCAGCTACCGGTTGCAGTATTGGGTGTGCTGCGTGCGGGTATGACCTTGGTCAACGTCAATCCGCTTTATACCTCAAAAGAGCTTGAGCATCAGCTAACAGACTCTGATACCAAAGCCTTATTTATTTTAGAGAACTTTGCCAAAACCTATGAAGAGATTGGTAAAGACTTGGTTGACCATGTCGTCGTAACCTCGATGGGCGACTTGATGAGCCCGTTGAAAGGCTTTATTGTCAATATGGTCGTGCGCCATGTGAAAAAACTGGTACCTGATTATAACCTTAAAAGCAGCACCAACTTTAAAACGGCACTGAATCGTTTTCCGGCGAAAAATTATAAACGTCCAGATAATATCTGCCTTGATGATATTGCTGTTCTGCAATATACCGGTGGTACCACGGGTGTTGCCAAAGGCGCGATGCTTACCCATGGCAACTTAGTTGCCAATCTGATTCAGTGTGATACCTATCTTGGTGATGCTTTCGATAAATTTGACGGTATGGCTGAGCAACCCGTTATCATGACGGCATTGCCGCTGTATCATATCTTCTCATTTACCGTTTGTGGCATGTTCGGCTTATATCGCGGCTGTATCGGTCTACTGGTGCCGAATCCACGTGATGGTGCAAGCTTGATCAAGGCTTATAAAGATTACCCACCTGCGTTTTTCCCAGCAGTTAATACCCTGTTTAATGCATTGGCGAACAGTGAGGTATTTAAAGCCTTAGATCATAGCAAGCTTGAGATGTCTATGGGCGGTGGCATGGCGGTTCTAAAAGATACTGCTGAGAAATGGCAAAAAATTACTGGTAACGTGATTGTACAAGGTTATGGTCTGTCAGAGACTTCTCCGGTTGCGTCTGCAAACCCACAGGGTAATGGTGAATTCTCAGGCAATATCGGTCTGCCGATGCCAGCGACTGACATGGCTATCTTGGATGAAGAAGGCAATGAAGTAGCCCTTGGTGAGCGCGGTGAGATTTGTGTTCGTGGTCCGCAAGTGATGAAAGGCTACTGGAAACGTGATGATGCTACGGCTGAAGTCATGACGTCTGACGGTTATTTCCGTACCGGTGATATCGGTGTGATGGATGAAGAAGGCTATTTTAAAATTGTTGATCGTAAGAAAAACATGATTTTGGTATCAGGCTTTAACGTGTATCCAAACGAAGTAGAAGATGTGATGTCCGCCCATCCAAAGATTTTGGAATGTGGTGTCATCGGTGTCGAAGACGAAAAGAGTGGCGAAGTACCGAAGATTTATGTGGTGCGTAGTGATGACAGCTTGACGAAAGAAGAAGTGCTTGCCTATAGCAAAGAAAACCTAACCGGTTATAAGCGTCCGCGTTACGTTGAGTTCATCGATGAGTTGCCAAAATCGAACGTCGGTAAGATTTTACATAAAGATCTACGCGTACTTGAAGAAAAGAACCACGGTTAGAATATTTACCATCAAGTTCAAAGCGCTTTTTATCTGCTTTCATCTTTATCTGTTAGTAAGAAGCAGGGATGAAAACCGCTTAATAGTTGATGTGGCAGTTAGTAGAAACAGCCAGTAAAAATAGCTATGATATATTGTTGTAAAAGATGGTTATCAATGATGATAAGGTCGCTTATATAGGGCCTTATCATTTTTTTGTTTTCCTATTATGATTTGGTGGTATTCATAGAGAATTCTCCATAAAGCTGATATAGTCCGTATCGATATTTTTTGCACTTAACGATAAAAGTGTGGATTTTTTAGCCCAGAGCTTTCACAGCATGATCACTATAAAGCACTGTAGCTGTGTTAGCTTTAACGGTTTTATAGTAAATAATAGAGTGGAGTGTGAAGGTGATAATTTTGATTTAAAAGATTTGTGAATGATAAGATCTGTTTGCTTATGAGCGAAAAGACTTCTTATTCACAAGTTTTTGATTTTGCAAATGAGTGACTAACGACCACGGTGATTTAATTAGACATATTCTATATTTTAACGGCCACATTTAAGGAAAATTATGACTGATAATATCAATAAAGAGATGACAGACCATAAAGCTGCGAACAATACTCAATCAAAGGCTGGAACGAACGCGTTTCCTACTATGCCGACGATAGCGAGTGACAGTCCATGGTTAAGTGCTTATGAGCGCTATGGCATTAATGCTACCATTGAGATGCCAGATGACAGTACCTCTTTACTTGATGTGTTCGAGCGTAATTTCAGCCGTTATGGACAGAAAACTGCCTATATCTGCATGGGTGCTTCTATTACCTTTAAGCAATTGGATTTATACAGTCGTCAAATTGCCAGTTATTTACAGTCATTAGGGCTCGTAAAGGGTGATAAAGTCGGTGTCATGATGCCCAATATCTTGCAGTATCCTGTGGTGGCTTTGGGTATCATTCGCGCAGGTATGGTGCTGGTCAATGTCAATCCTTTGTATACCAGCCGCGAGTTATCGCATCAGCTGCATGACAGTGGCACCAAAGCATTGTTCATCGTCGAAAACTTTGCAAAAACTTATCAAGATGCGCAAGATAAGGGTCAAGTGAAGCATGTGATCGTCTGTAAAATTGGCGATATGTTAGGCACGATCAAAGGACCCGTGGTCAATCTGGTCGCCCGCCATGTCAAAAAAATGATTCCCGCGTATCGTTTGCCAGAGAGCACGAGCTTTAAGCAGGCATTAAGTGCCGTATCAGCTAGCAAATATCAGCGTCCTGATTTGAACTTAAGCGATGTGGCATTATTGCAATATACCGGTGGTACAACTGGGGTAGCTAAGGGTGCGATGCTGTCTCATGGCAACTTAATCGCCAATATGCTACAGATTAGCGCGCTCATGGACAGCGCTTTTGAAGAGGATATAGACGCTACTGATGTGCTTTTGACCGCACTACCGCTATACCATGTGTTCTCGTTTATGGTTTGCGGGATGTATAGCATGTACCAAGGTTGTGCTGGTTTGCTGATTCCAAACCCGCGTGATCTTGATGGTTTGATTAAAGAGATGGGCAAATACAAACCGGCCTTTATCCCTGCAGTAAATACTTTGTTTAATGGCTTGGTACATAAAGAAAGTTTTGCAGATCTGGATTTCTCTAGTTTAAAAGCCTCTATCGGTGGCGGTATGTCGGTACTCCCAAGTGTGGCAAAAGAGTGGCATAAGATCACTGGTCTGCCTATCGTTGAAGGCTATGGCTTGTCTGAAACCTCACCAGTGGTTGCCTTTAACCCAATGACCATTGCTGAATTTACCGGGAAGATTGGTATTCCTGCCCCTAGTACCGATGTCATTTTGATTGACGATGATGAAAACATGGTGGCTATCGGTGAGCGTGGTGAAATCTGTGTCAAAGGTCCACAAGTCATGATTGGCTATCAAAACCGCCCCGAAGAAACGGCTGAAAGCTTTACTGCCAGTGGTCATCTTAAAACAGGCGATATCGGCATTATGGACGAAAAAGGCTTTATCAAAATTGTTGACCGCAAAAAAGACATGATTTTGGTTTCTGGTTTTAATGTCTATCCAAATGAAATCGAAGAAGCCATGAGCGAGCATCCAGGGATAGTAGAGTGCGGCGCGATCGGGATTCCAAATGATGATCGTGGCGAAGATCCAAAGCTATATGTGGTCAAAAAAGGTAATGTGACCGAGCAAGAGCTGCTTGATTTTGGCAAAAAACAACTGACCGGCTATAAGCGTCCACGTCATATTCAATTCGTTGACGAATTACCAAAATCAAACGTGGGCAAAATCCTGCGTAAAGAATTGCGTAAGATGGAAGGTTTAGAATAACTTTTACAGCTATTTTTAATCAAGACAGCGGTGTGATAGCTTGTGTGAATCTTGCTATTGCACCGTTGTCACGTTAGGATAACCTAACATTTAGCCCTGCTAGAGCATTCAGCTGTCATTTATTTTAATAAATAAATTTGCTGGAAATACTGATTGGCTAACCACATAACCATAAATTTAAATCTAAACCTCTTATTTTATAACACTGCTTTTACAACTTCGTACTAGGGAATTTTATGCGTATTGACAACCGTGAGCTTAATCAACTTCGCTCAATCAGCTTTGAGCGCCATTATACTAAGCATGCTGAAGGGTCAGTATTGGTCAGTTTTGGCGACACCAAAGTACTGTGCACCGCAAGTGTAGAGTCTGGCGTACCACGCTGGCTCAAGGGTAAAGGCAAAGGCTGGATCACGGCTGAGTATGGCATGTTGCCACGCGCGACCAATACTCGTAATCAACGTGAAGCGGCTCGCGGTAAGCAATCAGGTCGTACCCAAGAAATCCAGCGTTTAATCGGTCGTAGTTTACGTGCCATGATCGATTTGAGTAAGCTTGGTGAAAATACCATTTACCTAGATTGTGATGTCTTACAAGCGGATGGTGGTACTCGTACTGCTAGTGTGACCGGTGCCGCGATTGCCCTTATCGATGCCTTAGAGAGCATCCAAAAAACTAAGAAACTAAAAGCGGATCCATTGATTGGTTTGGTTGCTGCCGTTTCTGTTGGTATGAAAGATGGTAAAGCGTACTTGGATTTAAACTACGAAGAAGATGCCAGCTGTGATACGGATTTGAACGTGGTGATGACCCAAAAAGGCGAATTTATTGAGCTACAAGGGACGGCGGAAGAAAAGCCATTTACTCGTGCTCAAGCTGATGACATGCTTATTCTAGCCGAAAAAGGCATCGCTGAGCTGATTGCTATGCAAAAAACTGCCTTAGGTTGGTAGTCATATAAGACCGCAATACGGCTTACTATTCATATTTTTATAATACTTTCACTGCTTTTTTATAGGTAAACGTGCATGCTTAAGCTGACTGATGACGGCGCCAAAATTACCTTACAAGGACAGCCCCAAGCATTAGACAATGGGTTGTTTTGGTTTGGTGCGGCGTTATTGGTAGGTGCAGTATGCGTCGCGCTGGCGATGAGTTTGTTGCCGGTACGATGGTCAATTGGTGCGCTTGCACTGCTGATTATCGGTAGCTTCTTTTTTAATCGGCAGCGTCAACAGCATAAAAAAGCGACAGCAGGTAATATTAGTAGCGGCATCTTATGGGTGCGTGCTGGTGAGCTGGTACATGACAACCAAGGCAAGCGTATGCCTATTCAGCTAACTGACAGCGATACGATAAGTCTAGTAGGCGAGCAATTAGAAATCGTTGATGAGGATACTAGGCGCAAATATCGTATTAGTGGTTTTGATAATATCCAAGAAGCCACTGCTACCAAAGCGATCTTGCAAGGTCAAACACTGACCAAACGTCATGTTAATATCAAAATGAGCAGCGATTAAGACCTTTATTATTAAAGGTTTTTTTAATGTTAAAGTTTTTTAACCCGCTCATCTTGCCTCGTTTGTGTACCGCTTATCCTGATATTTATACCTTTTATCGTTTATTTAAGCGTGATAAGGCTTGCAGAATCCTGTCCAAATGGTTTATAAGTAAGATTGAAAAATCTCATCATACTTATAATGAATACGGTTATCGCTACTATGGTTATTGATACTATATTGACAAGGAGCTAGTCATGTCGCGTTTGCCCATTTGGTCAATCACAACGTCGTGCAGTGCATTATTACTTACTCTGGGTGCAGTCGGTCAAGTTCACGCCGATAGTATGAGCAGCTTAATTGCTCAAAAATCTTCTCTAACTGATTATAGCGCCCGCTATACACCATCGTACCCCGCTGTCCCTGCTGCTAAAATCAGTACGCGATCCACTATCCAACGTGCTGGTACTTCTAATAGTTATCGTTCGAATACAGACAATACACAACCAAGTTATTCTAATAGTAGCTATGCTAATAAAACCTACTCTAACCAAAATGCTTATGTTAGCAACAACCAACCTAATTATCGTTATCCTGAAGTACAACGCCAAGTATCATCAGTTTTGCCGGCATTTTTATCAGGCAACTATGATAATGTCGATAGCGAGTATCTACCGTTACTCAGTAATGCCGAAACGCAAAGTAGTCTGGCTGCTCGTGAAGTAATTAGCACTGCCCGTAAAATGGCGCTGAACGAGCGTACGATTATTCAAGGCGGCTGCTGGGATTATCTGAATGCAGTATTTAAACGAGCAGGGGTGACGCGCGATACTATCCATAAAGGTACCTATGGTCAAGGTCCTTATGCCAATAGTGGTGAAATCGAAGTTGGTGACTGGCTCTACTATATCAATCATGGTTATAACGGTGTCGAGCACAGCGGATTGTTTGTCGGCTGGGTTGATGAGCAAGCAAAGCAAGCGCTGATATTAAGCTATGCTGGTGAAAGCCGCCGCGAGCCTGCGCGCTATCGTGTTTATGATTTGAGCAATGTCTATCAAATTATGCGCCCGAACGTGTAATATAGACCTTCTTAATCTAGTTTATTCAAACATAAAAAAGCGTCCCTCACTTCATCAAGTGAGGGACGCTTTTTTATTAAGCATTGCCTATACTAGAGCAAATTTTAGAACGGTTTAACCACCACTAGAATCACAATAATGACTAAAGCAAAGACGGGTACTTCATTAAACCAGCGCCAAAATATATGCGACTTATATTGCGGGTTATCGACCAGCTTTTTACGATAAAAACCACAAGCGCCATGATAAGCAGATAATAGAATAACTAGAAAGATCTTTACGTGTAGCCAGCCTTGGGTTTTATAGACGTCCCAACCCAAAAACACCATCCATAACCCAAAAGCCCACGTCGCTATCATAGCTGGCGTCATGATGCCGCGATAGAGCTTGCGCTCCATGATAGTAAAGCGCTCTTGACTGATCTTATCATCGCTCATTGCATGATAGACAAATAGGCGCGGCAAGTAGAAAATCGCTGCAAACCAGCACACCACGGATATAATGTGTGCCGCTTTAATCCAATTAAAATAATCTGCCATGCTGAAGTCTCTTTGGTTATTTTAAGCAATGATAAACGCGGGCAAGCTTAGCGCAGATTATCTGATAATGGTAGCGTTAAGCCAAAACTACTCAGCCTCAGCTAGCCAAAACAACTTGTGATTGATGACCGCTCATGGCGTCCATGACAGGCACTTGCTTTGGTGCGCGAGGAGCGGCAAACTGCTTGGTTAAGCCAAGCTCGCGCATGAGTCTATCATCGCCTGATTGACTGGCGTTACCCGTGGTCAGCAGTTTGTCACCATAAAAGAATGAGTTGGCACCTGCCATAAATGCTAATGCTTGCTCAGCGTCAGATAAGCTTTCGCGACCAGCAGATAAACGTACATAGCTACTTGGACAGCAAATACGTGTCACAGCAATGGTACGAATCCACTCAAGCACTGACAATTGACCTTCTGCCAAGACCTTATCACCGATTGGCGTGCCCTGAATCGGCACCAATAAGTTGACTGGAATAGACTCTGGTGCTTTAGGCATTTTTAGTAGCTCGTGCACCCAGTCAATGCGGTCGTCACGGCTCTCACCCATACCGACGATATTGCCACTACAGACGTTGATACCTGAGTTGCGTACGTTGGTGATGGTATCTAGACGCTCATCGTAGCTGCGCGTACTGACTACTTGCTCATAGTAGCTTCTAGACGTATCCAAATTATGATTGTAGTAATCCAGTCCTGCGTCTGCCAGTTGTGCGGCCTGATCAGTATCTAGCATACCTAGAGTCATACAGGTCTCAAGCCCTAAGGCTTTGACTTCTTTGACCAGCTCGACCACATAAGGCATGTCTTTGGCACTAGGGTGCTTCCATGCTGCGCCCATACAAAATCGTGATGAACCAGTGGCTTTTGCGCGTTTGGCAGCGGCAATCACCTTGTCCACCTCTATGCGCTTCTCAGCGACCAGCTTGGTTTTATCGCGGTGATGACCGGATTGTGAGCAGTAGCCACAATCTTCAGGGCAGTTGCCAGTCTTGATAGACAACAAGGTGCTGATTTGTACTTCATTGGCATTAAAGTTCTGACGATGTATGGTTTGCGCTTGTAATAATAAATCCATCAATGGTAAATCGAACAATTGGGCAATTTGCTCGCGACTGTATTTGCCGGCAGTGGCTTGTGTGGCATCGGTCGGTAGTGATGCTAAAAAATCGTTGTCATTGCTATCAGTGTTGTCATTTGGCTCTGTGATATTAAGCAGTGCTGACATAATATAAATCCTTTTATAAAGATATTAAGCATGGTCATAGAAGATAAACATCGGATGTCGCTCATCTGATTTAATTTTTTAGTAGTACTATCTACAATAAAAAAGGTTGCGCTATAGTATAGCGCAACCTTTTTAGAAAATCAGAAACTAGCGAAGCAGTCATTCAGCTATCAGTAACAGCTATCTATCTATCGCTTCTGATTATTCGATTATTTACCCAACTTGTGCTTAGCAACGCCGACCCAATGGTTGGCAAGTTTTTGTGCTTTATAAGCATATGGCTTGGCTTTTTGGATATAAGGTTTACATTCTTCTGGAATGGCTGGCACGATATGCTTAGCAAGTTTATTGAACCACATCATTAGGCTGTAATCGCCTTCGATGCTTAAGTTGCCTTCTTGTACGGCAGTCATAAAGGCAGGAAGGCTGCCTTTAGTTAAAAGCTTAACGCCTGTCATAGAGTCTTTAAAATTGATAGTCAGGTCAGCTTCTTTAGCATGACCACTATGTTGGCTAAATTCACCATTATCAAAGCTATAATAACGTGCCACATCGGCTTCAGTGCTAGCAAGCTCAATAATAACCTTGCGATCTGCAAGTATTTTTTTAACATCTTCATTATCGCTATCAGCTAGCATAGACAAACGATAACCAATCACGGCTAATAAAACATCTAATGGATCAGACTTAATATCCAAAACCGGTACAGTAAACATAGACAAACTCCTAAAAAATGAGACGCAAATAATGCGTACTTTATAACAATTTTTGTGACAAATATATAAGTAGATTATAAACGATTGCTAGGTGTCAATTCTTTAGGAGTTACGTAGAGAGCCTTAAGTATCTTGTAACATTCGATGACAGCAATATGATAACGCAGGGTTTAATGAAAGCGTGGCTGATAGTCGTCGTCATAGACGGGTGTATGCTCTATATAGCGCGCTGCTTGTAGCTCACGCTCTTGTATCATGCTGCGACTGACATCCTCATAACGTAACGCTCGATACAAGACCCATGCGCCCAAAGGCAGCCAACTGATACCCATAGCAATTACATAATTGTGCCATTCTGACCATAAGAACCAATGTGTCACTAAACTATGAATAATTTCTACGGCTAACCAGTATCCCATGCCGCCAAACAAATACCAAAGCAACCAGCGCTGTGATGACACAGCAATAGCAACAACTGCGATTAAAAATAAACCATAGCCCAATATGGCACTTGTACTCAACGCCTCGCTACCAAATGTAGAAAATATTGTTAATAACATTGTTCATCTCGCTCTTCATAAGGTGAATTCCAACAAGGCTATTATGGAAGTTTGTAGCAGAAAGCTAAAGCCTCTGAAGGCGACTTTGCGACAACAGCTGACGTTTGATTTTTTAAAAGTATTTAGCAAAATAAATGGTAAATCTCACAGTTTTAGACAATAAAAAAACGCCTTAATATGGGCGCTTTTTTTGATGGTAAGATTTAATATAGTGAGTTCAATATAGAAGAGTTATGTTCAGAATAGCATTATGCTGGTATAAATTTCTCTCGCTTGCTGTGCGCTTTGCACTCCAGAGGCTTCGCAAAATTTATCCCAGCAGTACTGTATTCTTTTTAAATTGAATCGACTATAGCAAGAGTAGACAGATACTAAGGACGAGGGCTACGGCGACCCCAAAGCGATAAGGCAGTCACTAGAATGGCACCTAACAGCATCAAGCTCAAGGTCGTTAACCACTCTGCGCCGGTAGGGTAATGCCATGGCATGACGTTATAAATTGCTTCACTATTTAATGTCCCTAGGGCATCTGTTTTCCAAGGCCAGACTTTGACCAACGATCCTGCGATAAAGCCGATAAGTAGCGCTAAAGTTGTTTGATAATAACGGGACAATAACCATTTGAGCATACGGGTAAAGAGCAATAATCCCGTTGCCATACCAGCCACCAATGTAAAGATAATAGCAAAGTTTAAAGTATGAACCGCTTCGAGCACCGTGTCATAAGCACCCATCAACAATAAAATAAAAGATCCTGAGATGCCTGGTAATATCATCGCGCAAATAGCGATCGCACCGGCAACAAACAAATACGGCAAACTTGGCGTCGTATTCATCAGAGGCAAGCTGCTAATGATAACGGCGCTGGCTACTCCAAGCAGGAACAAGAGCGCCCGTCCGATATTCCAGCGCTTAATCTCACTTAATAACAGAAAAACAGTTGCAATGACCAAACCAAAAAAGAATGACCAAATCATTAAAGGCTGATTGTCTAATAAATGCTTAATAACACCGGCAAGCGTTGCAAGGCTGGTGGCAATACCCATCAACAGGAACAATAAAAAAGTGGCATCGACTTGTCGCCATACTGCGATTAAACCTTTCATACCACCCTCTTGGCGAAAGACCTGCCAAAGATTGGGACCCACACTGCTCAAAGCGTTAATTAAGCGCTCGTAAATGCCTGCAATTAGCGCAATCGTACCACCAGAGACGCCCGGTACAATGTCAGCCGCGCCCATTGCCAACCCTCGCACATAGACACCCAGTAATTCCTTGGGGCTATTTTTATAAATCGGGCTACTTTCGTCAGCCGCAGGTTGGTTATCTAACTGGGTGGAAGATGACTGGGCATCTGGCCGTGGTGATTGTGATGCCGTCATGGACAATCCTTTTTATTGGACAAGATAAAGTTACTGGATAAGATAAAAGTTATTGAAAAAGATAAACATGGCAATATGAAATGACAATCGTGAATGGCAGTATAGTAGCGCCAAAAAACACTGTAAAGCAGAAAATAAACCATAAAAGCTGGACCAATTAAAATGTATCAGCCCAGCTTTTGGTTCGATATATTTTATAATTAGCTAAACTTTGCTGCGTTCACTGCTGCGTACAAATGCAGGATAGCCTAGCGCATATAGCACCCCTTCAAGCCCTGTGACATTCACAGCGGCATCGGCGCGCGCTTGTACGATAGGTTTGGCATTAAAAGCCACGCCCAAATCAGCCAGTGCTATCATCGGTAAGTCATTGGCACCGTCACCGATACAAACCACTTGAGACATCGTAATACCTAGGCGTTCAGCCGTATGGGCGACGATAGCCGCTTTTTTAGCCCCATTAACGATAGGCAACTGTATATGACCGGTGACTTCACCTTCTTCGATATCCAATGGGTTGGCGTGCACTTCATCAATACCCAATTGCTCGGCGATATAGCGAGCGAAGTACGTAAAGCCACCGGATACAAGTACCGTATGATAGCCCAAAGCTTTTAGAGCGCTAATGGTAGCCAAGGCACCTGTTGATAAGGTTAAGCGACTGCAAATTTCATCAAGCACGCTGGTTGGAATACCTTGCAATAACGCCACGCGCTGCGCAAAAGATTCATCAAAATCCATCTCGCCCCGCATGGCGGCTTCAGTAATGGCTTCTACTTGCTCGCCAATACCTGCCGTTTTTGCCAGCTCAACGATGACTTCTTGTTCAATCAACGTAGAGTCCATATCAAAGCAGGCAAGCTTATGAGTGCGCAGCATATGACCGACCGATAAGATATGACAATCTACAACATCCAAATGATCGCTTACGACGGCGTTTTGAGCGTTGTTATAAGCTTCAGTCAAGTCGCGACGCAAACGCGTGGTCAATTGGTCATCAATGATATGTGCGGCGGCAGTTTTTTTGGCAGGATGCATCAGGGTATCAGTCACTGGCACCAATAAATAACGGAATACTTGCACATCGATAAATGAACGTTTGGCAAAAGGTTGCGCCGTGTCTACATCAGCAATTTCAACATCTACAAAATTGGCATCCGCATCTTCTGCAACCGTGACCAGATGCCAATTTGGCTGCTCATCAACCCATGATTGCACATACTGGTGGATATCAAGTGAAGATACATGCGTCGGCAATACCACAATCAAAGCAAAAATAGGCAAGGATTGTAGTGCATCAAAATCCTGTAAATTGGTACCCTCTGGTAATAACGAGGCCACGGAATCAACCGCCTGTTGCCATGCTTTGCTGTCTTTTGGTAACGAGTAAGAGGTATTGTTTGGCATCGCTCAATTGTCCCTTGTATGCTGATATAAGATTAGGAATAATAACAGCTTTAGTAAGCAGCGACTATAGATGAGACGCAAAGTATCAGTAGCAAATAAAACAGCAAATAAAACGGCGACTGTTGCAAAAAAATCTCAGTAAAATTGAAATGACTCATTACAAAAAAATTATGATACTCGCTAACGCCATAACCCTTACTATGGTGATATAGTAGATGTCAATGAGTGGGTAAGCGAGTCGTAAATACTGCTTAAATGCTTGCGCCACACATAATTGCACAACATAACTACTGTATGCTGGCAGCGTTAAATAATCAGTCTTATAAAAAAAGATTATTTAGACAATGCGGTATTGAATTGAACAAATATAGCTGCATACTCTTGCAAAAATGAGCGAATGAGCAATAGCCTCGTTTTTTAACTCCATTTATCCAAAAAAGTTTCCCATATCATGACCTATTTAGCGCCGCGGCAAGGGTTGTTTGCCATCATTCTTCTGGTTAGTTTTTGTTTGCAAACCCTATTATTGGTCATCAGTACCGATCAACAGCTGAGCAACAGTCGTGCGCAAAAAGGCGAGCAAATGGTCGCTCAGCTCATTGACGAAGCGCGCCTGTCTTTAGAAAATAAAGACCGCGTCAGCTTAAGTGTCATTGCCAACCGCTATACCAGCGAACAAGACGTAACCCGTATCCTGATTAAAGACAATAATGGCGATATCTTGGTGCCTGTCGGCAATGCGCCGATGCAGCAGGGTGATACCATTAGCCAAATTGCAACCAAAGGCGATGCAGTCATCGGTAGTGTGGCATTGACTCTAAAGGATATTAGCAAGGGTGAAATTATCGCCATGCAATGGCCATTTGTGATTGGTTCAATGGTGCTGCATTTATTGCTGTGGCTGATTTACAGCTATATCGCTCGTCCAACCAGAGAGCAAATCAATGCCATCAGCCGCGATGTTCAAGACTTGCATCGCGAGCAATATACGCAGCTCGACCAGCGTGGTTATGCTCGTGAGCGAGAACGTCGTCAATCAATGTCTGCTGCTGATGGTGATAGTGGTGAGACAGGTACTAGCCAAAGTGATCGTTTGGTCCATGATGGTCAATCTAATGGTCAAGCAGCTGCCAGTACAGCGTATAGCCAGCAACCTAATACGCGTAAATTAGATATTCATAGTGCTGTCAATCAGTATGTCAGAACCCAGCAGAATCAAGATTCGACGCTCGATGATAATACTAACGGTACAACTGCGGATGCTGCCAGTAATATGACAGACAGTGATGTCAATGATCCTACTGCTCATAAAGCAGAAGACAGTAGCCAGAATGCTAACAATCATGTCTCTCGATTGTCTGCCACCAGAGCATTTGATAGTGTCAGCGTCCAGATTGTCTTTCATGATGAGTTTAATATGCTTGAGCGCTTGGCACCGTCTCAACGTCTGCCGTATTTGGCACTCTGTACGCAGCTACTAAACCAAGCGGTGACTGAGTTACTGAAACAGCCATTGTTGCTGGGCGTGAGCGCACTCAATGAACCACAATTTGATGAAAGTGGTGCTTATGTGATGCTTAAAGCAGAGAATAGCCATGCAAAAGTTGCATTGGCAGGCGTGATGCTAGCCAAGCTATATTTGATGCTGAATAAAATTATTCATGATAAGCATATTGAGCTGTCACGATTTGCGCTGCCAGCCAAAGCTGGTGTGAGTGACAATGCCCAAGTCGATGCCATGACGCATCTGCTAGATAGCGTCGGCAAAAAAGAGCAGATGCTGATTTTATTGCCGAATGGTGGTCTTAAACAAATCAGTCATCATGTACAAGTACAAAGCGTCATGCGTCCAACGACGGTTTATGAGCGTGAGTGTGCAATATTCGATGGTGGCAATGATGCGATGATTCAGCGTTTAGCCGATGTACGTAATGCGGTATTGATGATCGATGACTCAGAAGAGTAGGATTAGATACTATATTTAACTTGCAGAAATTGTCTACAATTGCCTGCGCGATAATGACCAATAGTGTCTTGTTGTTGACTTGTAAATGCGTCATAGTAATAAAAAGCATTGACAAGGCTTAATAGAGACTTTATAAGGCATATATATATTGATAACTTTTCAGTAATTTTGCCAAAAAAGATAGGAGTTGGTCATGAGTGATGCTGATATTGATGACGATTTTGATGATGATTTCGTTGATGATGATGATGCAAAGATGGTTGAAGAAGCAGAGACGAGTGTACGTACACGCTTAAGTAGCCTTGAGAAGCGTCGTTTAATTGATAATCTGCTAGAAGAAAAACGTTTGGCTAAAGAGCTAAAAGATGATCTAGACGATATCGATAATTTTGATGAAGATGGCGATGATTGGGATGATGACGAACTTTAATTCGTCATCGCTATAATAAGGTTATCACGCAAATATTTTGCGAATAATTTTTAAGTGTTGATTTGCACTCTTATGGCTATTAGCTAACCATCGTTAACTAATTATCCTAAGTGTGCTGTGCTAAGCTGGTTGGGTTCTGATTTTGATAGTATCAATAGTGAACAGCACCTATTTAACCAGCTATTTCTCACAGCTGTACTTTAGCAATGATTGATTTAAAAAATCTTTGGGTAGATTGACTTATTCAAGATAATCGTCATCTTTATACCTCTCGTTATTTTATATAACCCTTATTTATTGCGCATGACGCAATCCATCTTTTAAGGACAACGACACCATGACCAACCAACTTAGTTTCGATGAACTACTCGATTATTTAGACAACGAAGAAAGCGCATTTGTACTTGATAGTGTTGCGACTCATGGTTTTTTGACTGCGACCGTTATTGGGCGTCCACTGCCTAATTGGTTAGAAGCACTGTTTGAAGATAATGTGAGCGAGATTCCAGCAAACGTGATTGATGGTATTCAGCGCTGGCGCGAGTCGATCATCGCTGAGCTAAAAAACGAGACGCCTATTGAGCTACCGTTTGGTGAAGATGCGGGCAATGAAGAAGTGGCGGTCGATTTTTCTGATGATTCAGATATCGTTGCTTGGTCGATTGGCTTTGTGGATGCAATGTATGGTGATGAAGCCAGTGATTGGATGGAAAACGAAGAGACCGCAGAAGATGTGGCTGTTTTGACCTTGCCGATGATTGTACTGAGTGGTATCGATGATGAAGACCCTGAGCTTGCTGAGATGCGTAAAGACCAAGATAAAATGGTACAAATGGTAAACAGCATTGAAGGCAACTTAACTGAGCTGTTTTTGTTGTTCCATACTAACGACTAAAGAGTTTGCTCAATATAAATTATTTGAGCAATGTGCTTTTTAATGCGTTTTAAAGTATCGCGCTTTTATCTTGAACGGGCGATACGTTTTTATCATTCTGTAAGTCACTAATTCTGTAGGTTACCAATAAGGCTGTACTATGACTGTCCAACTCTCCAATCTTGAGCACTTGCCCAACTATCAGATTACTGAGCGCTTGGATGTGGTATACGGCAGTACCGTGCGCTCAAAGCATGTTGGTAAAGATTTATTTGCGGGTCTAAAAAACATCGTAGGCGGTGAGCTCACTGCCTATACGGAGCTGTTAGAAGAATCGCGTCAAGAGGCGATTGATCGTATGATTGTCAAAGCTGAGGCGTTGGGCGCTGATGCAGTGGTTGGACTGCGTTTTTCGACCTCTAGTATTGCGCAAGGTGCCTCTGAGCTATTTGTTTACGGTACAGCGGTCAAAGCCATACGGATGCCACAACAGCCTGTCTATCAATCAACGAATCAACCGCCGAATCAGTCATCAAATCATCATTCTCAATATGAAGAACCTGTGGCGTCAGTTGCTCAGCCTTCAACAGTAAAGTCACCTGATGATTTACCACGCTTTAATCCTTTTGGTGAATAAGACTACGTTCAAGTACTGACAGGTAGCCTTTTTGATGATAAGAGACGTTCCATGAATCAATCGTTCAGCCAAATGTTGATGAACTATGCGCCGCTGCTGGTCTTATTTATAGTTGGCTGGTTTTTTGGTGCGCGTCATGAGCGTCAGCATTTGGCAAGATTGACGATTGCCGAAGCTGAATTGAGCCATATTATTGTCTCAAGTGAGCGTTTTTATGTACCAAAACTGGTCTCGCAGTCTGAGAGTGAGTTGGTGCTTGGTAGCGTCGTTATTGCGCAAGATTATTTTAAAATGGTCATTGCCAAAGTGCTGAGTTTCTTTGGTAAAAATCTCACCACCTATGAGACCTTGCTTGATCGTGCCCGCCGTGAAGCTCTAGTACGTATGCGCACCCAAGCACAGGCAAAAGGCTATAATCATATTTATGGTTTGCGTCTTGAAGTCAGTAATATAAATCAATTGGGTAGTATGGTCGAAGCGATCGCTTACGGTACGGCAGTGCTTAGTACTGGAAATTCTACATAGCTATTTAACTAAAAGTATTTAACGCCAATTATCAAAATCCAAATTATCCAAAAGCTCACATTAAACACTCTCATTTAATCTCGTTACAATCCCTTTTACTCCTACTCAATCTCTGTATTCTGCATTTGACTGGCGAGTTGTTGAATAAAACAGCTAAACCTAACTTTTGACCTATATACTCCCCTTATAAATTCTTAATTGTTGATAGTTAGCAATAGCATGCTATGAGATATGCTATAAAAGAATGGTTTAAAACGGGTGATGTCCGTTATCTATAAGCATTAGCAGGTAGTGACAAGCGTATTAGCAAGGATTGCTAATCAGGCATCATTGAATCATTATAAATTGACCTAGCAATAGGTCTTATCTACAGGGATGTAGTTATGGAAAGTCTGGCTCTAGTCACCTTAGTAAATAGCGTTGTTATTCCTATTTGCTTGTTTTTAATCATGATGGGTATGGGTTTGACCCTTATTACCAATGATTTTAAACGGGTATTAAAATACCCAAAAGCCGTTGGTATTGGCTTGACCAATCAGCTGATACTGTTGCCAATTATTGGCTTTGCCCTAGCTAATATCATGCCATTACGCCCAGAATACGCCGTCGGAGTTATGCTCCTCGTTCTGTGTCCGGGCGGCACTACCTCAAACTTATTTACCTATTTGGCTAAAGGCGATGTGGCGCTGTCGGTGACGATGACAGCGATTGCCAGCGTTATTACGGTATTTACCATTCCCATTGTACTGAGTTTTTCATTGATTTATTTTATGGGCAGCGGTAGTGAGTTTGAATTGCCGGTAGTAAAAACCGTGCTTACCTTAGTGGTACTGACGATTGTACCTATTAGCATTGGGATGCTGATTAAACGCTACGCACCAAAAGTCGCCGATCGCTCACAAGTCTATGTGTCTCGATTTGGGGTGATATTTTTAACGTTTTTAGTGCTGTTTTTGTGTTATGTACAACGCGATATCATTGTCGATGCCTTTATCGCTACCGGCCCTGTATCGCTATTATTAAACCTCTCGACCATGGCGCTCGGTTATTATAGTAGCAAATGGTTCGGTCTTAACTTAGCGCAAAGGACTTCGGTGACACTAGAAGTCGGTCTACAAAACAGTACCTTGTCGATATTTATGGCATTAACGCTATTATCTAACTACGATATGTCGATGATGCCAGCTATTTATACCTTGGTAATGTTCCTAACGGCAGGCATTTCGGTGCGTATATTTAGCGCTCGGCACAATAAGCTGAGAAAGTCTGAGATAGAAATTAGTGTGTTGGCAGCGCGTATGCTGTAAGTGGAAATGTGTGGTTTATCATAATTAAGCACTCACAATTGCTCGATTATCATTTTTTAGTTATAAAGCTGCATAACCGCTTTAGATATAGTCAGTGCTAAATAAAATAAGTACAAATGTTATAACGGGCTACTGTGGTAAATTTTGCTTGCTTGCTGTGTGCTTTGCACTCTCGAGGCTGCGTAAAACTTATCCCAGCAGCCCTATACTATTCTTAAATGGAATTGATTATAGTTAACGTCGGTTATGGAATTTACGCGCCCGATTTAAAAATACCGTACTAATTATCTCTAGTAAGGTCCACGGATATTGTTTTGTGCTTCTAACTTATCCTTAGCTGTTTCTTCCTTTACTTTGGCTAATTCGAATAGGAAGGTACGGTTTTTAAGTATCGCGACAAACACCACGCCGCCGACGGTATTGCCGACCAACACCACGGCTAAAAACATCAAATAACGCCCTAAGCTGACGGTATTGCCATAAAGCAAGGCTGAGAATACTTCGATATTACCCACGATACTATGATGCAAACCCAAAAAGCCGATACTGCCAGTAATAAGCGTCACCAAGACGATGCGGCTAAGGGTATCGCGCGCTGAGGTCACAAGCCACGCGGTGACGCCCATCATCCAGCCTGCCAAAATAGCACTGCCAAATATTACCCACCATCTAAACCCTAAGATATGCTCGGCGTAAATATCAATATCGCTGACGCTAAATAGCTGCATATTTAAACCTAAACCTATCATTAATGCAGCAAATAAACAGCCGCCAACGACGTTGCCAGCGATGACAATGGCCCACAGGCGTAGCAGCTTATTGAGCGGTTCGATTTTATTGAGCACAGGTAGGCTTAAGAGTGAGGTTTGTTCGGTAAATAATAGCGACTGACCGATGACGACGATGATAAAACCAATCGGGTAAAGTAGGGAGGCGAGTACAACAGCATAATGGCTCGGTAGCACGCCACTCAAAAGCGCAAAAGCCGCTAAAATCATAAAAAAGCTGATGCCAATCTCAAGGCCAGCGGTAAAAGCACTGGTAAATAGTGAGCCAAGTGAGCGCTCAAAAGTTTCTCTGGCATCCATCACTTGCTCAACTAAGATACTGGCATAGCTTTTTGCTTGACTTAAATTGTCATCATTAGCGACTTTTTTGATGGTGTCTTGGTCTTCTTTGCTAATATCCTCAGAGAAGTCTTCGTATTCCAATTTTTCTTTTGCATTAGTGTCGTCTGGCGTATCCGCATCGCTAATATCTTTATTATTATTACTAGATGGATGATAAGCGCTCTCATCAATCAAGCGCTTATCATCTATCTTGTCAGCTTTAGAGTGGCTGCTATTGTTATAAGTGTGCTCAGTATCTTGGGACACAGTTGGCTCGCTATTTATCGGGCTATCATTTTAGGATAAAAACGCCATTTATTATGCTATACGATAACTATATAAGTTCTCGCATCACCTGTATTTTATAACACGACTAGGATTTATTTTGTGGGAAGTTCAGCCGATTGCAGTTGTTTATTGGTATTTTCTGCTATTTGCTGGTGTTAGGGGCGTAATGACGCGCTGTAAGGCTGATAAATTGCCTTAGCATCTAACAAAATCTGCCTATCTGCGTTAAAATCACTCTATTCATTATTTTCCTAATTTTTAACGTATTTATTTGACCACATTCATTATTCACAAAAGACCTTTTTATTATGAGCACTTCTGATATTCAAAGCAGCAAAACTAACCTGACCCAATCTATCCAAGCAGCGCTTAGCCAACTTGAAAACGCCTATAATCCTGCGGAAGTCGAAGCAGGCATGTATCAAGGCTGGGAAGAAAGCGGCTATTTTCAGCCGACTTTTGACAAAGATGAGTCGTTTTCTATTGCCTTGCCACCACCGAACGTCACTGGCTCGCTACATATGGGTCATGGTTTTAACAATGCAATCATGGATGCGCTCACGCGTTATCACCGCATGGATGGTGACAATACGCTGTGGCAACCGGGTACGGATCATGCGGGTATCGCCACTCAAATGGTCGTTGAGCGTCGTCTGGAGGCTCAAGGTATCAAGCGCCGTGATATGACGCGTGAAGACTTCATCGATAAAGTGTGGGAATGGAAAGAAGAGTCGGGCGGCAATATCACCAGCCAAATTCGCCGTTTGGGCAGCTCGGTTGATTGGTCACGTGAGCGCTTTACCATGGATGACGGTCTGTCTAACGCGGTAAAAGAAGTGTTCGTTCGTCTGTTTGACGACGGCCTTATCTATCGTGGTAAGCGTTTGGTCAACTGGGATCCAAAGTTTCAAACCGCGCTATCTGATTTAGAAGTTGAAAACGTTGATGAAAAAGGCAGCTTATGGCATTTCCGTTATCATTTCACGGATGCAGAGCTAACCACTCAAGATGGTAAAAACTACCTCGTCGTAGCGACCACGCGTCCTGAAACGCTCCTTGGTGATACTGCTGTTGCGGTCAATCCTAGCGATGAGCGTTATGCACATTTAGTCGGCAAAACTATTACTTTACCAATCACGGGTCGCGTCGTGCCTATCGTCGCTGATGATTATGTCGAAAAAGACTTCGGTACTGGCTGTGTGAAAATAACTCCAGCGCATGATTTCAACGATTATGAATTGGGTCGTCGTCATAGCTTGCCATTAATTAATATTCTTGATGAGCGCGCCAATATTTTGCCAGCGATGGAAGTCTATCCTGACTTGCAGACACGTGAGCCAGAATTAGAGACCACGCCAAGCGAGTACGCAGGACTTGAGCGTTTTGCTGCGCGTAAGTTCCTTGTCGAGCGAGCAGGCGAGCAGGGCTGGCTAGAAGATATCGAAGACTACGCACTCAAAGCCCCACGTGCTGAGCGTGGCGGTACGATCGTTGAGCCGTGGTTGACCGATCAGTGGTATGTCGCGGTAAAAGAGCTTGCCAAGCCTGCGATTGACGCGGTAGAAGACGGCAGCATCGAGTTCGTCCCTGCGCAGTACAAAAACATGTATATGTCGTGGATGACCGATCTGCAAGACTGGTGCATCAGCCGTCAGTTATGGTGGGGTCATCGTATCCCTGCATGGTATGACGATGCGACGGGTGAAATCTATGTCGCCCGTGACGAAGCCGAAGTACGTAGTAAATACATTCTCAGCGATGATATCGTATTACGCCAAGATAATGACGTGCTCGATACGTGGTTCAGTTCTGGTCTATGGACGTTCAGTACGCTTGACTGGGCAGACGTCAACGCTGATCCACGTGTGATGGACACCTTCCACCCAACCAGCGTGTTGGTGACAGGCTTTGATATCATCTTCTTTTGGGTGGCCCGCATGATCATGATGACCATGCACTTCGTGAAAAACGAAGATGGCACGCCGCAAGTACCGTTTAAGACCGTTTATGTGCATGGTCTGGTACGTGATGGCAATGGTCAAAAAATGTCAAAATCAAAAGGCAATGTCTTAGATCCGATTGACCTAATCGACGGTATTGATCTAGAAGCGCTGGTCGAAAAACGAACCAGCAATATGATGAATCCGAAAGATGCGGCCAAAATCGAAAAGCAAACGCGTAAAGAGTTTCCTGAAGGCATCCCAGCCTTTGGTACGGATGCATTGCGCTTTACCTTTACATCCCTTGCCAGTACCGGTCGCGATATCAACTTTGATCTAAAGCGTGTCGAGGGCTATCGTAACTTCTGTAATAAAATCTGGAACGCCAGCCGTTTTGTACTTATGAACTGTGTCGATGGTGACAGCAACGCCAAGCCTATCGACCAAGTGGCGAACCCTGACGTGTGGGAATTACCAGAGAAGTGGATCATGAGTCGTCTGAACTCTACCGTTGCCGATATCCATCAGCATTTCGCTCAGTATCGTCTCGATATGGTCAGCCAAGATATCTATGAGTTCATCTGGAACGAGTACTGTGATTGGTACGTTGAGCTTGCCAAAGCCAGTCTGAATGATGACTCGGTATCTGACGAGCGTAAAGCACAAATCCGCTATGTGCTGCTGCACGTGCTAGAGACGGCGCTACGCTTTAGCCATCCAATCATGCCGTATCTGACCGAGCAAATCTGGCAGACGGTCGCACCGCTACTGGGTCGTAAAAACACGGACAGCATCGTGGTCGCTGACTATCCAAAAACAGATGAGGCACAAATCAGTGAGCAGGTAGAGGCGGATATGGCGTGGCTACAGGAGCTAATCGCTAGCGTCCGTAACATCCGTGGTGAGATGAAATTGGGCAATGCGGTACGTCTGCCAGTGCTACTACAAAATATCTCTGCTGATGAAGATGCGCGTCTGTCACGTATCAAAAACCAGTTCAAAGCGCTTGCCAAAGTCGAGAGCTTAGAGATAGTGAAAGAAGGCGATGAAGTACCGCTATCGTCATCAAGTATGGTCGGTCAGCTACGTGTACTCGTACCGATGAAAGGACTAATCGATCCAACGGCTGAGCTGGCGCGTTTAGGTAAGTCATATGACAAGCTGAAAGGTCAAGCCGACGGTATCGCACGTAAGCTAGGTAATGAAGGCTTTGTGAGTAAAGCACCTGTGGAAGTGGTCGATGCTGAGAAGGCGAAACTGGCTGAGCTAGAAGGGCAGTTGACGGCGATGACGGCACAGATGGAGCAGTTAAAAGCGTTGTAAATTATAATCTGCAAGCATGACTAACTATTTGCAACAGCATGGCTTATGATAAGATTTATCATAAGCCATTTTTTTCGTAACCTATAAGCACTATTGATGATAACCCAATCAAAAACTGGAATGTATTCATGGATAGTATCTATTTCAAGCTTATTGTTATCGTTCTACTACTGGCTATCCCTAGCTATAAAGAGGTCACTGGAGTGTTCTATTAAGATAGTGCGTATATCAAAGCAGCGAGGAAGTAGAAGGCGTTGTTTAAGAAGAATGACTATAGTAAATAAGAAATCGAGTTATCCGATAAGATAAATGTGGTGATTGACGGTTTGAGAAGAGAGATAGAGAGTAATGAGTTGTTGGGTTAGGGGTAAGCAGCTTCGTGAAATATATGTCTTAGTATTGAACATTAGGAAAGCCGATGAAATTATTGAACCAATTAAAAATGGTGCTTTTGATAAAAAGTCGATCATTCTAAACATCGCTATCTCAAACCTAGCCTAGAGTACGAAGAATATTTAGAATTTATAAGAATATTATAAAAAATATAGCGTGATTTCTATTTTGAAAAGGACAATGTACAACATGCCAGACCGTTTGTGCTTATAGTTCTCGAAAGTAAAGTAACCCTTAGATTTTTACCTTATTCTAAGTAGGATTAAACTATAAAATATTATTAAATAAAAGGCCACCTATCTATTGAACAGGTGGCCTTTTATTTAATAAACTCTACATCATAGAAATATATTCTATATTAAACTTTAAAAATTTAGGCATAATTTTTTTTGATAGAGTTATTATCTTTAGTATTAGAATTTAATAGAATGTTAGATAGAAAACTAATTGATTTATGCCTTTTAGCAATTCTATCATTATCTATTCTATTATCATTAGAAGAAACTATCACTACTACTTTTCTTTCTTTGGTATTATTTGTCATAGAAAGACTCCTTTATATAAAGTTCTACTAACCCTTCTTATGTCTTTTCATAGCGAAAAGATACAATTCAAGTTCAACTCGATCACCAAACTCATTTAGAATCATTGCAATATGCTTGGCTTCGACAGTGTTTGTAGGTGAACAAAGGTAAGTACCATATGATACTATAGAGAAAACATACTTGTAAGTAACTTCTTGAATCTTTATTGTAACGGGCTTACAGTAAATTGAACCTACGTTTTTCGCTTCTTTTGAACGGTTAGATTCAAAAAATTTCTGTTGGCTAATACCTTCTTCTAATTCAGCTAAAAACATAGAATCCCCACTTTCAATAGCTTTTTTTGCTAAGGAATCACTATTCATTATTAGATTAGCATCAGAATGTTCCCTTTGTCTATCGGACTGTATTATATATTTCCAATTTTGACTATCATCGTCTTTCTTTTTTATGCTTCCTAACACAGTCATTTCTATTTGGTTTCTTTTAACCCCATAAAATTCAAAGAACTCGCGAGATTGAGACATTATATACTTAATCTGTTCATCAGGATGTGTGATTTCGTCGAAAAACCTAATGCTTTTTTTATTTTTGTCTAGATTGCTAGCTTTGTCATAAAATCGAGTTCTTTTAGTGTAAACGATATTCCTTATAACTAATATGAACTTATTTAAGACGAGTCTTTCTTCATACTTATATTTGCTAGCTAGATGGTCAAGGTATGCTTTGATGATTACGCTAACTATAGTCATAATCACTAAAACACTATAAGCTATGGAATGAAAATATTCATATTCTACTATCCATTGCCATTTCTCTCCCCAAATATCAAGAGTTCCATAATAAAGTCCCAAAAAAATAGCTAATGAAGAGTTTAGCCAAGAATTTTGGAAGATTCTTTCGAAAAAACTAAACGCTTTATATTTGTTCAAGCTAATTCTCGAGTATATTTAAAAAAGTTTCTAATACGTAACTAGGTATTTATAAATTTTCAGTATTCTAAAGGCTTAGTAAACAAATATCAATAATTTCCTTATAATTGTTGTATTCATAGCCATTTAGTTCTACTAAGACAGTAGCTTTCAAATTCCGCTTTACACCTTATTCATCAGTGATGGCGGCGTACGCGATGTAGTCAATGTACTATAAAAAGAACATAGCGCCACTGGGATGCTGTATTTAAATGTAGGTTGCACAGCCCCTGGGAACGCAGCACGCAAGTAAAAATTATACTAGTAGCACTTTTAAATTTATATAACAGTTTTATTTTCAATTGACTATACACGCGGTATCACTAGAGTCATGACGGAAGCCGCGAAACTACCGATATTTTGGCAGTTTGTGGGCTTGGGTGGTCGTGGTTATGGCATCCTAAAAAAACTAGACGATATGGCAGGGCGCGTGATTGATAATTGCGACTTTTTTGAATTAGATGACTTGGATGACATTAGCGAAGAAGCCTTGTATGAAAACATGCTAGAAGAGTTCCCAAGCTGGCTGAATGAAGCCCGTAAGATTGGATTGATAACATCATAAATGGGGAGTAACCGCCATGTTCAGCATGAAAACAACATCAACTACAAAAGCCCTCACTTTAAGCGCCTTGTTTTTAATTCTAAGCGCTTGTGTCTCTTTACCTACCAATGAAAACACCTTAACAGATGCTGATCTTATTCGAGCTGCCCAGCAAAAAGAATCAGCACCAACCGAAGGCGCGCAGCAGAAGGTCATTGGCGTGCATAATGGTATCGAAGTGGTCAAATCCTTTCAGTGCTCAGACCTCTGTCCGCAAAATACCTTGCGCGTGATTTATTATGAAGTACCTACCGATGCCACTTGTGACAGTATCGGCGGTGTGACCAAATCCATATTAGTACCCATCGCCATTACTGTGATGCCAAAAGAATACTGTTTTCCAAAAGCAATCGCTGATTACTGGGAAAGCTATCCTGCCAAACCATAGTGAATAGTGACCGATATTTACCTAACTGCTAAACAAGCTACGTATCGGTAGCAAAACCGTGCAAAATCAGTCTTGAACCTAGGTTTCAATTTCTTTATCTTTGATACCTTATATAGGTAGTCCATACCTGATGACCTAATGTCTCACACTGACTGATAAAACTATCATGACTCAATTAAAAAAATCTTTTTATTATCGACCCAAGACCAATCAACATAACAATCCAACGGTGCGTTGGATGTTTTTGATATTTGGCTGGTTGTTTTTTATATTGGGTATTATAGGAGTGCTGTTACCCGTGATGCCAACTGCGCCTTTTATACTACTGGCAGCAGGGTGCTGGGCGCGTAGCTCACGACGCTTTCATTTTTGGCTGATTAATCATAAATATTTTGGTAAATTCGTCCGAGATTGGGAAGATCGCCATGCTGTACCTTTATATGGCAAGTGGCTAGCGACGATAATGATGGCAATTTCAACAACAATGTTATTTTTTAACATTCCTGCTGATATGATGTGGGTAGCTTGGCTGGTAGCCACGGTCTGTACTGGGGTAGCGGTCTATTTGTTCCGTTTGCCAAATGCCTAAAATACGTTGATTTTAGGGCGAAAAACAGTCAAAAAGTGGCTTTGGTTACATGAAACCTAAGATAATACTTGCGAAAATGGGATCTTGCCCTTATAATACTTCCAAGCTTAAGAGCAGTTCTGCACCAAATCATTACCTCGTAGTATTAGTTATAATCCTTCGTTTTAATATTTATCGTTCAGTAGCTATTTGCAAGCGTTACCGGTCACTAGACCATTAATAAATTTAAAAGTAGGATTATCAATATGTCAGATACTCAAAAAGGTACAGTTAAGTGGTTCAACGAAGCTAAAGGCTTTGGTTTTATCGCTCCAGAAACTGGCGCAGACGTTTTTGCTCATTACAGCGAAATCACTGGTTCAGGTTTCAAAACTTTAGCTGAAGGCCAAGAAGTTGAGTTCACTGTAACTCAAGGTCAAAAAGGCCCACAAGCCCATAACATCGTTGCTATCTAATCTGTCTTTATAGACGCTTAGAGCAAGATGAAAAAAAAGCGAACCTTCGGGTTCGTTTTTTTTCGTCTACACTTTAGTATAAGCTATTTGCAATTAAAAGCTTAATATTTATAGCGTGCGCTTTATGTTGATCGGCTTTTAAATCAGACAATGAACCAAAAATGCCGATGACTACGCTGGTCATCGGCATTTTTGATCTATATAACTCACAACAAGGATGATGACGAGCGGCAAGGATGTTTGATAGTTCACTTTAGCCAATCAAGCTAATACCAATATTAATAAATCCACCTCCAACGATCAGCCAAGCAAACATAATTGCCCCTAAGATAAGAGGTTTGACGCCAGCTTGTTTAATAGCGCTCAGATGCGTAGTTAAGCCCAGTGCAAACATTGCCATGGTCAGCAGTACATCGTCTAGCATGACCATACTACGCTCAAAGCTTGCGGTCATCGGCACCCAAGTGTGCAGTAAGACGATGGTAATAAATATAAAGGCAAACCAAGGGACTTTGACTTCTTTAATACGGCTCATAAATGAAGCATTTTCACCATTTTCGCTACAGCCTTTGGTCAGAGCAAAAGACAATACCAGTAAGAAAGGGGCGAGCATCATGACCCGAATCATCTTGGTGACAACAGCTGTGTCACCCACTTCAGGACTGACTGCGTTACCAGCGACGACGACTTGAGCCACTTCATGAATGGTTGAACCCGTATAAACTCCGTACTGCTGAGCACTTAACCAAGGTTGCAACCAACCAAGATGGTATAAAAACGGATAGAGTAGCATCGCAACCGTACCAAAGACCACCACTGTCGCCACGGCGATAGTGACTTTATGCGCTTCTGCTTTAACGATTGGGTCGGCGGCGATGACGGCGGCTGCACCACAGATACTCGCACCTGAGCCTATCAATAGCACGGTTTGTTTATCGACTTTTAATAATTTGGTACCTATCCAATAGGTCAATAAAAAAGTAGATGTCAGTACCAGTGCATCCGTCATAATCGCTGGCATACCCACGCTAGCAACTTGGGTCATGGTTAGCTTAAACCCATAAAACATGATGGCGAGTCTTAAAATCTGCCCTTTAGCAAAACAAACTCCTTCATTTAAACGCTCAGCAAAATTGGTATAGACCGTATTGCCAAGTATCATCCCGATCAAAATCGCTAGCGTCAGTGATGACAGTCCTACGATGCGCCCATTTGTCCATGTGTTTACACTAGTATTGAGCCATAAACAAAATAGACTGCCAATCAGCACGACGATGAGCCCTGCTAGATGGCGGCTGCGTGGAAAATAGTTGTTCACTGATTGGGTCAAGGCGTACATGACTGACTGTCCTATTATCTATAATCGAAATAAGCATAAGCTTATGAATAGACATTATAAGATAGACCAATCTATAATAAAAACAGATTAATTAGATACAAATTATCGATTTTATAGGTTAATAAAAAGTCTTAGGGTTAAAAAGATAGTTTTTTAGATAATAGAGGGTTTTTAGGTTATATCAATAAGATAGGGTATCAGAGAAATTATGAAAAAAGCCATGCAGGGATTACCAAAGATTACTCTCAAACAGTTATCAGTGTTTGTCAGTATTTATCAAACAGGTAGTACCAGCCGTGCCAGTGAAGTGCTGCATTTATCGCAGTCGGCGGTCAGTAGTGCGTTGACAGAATTAGAAGCAAGGTTGCAAATGCCGTTGTTTGAGCGGGTCGGGCGTAGGCTCAATCAGCACCCCAATGCCCATCCTATTTATATACAAGCTCAAGCTATCCTAGGGCAGTCGTTGACACTAGAACATTATCATAAGCACCAAGCAGGGCAGATCCACATTGGTGCTAGTACGACTATTGGCAATTACGTACTGCCGCCGCTGCTTGCCAAGCTCTATGAGGCGCTGCCAGATGCAGATGTTGATATGTATATTGCCAATACTCAAGAGGTAGTAGCAGAGGTTGAACAATTGAATATTGATATTGCTTTGGTCGAAGGTATGCCGCGCCCAGTGGATATGAAAGTCATCGAGCAGCGCGAGTGGCGCACTGATACATTGATGATTTTTGCTAAGCACGACAGCAAATGGTTGACCGATGTAGGTTATTACAACGATGCAAATAATTGCTATGAGCTGAGTATTGAGCAACTATCAACGCTACCACTATTGGTACGAGAAGCGGGTTCAGGTACGCGGCAGATCATCGATGAGCAATTATTGCAGCATTTGCCCAATGCTGAGGTGATTATGGCAATACAGCAGTCGGAGGCGATTAAGCATATGGTCAGCGCTGATATTGGACTTGGGTGCCTGTCACAGCACGTCATTGAAGCAGAGCTTGCAACAGGGAAGCTGGTACAAGTGCAGGTTGCAGGAATTGATTTGTCACGTACATGGTGGCTGGTATGGCATAAAGCGCGCCATCAAAGCCCGATTTGGCAAAGCTTTATTGATATTATTCAAGAGGATCGTGTTTAAAGGTAGCTATAGTCAATTCCGTATTAAAAAATAGGGCGAAACTGGGATAAAATTTTTGTAGCCTCTGTCGGCGCAGCCACAGCAAGCAAGAAAAATTTGTACCAGTTTCGCCCTATAATAAAGTGCATTCACCTTATTTAGTATCGACTGTATTAATTCTATGCCTACACTTATTTATTAACGGGCTTATCAAGTCTCACAACTAAGCTGTCACAAGGTACATTTGGCAAGATATTATCTGCCGTTGCGCCACTAAGCCAAGCTGCTATCCCATGACGTTCATGACGACCAATAACCAATAAATCAACGTCATGCTTATGGCAATAGTTGACAATACCTTCACTATTTGAGATGGCAGTCGTCACTTCAGAATTGACCACATGCAAGTCGTTACGATCCAAAAACTGCGCCAGTTTTGCAC
Organism: Psychrobacter sp. ANT_H56B; assembly: GCF_008369245.1. Lineage (NCBI taxonomy): Bacteria > Pseudomonadati > Pseudomonadota > Gammaproteobacteria > Moraxellales > Moraxellaceae > Psychrobacter > Psychrobacter sp. ANT_H56B. The sequence goes on from NZ_VOBF01000002.1 coordinate 73,472, forward strand.
GCGCTTCTTGGCAACGCTCATCATCAATCTCATCATATAAGCTTGAGGCAGGCACCAGCTCGTAGCCAAAGCCAACCATGGTATCTTTTACGATATGCAATACCGATAATTTGGAGTCAGGACGATTATCAACGATACGCTTGGCTTTTTGAGCAACCAAGTCAGCATCGGATAGTAAATCGGTGACCAATAAAATATGTTGGTAACTCATGAGCGGCTCCTTCCTTGTGGCAGATGATTTTAACTATAGCACTACTAATGACTGCTGTTAAGTAGGCTTTGTTAAATCGGGCGCTATCTTTATCCGTTATTCTTGATGACTTAGTGTTTTTCTCCACCCACTGTCTTGACTTACTAGCGTATTAGCCCCATCTACTGTCGTTAGGCAAATTCTTTTTAGCTGATAAATGCCATTCAATTCGAAGATGACCTATGAGGCTTTGATAACTTTAATTGTTTATTCAAAGCGATCTTTTTATAAATATAAATTTTACTATTTTACTTACTAATATCTATTTCACACCTTGGTGATTGGCTAAGATGATACTGAAGTAATTAATGCATAAGGACAACCATGACTGACACACCATTTACTGCTGATTTAACCCTGCATCCTGCCTTTGAGCTGCTTGAGCACCGCCATATCGATGCATTATCGATGGATGTTTTGATAAGTCAGCACATCAAAACTGGAGCGATGCACTACCATTTGGCGCATCCGAGTGATGAAAATGCCTTTTTGGTCGGCTTTCGTACCCAGCCGATGGACTCAAAAGGTGAGGCACATATTTTAGAGCACGTCGCTTTATGTGGCTCAAAGAAGTTTCCTGTCCGTGATCCGTTCTTTTCAATGATTAAGCGTTCGTTAAATACTTTTATGAATGCGATGACGGCAGCGGATTGGACGGCGTATCCGTATGCCACGCAAAATAAAAACGATTACTTTAACTTGCTTGCGGTCTATCTTGATGCGTCGTTTTTCCCAAATATTCATCCGCTCGATTTTGCCCAAGAAGGCATTCGCGTAGAGTTAGATGAAAATGATAAGCCGCAGTTTAAAGGTATCGTCTTTAATGAGATGAAAGGCGCAATGAGTGGTGAGATTGACCAGCTATATCATACGGTTGCCCATCATTTATTCCCAACGACGACTTATCACTATAATTCAGGAGGTGATCCTGCTGATATCCCAGACCTGACTCATAATGAGCTGGTTGAATTTCATCAGAGCCATTACCATCCATCAAACAGCGTGATTATGAGCTTTGGTAATATTCCTGTCGCTGAGACCCAAGCAAAAATCCATGACGATGCCTTGATTCAGTTTGAAGCAGGTAAAAAACATGTTTCGCGTCCAGAGCAGCGTTTGTCTGCGCCGATTAGCGCGGTCGATACCTATACCGCTGACGAAGCGGGTCCTGATCAAACCCATCATGTGGTGGCGTGGTTATTACCATCGATTACTGATCCAAAGCAGCGTTTGGCACTACGTCTTTTAGAAGGTGTATTGATTGAACATGCTGGCTCGCCGTTACGTGCGTATCTGGATAGCCATCCACTAGGCAAAGCACCAAGTCCATTATTAGGGCTTGATGACAGCCATTATGAAATGGTCTTTTATACCGGTCTGCGCGGCTCTAACCCTGAACATGCCGAAGCGGTAGAGCAAGGTATTATTGATTTGCTAAGCGAAGTTGCCAGCTCGCCAGTCGATGATGAAACCATTGAAACTATCCTGCATCAAATCGAGATTGATCAGCGTCATATCGGTGGCGATAGCATGCCTTACGGTCTGAACTTAATGCTAGAGGGCTTTAGTACGGCGATTCATGATGGCAATCCTATCGATGTCTGGGAAGTTGATGAGCATCTACAATGGTTACGTGAGCAAGTCGTCGACGCGCAGTGGCTACCAAATTTAATCAAGCAGCATTTGCTAGACAATCAGCATCGTGTGCGCATCACAATGACGCCAGATAGCGAAAAAACCGCCCGCCTTGCGGCAGCTGAGCAGACGCGCCTTGATACTATCGAGATGGATTTGACTGCTGATGATAAAGATATCCTCAAGCAGCAAGCATTGGATTTGGCATCGCGCCAAGCAGCGCCTGATGATTTAAGTTTATTACCCAAAGTTGGTCTAGAAGACGTACCGACTGATATCAGCTTTAAGCAAGGCACGCAAAAGCAGATTAATCTAAGCGGTAAAGAAAGCACGTTGTTTGAATATGAAGCGGGCACCAATGGCTTGTATTATTATCAAGTCATCGTACCGTTGACCGATGATATTGGTCAGAATCTCGTTAATAATGGCAATGAAGAGCTGCCAGTCAATGAGGTGATTAATCATCCGTTATTGCCAATTTATTTGAGCCTATTATCAGAGCTAGGTACAGATTCGCTCAGCGCTCATGAGATGCAAGCTAAGCAAGCGGCGCATTCATCAGGGGTGACTGCCCGTATCAGCCAACGTACCAACATCGATGATAGCCAGTCGATCAGTAGCTACTTTGTCGTGGCAACGCGCGCACTGAATCGTAAGCCTGAAGCGATTGATTTGCTCAAAGAAGTCATGGAACACAGTATTTTTAGTGAGCATGATCGTATCAAAGAAATCTTGCAGCAGCGTCAAGCAGGCTGGCAATCAAACCTTGCTGGTTCAGGTCATTCTTATGCGATGCAAACTGCCAGTCGTGGTATGAGTCGTCAAGCACAGCTAGAATATGTGCGCAGCGGTCTACCAGCATTGAATGCATTAAAAGACTTCTTAACCCATGCCAGTAGCGATGACGCACAGTGGGATAAATTAGCAACCAGTTTGATGGACTTACATCAGCGTTTAATTAGTTTGCCTAAGCACGCGGTTATCATCTGTGAAGCGGAGCAAACTGAACGCTTAAGCAATTTAATCGTTGATAGCTGGAAAGACAGTCAAGCGCCAAAGATTGCAGCTCAGTTAAAAAATTCTGATGCGAGTATTGAAGACAATATCCCAAGTGAGTTTGCCGAATTGCAACTAGATGCGGCATTAAATGGCGAAACAGATGCGGTCAAAGCGCTAGAAAGTGATGTGGCGCTCGATGTTGAAGACTTGGCATGGCTGGTTCCAACCAATGTCTATCATAATGCCAGTGCTTATACCGTGCCAGCGGCTGATCATCCTGATACAGCAGCTCTAATGGTACTCGCGCCTTATCTACGCAATGGTTATCTGCATAGCGCTATTCGTGAGCGCGGCGGTGCTTATGGCGGCGGTGCGGGCTACGATGCCAATGCCTGTGCCTTTAAGTTCTTTAGCTACCGTGACCCGCAGTGTGCTGAAACTTTTGCCCATTTTGATGCCAGTATCGAGTGGCTATTGAATGAGCCGCAAACCGATGAGCAGTTAGAAGAAGCCATCTTAGGTATTATCTCAGGAATGGATAAGCCAGGCTCTCCAGCAGGGGAGGCGGTTAAAGCCTGCTTTGCAGATTTGCATCATCGCGGCGTCGACTGGCAGCGTAAAATGCGCGCGTCAATATTGGCTGTGACCGTGGCTGACTTGCAGCGCGTTGCTAAGCAATACCTACAAGGGCAAAAGCATGTCCGCGCGGTATTAGCGCCTTATGATAAAGAAGCAGCAGTACAAGAGCTTGGCTTTAAAGTCTGTAAAATTAAAAGCTAGCTTTTAACTTGTAAAAAATCAGTATCTATATAAAAAACCGCCGCTTCCAGTATTTATATTGAAAGCGGCGGTTTTGTTTTGGTTGAGTATTTTAAAGCGCTATTTCTTAAAGGCTTACTTTTTAATTAAGTAATTAGCGACTGCTTTATAGGCAGGTAGCGAAGTTGGGTCGATTTTACCATTACTGGCTTCAGGGTATGAGGAAAAGCGAACGATGACCATATCGGCTGCTGGATCAACATAGACCGTTTGACCGTGGACGCCACGTGCTGCATAAATAGGCGTGGGATTATTAAACAGCCACCACATACTTTTATAGCTGCCATTATTGAGCTGTTTATAGCCCGCTTTTGCAAATGCGCCTTTATCACCGCCAGCTTCGATATTATCGACTACCGCTGTTGGGAATAAGCGCTCACCATTCATCTCGCCTTTATTGAGCATCAAGCTGCCAATACGTGCCATATCATGCAAACCTGCACTGATGCCGCCGCCAGCAAACGGCGTACCCTTAGCATCGACCGTCATATACGCGCTTTGTTCGGCACCGATTTTTTGCCAGATACGTTCAGAGAGCAGGTCATCGATTGCCTTGCCAGTGGTGCGTGAAATAATCCAGCCGAGTGCATCACTATTGATGGTTCGATAGTTAAACTCTACACCGTGCTCGCCCTTTTTAGGTACCGTTTGCAAATATTCGAAATAGCCATTGGGTCCGCTATAGCCTTTGGGTTTTGGTAACGGGCTTGCCGATTCTGAATACTTCCAGATGTCTGCGTCAGGATCGGCATAGTCTTCACTATAATCGAGTGCCGTGGTCATATCCATCACTTGACGTACGGTGGCATCGCCAAAGCCACTTTTTGCCAGCTCAGGAATAATAGAGGCAACCAATGCCTTATCATCAAGCTTACCTTCGGTGACGAGGATTTCTGCTAGTAGTCCTGTCATTGACTTGGTCATAGACATTGCGGCGTGATTACCCAGCTCATTGAGGCAACCATTTTGACGCTCATAGACGACCTTGCCATGATGCATGATCATAATGCCGTCTGTATAGTTGGCATCAAGTGACTGCCGCCATGTCATAGGACGTTTGCTATTGGTTGGGGTAAAGGTAATGGCATCAATATTTTTATCGAGTGCATAGTCAAGTTTGGATGGTGCACCGATACCGCGACTGACTTCGGTAGTGGGCATTAGCTCTCGAATATGACAGACTGTCCAACGCAGTTTGGGAAAGCTAAAAAAGTCAGACTGTGGTTGAGTGATTAGCTTGTCTTTTGGAGGCGGGAAACCTTGCATCCAGCCGAGCGTTTGCGGGTCTGATTCCTTAGCGGTTAAAGAAGTGCTTTCAGCATGACCGCTTACACTCGTCAGCCCTAGGGCTAAAGTTAGCGGTAATAGGGCAAAAGAGTGTTGTAGTGTCAGCATGGTATCCTCGCGACTTAGCTTAAGCGGTTAACATTAGGCAATAAAAAACCGTTGATAAGATTTGAGCTTAATTCTTATCAACGGTCTTTACTACTTGCTTTTGTAAGTCAGCTTTTTAGCGAGCTTCGTTATTAATAGCGCTTAATGGCTTGGTCTTTGCCAATGATCTCTTGATGAATTGGGAATTGATCATAACTGTCGTAATGTTGACGGTCTGCAAAATAGCTTTTTAGGGTACGGCGTACCGCTTCAAACGCAAGCTTATCCCAAGGAATGTCTTCTTCTGTGAATAACGCACAATCAAGACTTTCAGAGCCGATACCATAAGCACCGTCTTTTAGTTCGGTGATATAGATGCTATAGATTTGACCAATATCTGGAATGTCATATAAGCAATATAAATGTGGATTGATCACGACCGCGTCAGCCTCTTCAAAGCTCTCACGCGCGGCACCTTCGGCCATGGTTTCGCCGTTTTCCATAAAGCCTGCAGGCAACGTCCATAAGCCATACTGCGGCTCGATTGCGCGTCGACAGAGCAGCACCCGATGTTTATGGACGACCAGTGAACCACAAATTATCTTTGGGTTTTCATAATGAATATAATGACAGTTTGGGCATACCAAACGCGGTATATTATCCGTAGCTGGTATTTTGCGTTCTGCTTCACAACCGCATTGTAGACAATAGCGCATATCGACTGCCTTATATAATGAAATGAGAGAGATAAGGTTACTTTAAGACGTATAATTTTAAGATTTATAATTGTTGTTGTATCAGATACTAGGGCTATCGAATATCAGATGATTATCTGACAATCGCCCTTTATATTAAGATAACACAAATCTTCCTCATACTGGCAATGATAATAACAGCGTATTTTGTGAGTTGAATCACCGTTGGAATTCCTTGTGTGCTAACAGAATAGACCAAGCCTATCAGTCACACAAAAGGTATGCAGTTATTATCAGATTGCGCTAGGCTATAAGTGACTCTACTTTATTTTAAATTGACTATGTTACCAATAGCGCGGGTAGTGTCTGCCACGACCAATGTTGTTGTAAATCAGCGCTACCACTACTAAAGCAAGGGCACCTACTAGCGTCGGAGTGAGCAAAAAATGCCACTTTACGCCGCCGAGCATCACAATCAATGGATTGGATCCTGCAGGTGGATGCGGTACGCGCAGCAGTAACATTAGAGCAATTGCCGTACCAACGGCAAGGGACAAGCTCCACCACTCAACCCCAAATAAAGACATAAAAGCTAAGCCAGTAAAGGTAGTAATAAGATGACCACCGACAATGTTTCTTGGTTGAGCAAAAGGGCTTTCTGGATAAGCAAAAATAAGCAGGCAGCTGGCGCCAAATGAGCCCAAAATCATCGCGATATTTTGCCAATTTCCCAGTAATGCCAATACAGCAGTGGCAACTGTTCCGCCAGCCCAAGCAATGGCAATGATGACTAATGGCAGTCTTTGCGGGCAATCATCAGTTTTGCCCTGCATTTTATGTAATGAAAAAATCTTATCCACGAGCATTTCCTAAATAATATATGAATGACACCCTTGATCCATGAGGACCAATTGCAGTCGTACAATGATAAAAGACCATGTCTGTCTGACGGTTGTCGCAATCTGCTTGCTGCAACCATTCAACGTTTTGATGGCTAATACTGATAAAAAAACAGGGCAATTATAATGCTAAATCCCTCACAGTCCGTACGTTTTGATGAAATGACAGTCGCTGTACCAGATTTTATACGTTATCCCACGATCAGAAAGTTGGCTGAACGGGTGCAGCACGAGACATTAAAGGCTATTGCTAGTCCCGCGCTTTATGACTCTCACGACCATTCGCGCAGTGCCCGTATTTTAAATAGTCTTTATCAAACCCCAATCGCCGATGCCTCTATCTTGGTCGCTATCACTCATGAGCGCCATCCTAAGCTGCTGCTGACTCGCCGCGCTGCTCATATGAACAGTCATGCTGGCGAGGTATCCTGTGCTGGTGGCAAACATGAAGTAGGCGATGGTAACAATGTCGTTACCGCCCTACGTGAGGCTTGCGAGGAAACCGCGCTACCGCCTAATAAAGTTCAGCTGCTTGGTCAACTGCCTATCCAAACCTCTAAAAGTGGTATGAGTGTACGTCCTATTGTGGCGCTGATTGCGCCAGATCTGCTTTTGGTGCCAGAGCTTGGAGAGATATCACGCATTTTTTGGGCAGATTTTGAGACTTTATTAACTCAGCCGACAGTCGAATATTCTATAGAATATACATTGCAAGATCAGGCAGCAACGCTTCTGACACCGAGCTGGCAAGTAGATGGCGAAACAGTGTGGGGTCTGACGGGACGAGTCATTGCCAGTTTATTAGAAACAGGCTTTGATCGGCAGCTAGAGTGGTATTACCGCATACAAGATACTCGATCATAGAAGTGTTAGATATTCGCTAACAATCATGTTTTTGGCGAAGGAGGATCGTTATTATAAACGTTAGTGATAATGAATGAATGCATTCTATTTATAATCATCATCATTCTTCTTTAACCACCAGTTCATATTGTCTTGGCGTTTAGCACGAAATGCTTCTAGCTTGTTGGCAACTCTACTATTGTGTTGACGGGCAGTATCGAGGGCAAATAGAATCGGCACGGAAGACAATACGCCAAAGCGTATTTTTGATTTTGGCAGGTTTAGCCCATCGCCAATATCATCACCAACCAAGGTACGGGTCACGCTGGCATTGACCATCTCAACAAAACGCCCACGGCGATTGTCCTCACCCATCAGCTGACGTGGCAAATCGTGCAGGGCTTTTGCCAGTGGTCGTCCCATTTTAAAATCAAGCTGCTGAATCGACAAATAGGTATAGAGCCATTCCCAACAGGCGGCTTCATCTTTTGGCAGTCGCTGCAAATCAACCCCCATCCAATAACTGGCAAGATTCCATAAATGCAAAATGCCTTCTGCTTCCTCAGTGCTAATACGGGCGCCAAGCAATCTTAATCCGCGCATAATCAACAGTGAAAACTGCAAATGAGTAGCAATCATATCGGTTTGATTGATAGGAATACCCCAATATGCAGTATTCCAACTGCCATCTGGGTTGTGATGTTGGTTGGCATCTGGTATGACGCCTTTAGCAGCATTGCCTTTACCCTTAAGCAAGTTCTGTCGTACTGAAGTATGTATTTGACGTACTTTAATGGATTGCTGCCAACCTTCAGAGCCGATAGCCAATACTCGTTCAATATTAGGTTTGCTAGGTTCTGAATCTAAATGCAATTGAGGGTGCTCAGAGACCGCCAAGATATAGGCGTAGGTACGCATCAATCTTGGTAAAGCGTCATGCATCAGTGCGCCAGTCTGAATCAGCGGTAGCGATAAGGCAGGGATACTATAGCCTGCCATGAGAGCCACATTACGCAACAACCAAATCAGCATCAGTGGATAACGGCGATAGGCAACCGCGCCGATTTGGGCAAGCTTAGGATCAAACCAATCGGGATGGCGACTAAATTGTTCAGTTAATGCGTTGAATGAGGAATTATTCTTGAGGTTAGAGTCCGCTTTCTTATCAATAATAAACTGCTGTAATGGCTTGGCAAAACGAATGCCATCAGAGGCTAGATCATCTGCTATTGGATCGCCAATATCGTAGCCTGCAACTATTTCCTCTAACAAATCTTGCGAGATGACAAAGTCTTTTGGCAGTAGATAGCGCTTAATGCGTTTTAATACTTGCAGATCACTATGATCATCAATGGCAGTGGTGCGTCCATGACGCTGATAAGAAACAGGCGCTTGATGACAGCCTGCACCTTGCCGAGCACTGGCGGCACTTGTTTTAGCGATTTTTTTAGAGATGTCGATGGAATCCATATTTATGAGCAACTCTGTAGCAACTGCTTTTTATTAAGTTGATTGAGCTACTTTGGGATAAAGTAGCTCAATCGTACATTAAGAATGACGCGTTAAGTCTACAGAGGTTACATTAACCTCATCTTTTAAAGTGGCTTTGAGCATCATATAACCTGCGATACCAGAGACGATTGAACCCATAATGATACCCAAACGCTCATCAAATAATGGCGTCTCACCGGCAAATGCAAGCCCACCGATAAACAAACTCATGGTAAAGCCCACACCACATAACAATGCTGCGCCGTAGATTTGCTTAAAGTTCATGCCTTTTGGCATAGTAGAAATGCCCAATTTAAAAATTAACCAGCACATCAGCATGACGCCTACTTGTTTACCGATGAACAGTCCGGCGGCAATACCAAGCGGCACAGAATGAAACAGCTCACCAAACCCTGCGCCCTTAAGCGAAATGCCCGCATTGGCAAAAGCAAATAATGGCAGGATACCGTAAGAAACGGTGTTTTGTAAGTCGTGCTCAAGCTCTTCAAGCGGGGAATGCTCAGGGTCAGTGCGATCAAATAAAGGAATAAATAGCGCCAATACAACCCCAGCTAACGTTGCATGGATACCGGATTTGAGTACGGCAACCCACATGATAACGCCAATTAGCAAATAAGGAGTTATGCTAGTAACGTTACGGCGATTAAGCAGATATAAAAACGGCAGACATAAGCCCGCGATAGCCAGTGAACCAAGCGATAAATCATTGGTATAAAATAAAGCAATGATAATAATCGCGCCGATATCATCAAAGATAGCAATGGAGACTAAGAATACTTTTAATGAATTGGGTACGCGATTACCAAGTAAACTCAAAATACCAAGAGCAAAGGCGATATCGGTTGCGGCAGGAATCGCCCAACCTCGCCAAAACTCAGGTTCATTATAGTTAAAAAACAGATAGACGATGGCTGGCATGATCATGCCGCCAAGAGCCGCCCCTGCTGGCAAGATAATTTGCTTTACATTGGACAGCTCGCCGATTAACACTTCACGCTTAAGCTCAAGTCCCACTAAAAAGAAGAACACTGCCATCAAGCCATCATTAATCCAATGATGCGCATCTTTAGCGATTGAGAAGCTGCCAATTTGAATAGCGACAGGTGCATGAATAAAGGATTCGTACCACGTATTTAGAGAAGTATTAGCAATAATCATTGCTGCGATAGCTGCCAGCGCTAGGACGATACCGCCCGAAGCCTCGAGATTAAAAAACGCTCTGATTTTATGTATTGCCATATTGTCCTCATTAACCAAATAAAACGTGCGAAAGTATTCAAAAGCTCAAGTATTTTTGTATGTCTGTAATGGCTCCGCCTTAAGTACGCGACCACATATGGGGACGAGTCTTTGTTAGCACTGATGTTTATAATACCAGTGTAATAGACGTATATCCCTAGTTTCTCATATTCTTATTCATATAAACAAATGAAATAGGTTACCGGTTTTACCTTTTAACTTGAAAGCTGCATGACGAAAAAAGCTGTTTTTAAAGTACCTTGTGCGATAAATCTAGCAGACTTTGCTAGGGTTATGGCTTTTTTCGCAGTTTTATCTTTATAATAAGCCGCTTTACGTAACGGTTAGCATCGGATTTGACTCTTATAGCATTAGCCGTTATCAAAATAATATACACATTATCTATCCATATTTTTTGCCTGATATTCATTCAACTATTTTTAAATGAGCGTTTTTAAAAACATACTATCAAAAAGTTTTGCTAAAAAAATGCTGCTAAAAAGTAGAATTGGTTGAATGTTCTAAGGCTTGTGTCTCTTATATCATAAATTTTGCAGGTCAGTGTCATGGACGTATCCCTTTCTATTGAAGTTATTTTAATGTTGACCGCTGTAGCCGCGTTGGCAGGTTTTATCGATGCTATTGCTGGTGGCGGTGGTTTGTTGACTATTCCTGCCATGCTACTTGCCAATATTCCGCCTGTATTGACACTGGGTACCAATAAGCTACAAGCAGCATCAGGGGCACTAGCAGCGTCTATTACCATGATTAGAAAGGGTGTGGTTAAACCCAAGAATATTAAAACAGCGATTATTGCGGCTTTTATTGGCTCTATCTTTGGCTCAATCGCGGTGCAGTTATCGCCACCTGACTTGTTAGAAAAGCTGATTCCATTTTTGATTGCAGCCATTGGTATCTATACTTTGTTTGCCCCCAAACTTGGTGAAGTGGAAGCTGCCCCTCGTATCTCAGAAGGTGCTTGGCAAAAAATTGCCGCCCCTTTAATTGGTTTTTATGACGGCTATATGGGACCTGGGACAGGTATGTTTTTTGCGCTTGGCAATGTGGCATTACGTGGTCGAAAAATTATCGAAGCAACTGGTGCGGCAAAGGTACTGAATTTATCGACCAATATTGGCTCATTAATCTTCTTTATATTGGGCGGTAATGTATTGTGGACAGTAGGGCTGGCGATGATGGTAGGGCAAACTATAGGGGCGTATTTTGGCTCGCATATGGTAGTAAAAGGCGGCAGTAGACTCATTCGTCCCATGATTGTATTGGTTTGTCTTGTGATGGTGACTAAATATGTACTCGGTTAGTGGAGGGTAGATTGATCAAGAAGAATGCAACTCTTGGTCTAAAAACGTACTTGCTGCATAAAAAAACCTCAGACCAATCGGCTGAGGTTTTTTTATGACTTATTTATAGGCAATCACTGATCACGATTAGCCGCGCTTAACATCATCATACTCGCTGCCCATAATGCCATCGCTAAAGACTTCAGAGAATTCGCGTTCGCTGTTCTCATCGATATGACCGTCAAAGACATCTTTTGAGCCAGCATCAGGATCGTTATAAATCGCTAAATCCATTTTACCTTCTGATTTTGCGACGATAGCGGTCACCGCAGCATCACCGCCGACATTGACTGCTGTACGTAACATATCAAGGATACGGTCGACCCCTAAAATAAGACCAATACCTTCAATCGGTAGACCGACTTGGGCAAATACCATTGACAGCATGATTAGACCAACACCCGGAACACCTGCCGTACCGACAGAGGCGAGCACTGACATCAAAATAACGGTCAAATACTCAGTTATACCCAAGTCAATACCATAAATATTGGCAATAAAAATGGTCGCTGTGCCTTGCATGATGGCTGTACCATCCATGTTGATCGTCGCGCCAAAAGGGATGGTGAATGAAGCAACTGAGTTATTAACACCCATGCGCTTGGTGACCGTACGCAAGGTAATTGGAATCGTTGCATTCGAGCTTGAAGTACTAAAAGCAAAAATCTGTACTTCGCGCATTTTTGCCAAAAACGTTCTGACTGACAAGCCTGAAGACAGCTTAAGGACAATCATCATGGTCACAAAGAAATGGAATGCCAGTGAACCAACCAGTACCGCAACATAACCAAGCAATGACCAAATCAGGTCTAAGCCAAGCTCTGCCATTGCTTTGGTCAATAGCGCAAAGACACCATATGGTGCAAGATTCATAATGATAGTCACCATTTTTAAGATGACTTCATTGATGAGCTCTAAACTTTGAACCAAGCCTTTAGCGGGTTTTCCTACCATCAAAATACTAATACCAATCAAAACGGCAAAGAAGATAATCGATAGCATATCGCCGTTTGCCATCGCACTGATGGGGTTAGAGGGAATAATATTGGAAAATACATCGAGTAGTGGTGGCGCTTTCTCAGCTTCAAACGCCGCCTCTGTTGCTATATTCATGCCTTTTCCGATACCAAACAGCACACCAAGCCCAATAGCAGTTGCAATCGCCAGTGCGGTCGTCACCATATAGATGAAAAAGGTTTTAGTACCAATACGCCCTAATAGACGAATATCACCGATACCGCATACGCCGCAGATCAGTGAAATCAAGACCAGTGGCACGACGAGCATTTTTAGCGAGTTAACAAACAGCTTACCGACAATGGCAAGAAAACCGTTGGTGACATAATTATTAACAAAGCTGCCTTCCGTGTTCAAGCCAGAGTAGTTTATAAATAGACCCAGTATAATACCGAGCACCATGGCAACAATAATTTTGCCGGTCAAACCCATATTTTTCCACATAAACGCTATCCTTGGTGTCCGTTACGCACAGCAATAGACACAATAGCGCGCTCAATATGAGTGCAAGATTGCTGTCATGACTGTTACTGTGACGTCTATAAATATATGAACTGACCTTTAAGTCAGATTTTGGGGGACAATATAAAAGAATAGTTAGGGAGACTGCAAGATTTTTTTATGACTTAAATAACGTGACATTACAATATTAGTATGTTCGGATTTTTCATCTGCCAAGAATTCATATGAATTTGACTGAATGAAGCGTTGTTGAAGGAGCATAAAAAAATAATATGAGCGGTAAAATAAAAAAGCGAGATGACTCTGATGAGACCATCTCACTTGCTTCAATCAATATAGATAAATGGCGATAGGTAGATCAATCCTAGTTAGACATTGTCGTTTTCGTCACGGCGCAAACCATCTTTCCATGTAGGGTCACTGGTTTCTGTTTGCTGCTCGTGATTGTCTTGCTCGCTACTTGTGCTAGCAAATTTATCTTTGTTTAATCTATGGTTATAACTCATACGTTCATTTAGATGCGATGCTGCATCACGGTGACGCGAGCCAAGGGCTTCTATTTCAGGATGTGAATCCTGAAAATCAGTCTGTGCATTAATTTCCTTGGCGGTATCTTGTTCATTGACCATTTTTACATCGCCATCACTTTCGTAACCATGATCAGGGTTAGTATCTCCTGTTGGTTGGTTATTGTCTGGCATTGAATCAACTGATGCGATATTCTCAGAGGTCTGCTGCAGATTATCAGGGTTTAATGCCTGATTTAACTGAGCATTGTTTTTTAACTGAGCATCGCTTTTTAGTTCAGCATAGTCAGTTAGTCTATGTACAGCGTTCTCTAAACTGTGTGGGTTAGCACGTTCTTGCACATTTGATAAATGCTTATCAAATGTGTCGGTCAATAAGGAATCATAGCGTATCGAATTATAGGTTATTAGCTGTTCAGCTTCTTCTTCAGTAATGTCGCCATTTTGACTGGCATAGACCACATGATCTTCAAAAGTTAAACCTTCAAAACTGTCTTTATGCTCTGCTTTTTTAAATTTCTGCCATAAGGGTTCGACTTCGAGCAGTATTTGATAAGCATGCTCCATACGACCCGTGACATCATCCGGCTCAGTATTATAATAAACCATGGTTTTAAGATAGTCGCGGAAGGGATTTGCTTCAAAGTCATCCATAAACGTATCACCCAGTTGGCATTTTAATTCATCACTCACTGGGGCAAAGATACGACCACTGGGAAAAGTCACAAAGCTCACTAATTTGGCTGCAAACTGATTTGGAAAATTGGCAAATAAAGATAGGAATGCTTCTTGGATAGTATAAAGGCTATTTTTTAGCGCCACTTCAGCATGCAAGCGCTCAGCGACTGATTTGCTGCCATATTCATAAAACTGCAAAATAGCTGTACAGATAAATAGATGAGAGTGAATGTCTGCTAAGCGCCCAGATAGCATCTCTTTGCGTTTTAAATCACCAGCCAATAACCCTAAAGACATGTCAGCAGTTAAAGCAAAGCCTGCGCTTAAGCGGTTAATGTCTTTGTAATAGGGACGGGTAAAATTATCCGCAAAATTTGGCGCATTATTGCTGCCACCAACATAGCCTGCGACGAACGCCTTCGCACCGCGATTAAAGGTATAGCCCAAATGCTTAAAGAATAAATTGTCGAACTGCTTGAGCGCGCCTTCTTTATCTTCGCTTTGTAGTAGTTGCAGCTCATCGAATAGATAAGGGTGACAGCGCATCGCCCCTTGACCAAAAATCATCAATGAGCGCGTCAATATATTGGCGCCCTCAACAGTAATTGATACTGGGATCGCTTGATAAGGAATTGCTAAAAAGTTGCGCGGTCCCATTTGTACTGCGCGACCACCAACGACATCCATACCATCATTAATCACTGAACGCATGGTCTCAGTGGCATAGTATTTTGCCATTGCTGTCATCACTGATGGCGTACCGCCTTGGTTTAGACCACAAGTCACCAGATGCCTAAAAGCTTCTAACATATAAGTATTACTGGCAATGCGGCTGGTCGCATCTTGCACGCCTTCAAATTTGCCGACGGAGATTTTAAACTGCTCACGAACCTTTGCAAAGGCACCAACCGACAAATAGCTCATTTCACTGGCAGAAGTCGATAGGGCAGGCAATGAGATTCCGCGACCGACACCCAAGCATTCCATCAGCATGCGCCAACCGCGACCTGCATTTTCCACTCCACCAATAATATAATCTAGCGGTATAAAGACATCTTGACCATCGACTGTCCCATTCATAAATGGCGAACCGATTGGATTGTGGCGTGGACCGATAATGACCCCTTGGTGGCTGGCAGGCACCAGCGCACAAGTAATACCGTAATCGGTTTTTTCAAGATCACCAAGTAAACCTTCGGGGTCATGCATTTTAAATGCCAAACCTACTACTGTGGCTATAGGGGCTAAAGTAATCCAGCGCTTAGAGAAATTCATGCGCAGGCCCAGCACTTGCTCACCTTCATGCATGCCATAACAAACCACACCAGTATCCGGAATCGCACCGGCATCAGAGCCCGCTTCTGGGCCTGTTAAGCCAAAGCACGGAACCTCTTCACCTTTCGCTAGACCCGGTAGCCAGCGCTGCTTTTGCTCATCGGTACCGTAATGCATCAATAGCTCACCAGGACCGAGTGAGTTTGGTACCATACAGGTCACTGCAGCAGTCGGCGAGCGTGAGGCAATCTTACTCATCACGCGACTTTGGGCATATGAGCTAAATTCTAATCCACCATATTCTTTGGGAATAATTAAACCCAAAAAGCCATTGGCTTTGATAAATCGCCACGCCTCTGGTGACAGCTCTTTATCTTCATGATGAATTTGCCACTCATCAAGCATTGCACAGAGCACTTCTACTTCATTATCTATAAAGCTTTGCTCTTCTTCTGACAATTCTGGATAGGGGTATTTTGCAAACGTATCCCAATCAGGCGCGCCCATAAACAGCTCTTTTTCCCACCAGCTAGTACCAGCATCAAGTGCTTCACGCTCGGTGTCACTCATGCTTGGCATGGCGCCGCCCAAGGCTTTATAAACAGGCTTGGTGATCATGCTTTGACGAATAGGGGTGATCAGCAACATCAGGCAAAGTAGCGCAATGGGTAGACCTAAGATAAGCGACCATGGACTGATGAAAGCAGTAACGAGGACAGTAATTAAGGCAATGATGCTGCCTGTGACACGCGATAATGACAACAAAAAGATGGCCAAGACCATGGCTAATTGAATGATGACTGCCAAAATAAATAAGCCAATGGCCATAACTGCCTCCTTTGCAACGCTTAATAAAAAAGCGTCAAAATATAAGTGAATAAGAAAGTTTGAAATAACTATGATTGTTGTTTTATATTCCAAGCTTCCTTTTTTATAGTGAAAAATAGTTTTAGTTTTTTGACATTAGTGATTTCAAATAGAGCTGATATAAAATAAAAACTTCGCATCGGGAATAAAGGCTCTCCCAAAAATGAAGTTAACTACCAATATGAAACAGTTGTTTATAACTATCAAGAGCGAAAACGCTACGCTGTGTCGATAATATGTATCAAGATTTGTGTATATAACCAAATGCGAGTCATTAAACGTTAGTTAAAAGGCGCTAAACCGTTTTCAGCATAAGATAAAGTCTCATTGCGCCCAACGATGACATGGTCAATCAAAGGCAAATCTATAAGGTCACAAGCTTTTTTGAGCTCATAGGTTAACAAGTTATCCGCCGTTGATGGCTTAGCATCGGTATGCGGATGGTTGTGAGCAATAATGAGCTGGCTTGCTGCATGGCTTAACGCATGACGTAGCACATGCTTGATACAGACGGAGCAAGAAGAGATGCCGCCTGTAAACAATATCTCAAAATTGATTAGATTCAAGGCATTGTCCAAACATAGCACAGCGAACACTTCTCGCGGCTCACCGCGCAACTGAGTGCTGATATAGTCTTTGACCATTTGCGAGCGTCCAAGTCCTTGACCCGTTTTAAGCTGACTGTCCAAATAGCGTCTGCCCATTTCAAGTGAGGCGAGTATCTGCGCGTATTTGGCAGGACCGATGCCGTGACAAGCAAGGACAGTTTCTTGCGGCGCTGCTAACAGCTCTGCAAGGCTACCAAATTGCTCGATCAGATGGCGAGCCAGCTCAATGGCTGACTGCGACTGTGTGCCCGTGCGCAGAAATATCGCCAATATCTCAGCGTCGGATAAGTGCGCGGCGCCAAATTTTAATAGCTTCTCACGCGGTCTATCATCCTCATGCCAGTCTTTGATTGCCATGCTTATTCCTTAAGATGCACTTGCGATGAGATAAATTTAGAAAACTTTCCCTAACTTATCGCATAATTGCTACTATAAGCGCAATTTTATCTTTCAATTTTTTGCTGATGCCACGCTTATGTCAAATATCCTGCTTGCTATCACTGGCGGTATTGCCGCTTATAAATCTGCTGTATTTGCCCGTCTATTAATCAAGGCAGGCTTTGATGTGCGCGTCGTTATGACGTCAGGTGCACAGGCTTTTATCACTCCACTAACCCTACAAGCTTTGACGGGTAATGAGGTGCATATCTCGTTACTCGATGAAAAAGCGGAAGCGGGCATGGGTCATATCGAGCTTGCAAAATGGGCAGACCTTATGGTCATCGCGCCGGCATCTGCCAATACGTTAGCGCGGCTGGCAATGGGTATGGCAGATGATTTACTGACCACGGTCTGTCTTGCAACGACAGCGCCAGTCATTATCGCGCCTGCAATGAATCAACAGATGTGGGCGCATCCGGCCGTTAACTTAAACGTGCAAACCTTGCGTGATATGAATTACCAAATCATTGCGCCTGCTAGTGGTGAGCAAGCTTGTGGCGATGTGGGTGCAGGACGCTTACCTGAGCCTGAACAGTTATTAGAAGAAATTTTACTGTTTCAAGCAATGCAGACGACGCCTCAGTTATTGGCAGGTAAAAGAGTCGTGATTACCGCAGGACCGACCGTTGAAGCCATTGATCCGGTGCGTTATTTGTCTAATCATTCTACGGGGAAAATGGGTTTTGCTTTGGCGCGTGCCTGTGTTGCTGCTGGTGCAGACGTTATCTTGATTGCTGGTGGCAAAGTTGCTTTGCCAACACCGCTCAATGTCACGCGCATTGATGTATTGTCAGCTAAAGAGATGTTGACGGTCGCGCAGCAGTGTGTGACAGGCACGCATAGTGCACTACAGTATATGGTTGAAGATGAACATGATCATTCTCACGATCATATGCACGAGCACAGCCATGACCATGGCGATTGTGATTGCGATGATGAGCATACTGATGCTATCGATGACGGTAGCATGAAAATGGCTGATATCTTTATCGCCACCGCTGCGGTGGCTGACTATCGAACGGAAGAGGCGGCACCACAAAAAATTAAAAAAACCCAAGATTCGATGACGCTGAGCTTGGTCAAAAACCCTGATATCTTAGCGACGATTTCGCTTGCTCATCCTGAGTTATTTGTCGTTGGCTTTGCAGCAGAAACTCAAGATGTTGAACGTTATGCTCGTGGTAAGCTGCTTTCTAAAGATTTAGATTTGATTGCTTGCAATGACGTCTCACGTGCTGATATTGGCTTTGCCAGTGATGACAATGCGATGGAGGTTTTTTTCTCAACACATTATGAGCATGATAGCATCATACTTGATAAAGCGAGTAAGGATAAAATTGCTGAGCAGCTAACGACGATTATTGGTGAGGCGATTTGGCAACGTCACAGTATTTAATAATGTTTAGTGGTACTCAATGCTGCTCATTACAGTACGCATTGTAGTGACGATTCGTATGATTACGTGTTGCATAAGCATAATACATATCGAAGAAGATATGAAGTTTTGACTAGTAGGGCTAACATGATAGATGGCGATAGTACTCAAACGTTATTGCTCATTGCGATTTTTGCTCTGGCATCCTTACTACACGGTATTAGTGGCCTAGGTATCACCTTGGTGACTACTACCGCGCTTGCCAGTATGTATCCTTTACCACATGCTATTGTATTAGTCATTTTCCCCTCATTATTGCTCAATGCGATGACTTGGCTGGCAGGTGGTGGTCGCACGATTTGGCAAAATTTCATCTATTATGGCAGGCACTATTGGTTACTGGCATTGACCAGCTTACTCGGTAGTATTTTAGGCGCGAAGCTCTTACTATGGGTCGATAGCGCATATATTTTATTGTTATTGGCAGCCGTTATTGGTTTTTACGTCATAAGCAGCTTGCTTGGTAAGCAACTTCGTCTACCTGCTACCAAGCCTGTGTTAATCATCGTTGGCTTTAGTGCAGGCGTGATTGGCGGCGCGACCAATGCTATGTCGACCATATTGATGATGTATTTATTGTCTGCAAGCAACGATAAGCATACTATCGCTAAAGTCGGCAATATGTGCTATTTCTTGGGTAAAATTGCCCAAATCATTGTATTGCGTGAGCCTATCATGGCATTAAGCAGTGGTGAATGGCAGCTGATTGCTTTACTTAGTGTCATGTCAATCACCGCGCTCTTAGTCGGCATCCGCTTGCGACGTTATCTACCACAAGCACGCTTTCGTCAGCTTATCTTAGTGATCCTCACAGTACTTGGTATACGTATCGGCTGGCAGGGAATCATGTCGTTTATGGCTTAGTAGAAGCGAGAATAGAATTGATGCTAAATTTTAGTCAGTCGCCTCATCAAAGAACATCTGCTGCGCCAGTCGAAAGGTATTACAATGCGCTTCAACCACATCATTAATATCTTCTGAATAACCGCCGCCCATGACGATAGCGATTGGAATATTGGCAGTTTTGGCTTGGCGTAGGACATATTCATCACGCGCCTTGCAGCCTTCTATGGTTAAACTTAGCTTGCCTAATTTATCCGTCGCTAGTACATCAACCGCCGACTGATAAAAAATCATATCAGGTGCAAAATCCGTTATCAGTCTTGGCAAGGTCTGCGCTAAAATCTGTAAATATTGCTCATCACCAGTATCGTTATCTAGCTCAATATCTAAGTCTGATACTTGTTTACGAAACGGATAGTTCTTTGCGCCATGCATACTAAAGATAAAAACGCGTGGCTCATCTGCCATGATACTGGCATTGCCATTGCCTTGATGGACGTCTAAATCAACGACCAATATCCTTTGTGCTTGTCCGCGATTTAATAGTAAATTGCTCGCGACACAGACATCATTAAAGACGCAAAATCCCTCACCATGATCGGCAAAGGCATGATGGGTACCGCCCGCGATATTCATCGCGACGCCGTATTGCTGTGCAAAAAGTGCGCATTCATAAGTCGCGTGAGCAATATAGCGCCCACGCTCTACTAACTCAGGCGTCATCTCAAAGCCGATCGCTCGCGCTTCTTTTCTTGGTAATGTTTGGGTCTTAAGTTGATACCAATAGTCAGCAGTATGCGTCGTTAAAATTTCATCTTCGCTTAAGCGTGTGGGCGCAAAAAAGTTATTCGCACTAATAGTCTTTTCCGCTAATAAGCGCTCAGGAATCATGGTGTATTTTTGCATCGGAAAGCGATGTTTTTCGGGTACTGAATAACGAAAAATATCAGAGTAGGCAATTTTTAACATAGTATTTTTAATATCGTATTGAAGGCTTTTTGAGTAGAGTGTTGTCTAACATAATAAGTTTGAGCTGATGGTTTCACTGGGAAAAATCCAGTCTCACTGTACAAATTGAGTGGGCAAAAAGAAGGTTCTTGAATCGGATTGTTGACGTAGCTGCAAAAGTAGATCGGATAATTCTTCAGCAGGGTATTGGTTATTGACCAAATCACTAAATATCTCATGCGCAACCGTCGTCATGGCAATGATACTTTGTAATAAATGCTCAAGAATATCGTCGTCAAGTCCGACTGCTTCGACATCAATGGCGTTTTTATAGCGTATCTCACCATCATTGATATCCATCTCTAAATTGCCAACCATCATGTCATAGTTGATTTGAGTAATGAGTAGCATAGCGGCACTTTGATGACTCTCTGGTATCAAAAATGGCAAAATACCATAGACTGCCAGCAGCTTATTTTTTTCTTGTACTCGAAATAGATAACCACAATCAAGCTGCTTATTGCGCATTCTTAAAGACAAATAATGGGATTTTTGGCTGTCTCTTGCTTTGGGCTGATAATGATTATAATGCCACCCTTTATCGTCGAAGTATTGCTTTAGATAATCGACAATGGATAAATTGCTCTCACTTTTTTGCTCTGCACTATTTTCGAAATCTTTGCCAATAGCTGTATCAATATCGGTTTCAACTTCGATAGGTTTATTCGTAGTATCGATGTTATCGGTGACATTTGCGTCTGTGCTAGGTGCATTTTTATCGCTGACAGTGTTGTCAACATTGTTAGGGTCAGTTTCTTTATGATTAGTATTAATATTATCTGTACTAACATTACCCGTACTAATATTGTCAGTTGCTAATTGTGAAGCACTCACCTGACTATCAATCTCATCATCAAAGTCAGCGCTTGTCAAATCCTTCGACGATTTGATCTTCTCAATAACAGAGCGCACAGTGGATGTGGTTAGCAGCTGCTTCATTTTTTGCCATAAGCTGAGTTTATTACGTTGACTCATAAATAGTGTGCTAACCAACAAATGAAATATAAAGATTAAGAAAAAATACACATAAAAAAGCAGGCAAAAATAAATTACTGGTTGCTGAAACTCAAACTGTCTTTGATATTGGGCTGGCTATAAAACGCTTGTAGCATTTCACGCAGATGCGCGGTCAACCATTCGCTCTCAAACGCATCATTGATGATAGGCATTAGGGTAGTGGACAGCTGCATCATTGCTGCCTCATTAATATGTAAGCTTTCTGCCACCTGTGCTATGGTATCGGACTGATGGTTGCGATACCAAGTATCAACGCTCGCTGCTACAAGGCTATGTAAATAAGGGGAGATGCGTAAGCGGTTATAACTCTGCTGAATACTGGCTTCAATATGATCGATACTGCTATCATTAGGCTCATCACGTAAATAGGTTTGGAGATGGCTAATCGGCTGCGCTTTAATGCGCGCCCAACCAGTGACCAATAATCGAGCCACCTCTTCATTGGATAAATGTTCTTGAGCATTGGCTTCTGCGCGATGCGCCAAATCTTTAATATTACGATGCAGGTACGTCTGCAATTTTTCATCAAGATTTCTGTTGGTTGCCTTTTCAAATGAGCTACGCCCAAGCTTCATCAGTTTGCCAACACCGCCCGCTTTTTCTAGCGTATTTTCCATAAAGTCGTTGATGGCGTGGTATAGCGTTTGGGTCAACAAATCTGCAAATGTATCGTTGCCAACCAAGGTATGAATCAAGATATTACGCTGCTGCTCATGGCTGCCGACATAGTTCGCTAGCGTTTCAACTTGTGTATCATCGATAAGCTCTGATAACGGCACATTGTCATTGGCTGGATGATAAATAATGCTATGCAAGATATCACGGATATCGGCACGCATCATCTCGCTTAAAGGATGGTCTAGTAGCCAATCATTAAGTAGGCGCTGTAAATCATCGCTACTGATATATTTGTCCAATGGCTGCGCACCAAGCCACTGCCAAGCTTCCATGCTCAGCGGTTCAGCTTGCTTACGTAACCATTGCTGCATAAACGTAACTTGTGCATCAATTAAGCTGTTTATCGTTAGCATAGGCATGTCTGATTTTTGAGCTGGGGTTTGAATATCTTTTGAAGTCTGCATAGGTTTTGAGGTCATAGTAATCGACAATTTGTTATACTGTATGGTTATGGGGCATAAAGTATTATGCCACGAACATCGTCTTGGTTTGTGATGAATATTGACTGCGGGTCAATAAATAATGAGAGGTTGTAATGACGGCTCTGAATACCGCCTTACTTGCACTTGATGAGCTGACCGTTCAGCGTGGTGAAATCCCTCTATGTGAAGGGGTGTCACTCAAGTTGTCTGCAGGCAGCATTTGCCATCTAATTGGTGCTAATGGTACTGGTAAGACGACATTACTTATGCAGCTGGCTGGATTATTACCGGTGCTAACAGGAGAGACTTATTATCAAGGAGCGGTCAGTTTACCGATTCAGCCTTTGTATGTATCGCACCAATTGGGTATTCATCCCAATCTCACTGTTGCCCAAAACCTGACCTTTTTGCTCAATTTATATGGTATCACACCAAGCGCTGCTGATATTGATGATGCCCTTACTTGGGTAGGATTACAAGGATTTGAAACCATAAGCTCAAGTCATTTATCCGCGGGTCAAACTCGAAGAATTACCCTTGCGCGGTTATATTTACTGACGCCTGAAGTGACGCCATTATGGTTACTTGATGAGCCATTCACCGCACTCGATGTTGATATGGTAGCCCGCATGGAAGATCGATTGCGCGATTTTGCTCATAAAGGCGGGTCGATATTAATGACCAGTCACCAAGTAGTCGGCGTTGCCAATCAAGTGCTCGATTTGTCCGATTACATGGTATGAATACTATCAATATCAGTGCGATAAGCATCAGTGGAAGAGCGTATAAATGATAGAAACAGACAGTTCATTATCAATCATAAATGCTCATACAGCTGATGTGCGCAGTATCAGTTTTATGCAGCTGTGGCGCCGTGAGTGGCAAGTAAAGCAGCAGGGAGCGGTACAGTGGTTATATCCGTTAGTGCTGTTTTTGGTGATTATTACCTTGTTTCCGCTAGCGGTTGGAAGCGAGCCTGCACTATTACAACGCCTTGGGGTGTCGGCGGTGTGGATTGCCGCTTTATTGTCATTGGTGATGGGCGTTGATGGTTTGTTTAAGCCCGCGCTTGATAATGGCACATTGGCGCAATTGGTTGTCGCCAAAGCCTCGCTGCCGTTATGGGTGCTTATCCGTTTGGTGATTCACTGGATTTTTAGCAGTGGTATTGTGGCCGCATTAAGTTTGCTTGCTGTGCCTTTATTTCAGCTGAGTTGGTTTGAGGCATGGATATTGATGGCATCAATTGTTACGGGTAGTCCGATGCTGTTAATGCTGTCAGCGGTTGCTAGTAGTTTGACGTTATCATTGAAGAATGGCGCTGTGCTAGTGCCTTTAATCGCTTTGCCGATGCAGTTGCCGGTATTGATTTTTGCCACCGGTGCGGTTGATTTATTTGCTACGGGTCTTAACGGTCTGCCTATTTTGGCGTTGTTGCTGGCAGGTAGTATTATCTCGGTGCTAGTGATGCCATGGGTGATTGCTATGACGTTAAAAATGTCGTGGTTGAATTAAAGTTTATACTGGCATGGTGTTCATTCTCTTATTAAAGCCTTTTATATTAACAACATGATGAAAACTGGCAACTTTGCTATAATAGTCTATTAAACACACTCACGTGTAGATTCTATCCAGCGTTTAACGCCAGCAGGTTAGCGGATAATTGTATGAATCATGCGTTTAACTTGATAATCACTAGCTGCGTAATAGGTTTATTTCCATGCCCAACCTAAATAATGTCTCATCTCCTAGCCTGTGGCAACGCATTTGGCAAGTTTTCCTGACCACGGTGGGTACCAAGGAATTCTTTCGCATCTTTTCGCCTTGGGTCAAGTGGCTGGCGATACTAGCAAGTCTTTGCTTGCTCATTGGCAGTATCTGGGGGCTGGCTTTTGCGCCGCCTGATTACTTACAAGGCAATAGCTATCGTATTATCTTTATCCACGTACCGGCAGCAAGCCTTGCTATTTCAATTTATTTTTCCTTAGCGGTACTTGGGGTGATTTACTTAGTCTGGAAAATCAAGACCGCCAGCCTTGTGGCGCAGGCACTTGCTCCTCTGGGGTTTTTATTGTGTGTGATTAGTTTGCTGACGGGTTCTATTTGGGCAAAACCTACGTGGGGAACCTACTGGGTTTGGGATGCGCGGCTGACATCGATGCTGATCTTGGCATTTTTATATGCCGGTGTGATGGCATTGTTTGCCGCCTTTGAACATACGGCGAATCGCGGTAAAGCTGCCGCTATTTTGTCTATCGTTGGCGCAGTGAATCTGCCGATTATCAAGTATTCAGTAGAGTGGTGGAACACTTTACACCAAGGCTCGACCTTTACCTTGACTGCGGCACCTAAGATGTCAGCAGATATGTGGCTGCCATTATTATTGATGATTATTGGTAGTTACCTGTTGGTCGCAACTTTAGCGATTTACCGTACCAACACTTTAATCTTGCATCGTGATCAAGGTAAAGCGTGGGTGAAAGAATACATCCGTGGACAAGCCAAATGACTGTAATGACTGTCGACCAACTAAATAACGGCTAGGGAAATATGATGCAGCCTTACTTTTATAGTTTTTCTGAGTTTATTGCAATGGGTAAGCATGGCGTTTTTGTCTGGTCATGCTGGGCGATTACCGTTGGCATGATGCTGGCTTTTGTATTTTATAGCCGTCGTCAAAGACATGCTCTTATTAAGCAGCTGGCGATTCAACAAGCCCGTCAGGCACAGCGCACGACCAAAACGCCAACACCGGTGACTAAAAATACTCACTAGAAATCATTTTATCTCATACCCTTAATATCTGGATTTGATACATTGCGCTGATACATAAATGAGCAGATAAAGGATTTCTATCAAGGTAGGTAACCTTATTGAGTTATTCATAAAATGCTACCATATAGTTATTAGAAGAGTACGATTAGAAAGACATTTTTAGGACGTTTTTCTAATGGTAGTTTCTTTAATATTTTCTGTTTTATAGATGGATAATGTCTAAAACAGCGACTCATCAATGAGGTAGTAGTATGAACGCAGTTCGTCGTAAAAAACTGATGTGGGTTATGTTTACGCTTGCAGGGGCAGCCATAGCCGTAGTGTTGGTGATTTATGCTATAGGGCAACAGACCGACTACTACTTTGACGCGACCGCCATTGCGCAAGGTGAAGCGCCACAAGACAAACGTATTCGTGCTGGTGGTATGGTGGTTGCTGGTAGTGTACAGCGTGCGCCAAACGACCCATTGAGCGTTGAATTTGCCATCACGGATTTTCAATCGACCGTCCCCGTGACTTATCAAGGTATTTTGCCAGATTTGTTCGCTGAGAACTCAGGTGTTGTCGCGACGGGTAAAATGCAAGGCGATACCTTTGTCGCAGGTGAAGTGCTGGCAAAACATGATGAGAACTATATGCCGCCAGAAGTTGCTAAATCGATGAAAGAAAATAATCGCATTGGTGCAGTTCCTTCTTCTGAGCAATACAATCCTGCTGAAAAAATTCATGAGACCAAGACTTTACAGCAGTAATGGCGCTGAAAATACTGGTCATTATAGAAAGCGTTAAACATAAAAAAAGCCAGCGATATCTTATCACTGGCTTTTTTTTGGCGAACCTAATACTTAAATAAGTATGAGTTATTTATTAATCATCCCATTCTGGCGAATAATCTGGATGCTTAATTTTACGCCCGTCACTACGCGCTAAGCTGCCGATTTTCTCAAGTTCATCCGCACTCAACTCTACTTTGATGGCATCTAAGTTGCCTTGTAAGTGCTTAGGATTAGACGTTTTTGGAATCGCAATACGGTGCTTATCGGATAAAATCCATGCCAGCGACACTTGTGCGGCGGTGATACCGTGTTTATCAGCGATGTCTTTAATGATTTTATTATCAAAAACATCTCCGCGGGCAAGCGGCGAATACGCTTCCAATAAAATATGGTGATTGTTTAAAAAGGTCTGCAACGTTTTTTGCTTAATAAAGGGGTGAAACTCAACCTGATTGACCGCAATCGGCACGTCAGCATATTTCTTGGCTTCAATGATGGTAGCAATATTAAAGTTAGATACACCGATATTGCGAGTCAGCCCTTGTTTTTGTAGCTCACAAAGCGCAGGGATGGTTTCAGATAAGGGCACGCGATCATCAGGCCAATGTAGCAGCAGTAAATCAACGTAATCGGTATCTAGATTTTCCAATGAGCGCTTAGCAGCGGCAACGAGTTTTTCTGGCTCAAACTTCATGTCATCAGGGAATATCTTGGTCGTTAAAAAGAATTTATCGCGAGCGACACCTGATTGCTTAATACCTTTACCAACCTCGACTTCATTGCCATATGCTTCAGCCGTATCAATGTGTTCATAGCCCATTTTTAGACCTTGGCTGACGACATCGATACAGTCTTGACCGGTTGATTGCCAAGTACCCAGTCCTAGTACCGGAATGTTTGCTTGTCCAGCGGTGCGAATATTATAAGTTTTAGCACGCATATTATTATCCTTGTCTTTTTTGTGATCTACTAATAGCTTTTATAGTTATTAATAAAGTATTTGATCAGAAATATAATGTTCTCTATCTCTAATAAGCTTAACCACTATAGAAAGAAATTGCGGTAAGTGAAAGGGCAGGTGACGCTTTCCTACAAACGACAAACAGGCTGTAACGTCATTTAAATTATTTTTTGTTTATCATTACTAAAATACAGATCAAAAAAAGCCCATTATTTATCAATAATGGGCTTTTTGTTATTACTTAAAACGGAATCATTTGAATAGATGAGTCGTATTAAATCTATTAACTATTCATGACTGTTTTCACTATTTAGCAGCTTCTACAGGTGCGCTACTTGTAGTGTCAGCACCCCAAATCTTTGGATATTTATAGCCAGGGAAGCTATCGTGAGCATATTTTTTAAAGGCATCTGAGTTATAAGCGTTAGTAACGTCTTTTACCCATTTCTTATCTTTATCCGCAGTTTTGATAGCAGACCAGTTTACATAAGCAAAGCTTGGCTCTTGGAATAGCGCCTCAGTCAGCTTGATACCTGAATCAGTCGCGTAGTTACCGTTAATAATGGCAAAGTCTACTTCGTCACGCGCACGAGGCAACTGCGCCGCTTCTAGCTCAACGATTTTTATGTCGTATTTGCTATTATCAGCGATATCAGTTTTTGAGGCAGTCAATGGATCGATATTGTCTTTTAGCGTAATCCAGCCAAGCTCATTCATCATGACTAATGCGCGAGCAAAGTTACTTGGGTCATTAGGCGCAGAAACGCTCATACCTTTATAAACGTCTTCGATTTTGGTTTTTTTACCAGCGTAAATACCTAATGGGGCAGTAGGAACTTGGAAAACTTCTACCAAATCAAGATTGTTTTCTTTTTTGAAGGTATCTAAATAAGGCTTATGTTGGAAGATGTTGATGTCTAAATCGCCATCTGCTAACGCAACGTTTGGACGGACATAATCAGTAAAGGTTACCAGTTCAACTTCATAGCCTTGTGCTTCTAATGAACCTTTTACTTGGTTACGAACCATATCTGCAAAGTCACCTTCGGTCGTACCGATGACGATTTTGCTGTGTTCAGGATCAATATCACTGGTAGCAGTGGTTTCTGTATTGGTAGTTTTGGTTGCGCCTTCAGTAACTGGCTCTTTGGTGGCTTCTGGTGCTGATGAATTATTGCAACCGACCAACACTAGGCCTGATACGCCAACAGCAGCAAATGCAGTCGCTACTTGACGGCTGATATCTGTTAATTTCATGGAACTTCCTTAATAAGGGTAGGAGTCAAAGGATAAAATACTGAGATTAAAAATAGAATTAAAAAAACCGCATTAAAAAAGCAACATTATGAATAGTAATGCTGCTAAGTTAACGAGTGTTAAGATAGTATCAAAATTAAAGGGAATCAGTTACAAAGTCAAGCATTTGCTTAGGATGAATCAGCATTAGACCCTGTAAACTATTCATATCAAGCATCACTCAATCATCAATATCTAACTTCAATGAGCCAAGTGATCACAGGTTTTTAACGTTTATCTAATCGAGTCGCGACCCAATTTCCTAAGGCTTGAATACCGATGACCATGATTGACAGCATAATGACAATGAATACCATCACCTCAGTCTGATAACGATAGTAACCATATCGAATTGCCAAATCACCTAAACCGCCGCCGCCAATCATACCAGCCGCTGCTGAAAAAGAGAGCAAGCTGATACAAAGGATGGTCACGGACAAGACCAAGCCAGAGCGTGCTTCATTAAGCAGTACTTTGATGATGGTAAAGGGACGGGCGCCCATCGATTCAGTTGCTTCAATAATACCGCGCGGCACTTCACGTAAGTTTTGCTCAACCAAGCGCGCAAAGTAAAATGAGCCAGCAATCGCAAGCACCAATGATGCGGCGATAGGACCAATACCAGTGCCGACGATAGCTTTGGTAAAGGGACTCATGGCAATCATCAAAATGACGAATGGAAAGGCACGCATAAAGTTTGTGATGCCACCAAGTACAGCATAGAGCGTTTTATTTTGTAAAAACTGCCGATCACTGGATAAAAACAAGAAGACGCCAAACAGACCACCGATAAGAATGGCAACTGTCGTTGAGATACCAAGCATAATAAAAGTATCTAAAAATGCCTGCCAAATCTCTTTACGCAGCGCGAGTAGCTTGTCTATCGAGGCGGATAATTCTGCACCGGTTATCATGTTTATTTCTCCTGCCTCATTAGTCTTCGTGGACTAAGCCTTTGCCAATTGGGGTGGTGGCCTGAATGAGACCATCGCGGATGTCTGCTACTTCGAGCAATTGTCCTTGATGTAACAAGGCTGCACGGTCACATAGTCTGCGAATGACGCTCATCTCATGAGTTACAATGACGATAGTGACGCCAAGCTGCTCATTGATATCACGTAAGCAAGTCAACAAACTGCGCGTAGTGGCAGGGTCGAGCGCACTGGTTGGCTCATCAGCAAGGAGTACTTTTGGGCTTGGCGCAATCGCACGGGCGATACCAACACGCTGTTTTTGTCCGCCTGACAACTGCGCAGGATAGTGGCTAGCGCGGTCGGTTAAATCAACGATGTCTAAACAATCCATGACACGCTTATGAATATCAGCGCGAGGGTAGCCTGCAACCGTTAAGTTAAAAGCCACATTGTCAAAGACGGTGCGATTAGACATCAGATTAAATTGCTGAAAAATCATACCGATATTGTGACGGGCGATACGCAAGTCACTGGCAGACAAAGAAGTCAGGTCTGTACCATCGATAATTACTTGACCTGAATCAGGACGTTCAAGCAAATTAATCAGGCGTAAAAGCGTTGATTTACCCGCACCTGAATAGCCCATCAAGCCAAAAATCTCACCTTGCTGGACGGTTAGTGACGTCGGCTCGACAGCAGTAAACCAATGCGGCTTGCCGTTTTTATCTTTTATAGACCGGTCACTCAAAAAACTCTTGGTCACATCGTTTAAGACAATCATGTCACTCATGGAAGGCTCAAAATTCAATAAATGTTTTAGTGGTTATAAAGTGGTCGTCGTCTCTCTGACTGCTGAGCAGTTGAGTTAAAACCACATTCGATAACCCCATAATAAGGGGCGCTAATATAGCATATTATGCAAGGTTTTTGATACAGGCATCGATGATTGACTTTGAACTTAGCTTAGTCAATATCAAGATATATAGAATGAAATAGGTAGGCTGTCATTATGGTATATTTCTCTGACTTATTGATCGCTATGCATGCTAAAGGCTTGTAGTTCTTATCCTATAGCACTTCTGAAAGTTTGTTTATGATATGAATGAATAAAATCAGTCACGATTGTCATGATGATGGTAATGCGGATCGAGTTTAACAGGCAATACCACCAAAAATCGCGTGTGACCATTGATAGTGTCAGTAGTGATTCTTCCTTGATGGGCGGTGACAATTTGTGATACTAAGGACAAGCCAAGACCTGAGCCTTTATTTTTTTGCTGCAAACGTACAAAGGGACTAAAAACTTCTTCACGTTTATTTTCAGGGATGCCATCACCCTCATCAATCACTGCCAATACCACATACTTCGGAAGCGGACGTGTTGGCTCCGGTTTAGATTTTTTGAGATGTTTGCTAAATAGGCTTTCTTTACGGGTGGTATTTGACGTTTCAGGACTTTCTTTATCAATTGCTTTATCACTTTCTTTTATCGCCACATCACTATTTTTATTCACTTTATTGGCATCTTCTTTATTGCTATTGATAGCATTTTTACCAGAGATGTCATCAATAGCATGGTCATGATCTTCAGAAGACCGTTGCTTCTCAGGCACAGCACGCCACATCACTTTCTTTAGCTTATCGGTCAAATCTGATGTAAAACTATGATAATTATCAAACAATGAAGAATTACCAACCTTTTCAAGTGTCTCGCTCGTATTAATAGGCTCTACTTGCTCTAAAATAGTACTATCGCTATCTTGATTCACAGTATTATCAGATTCATTGTCAGTACTAGTATGAGCATCATTCACCAAATTTTCACCATTTTGATAAATAGCTGGTGCTGGTAATATAACTACAGACTCACTATTTGCTGCTTTCGGCTTTGGAAGCGCTGCGCTAATAGAATTATTCGGCTCTGATACGGTATCTTGCTGATGAGCAAGCGGATTTGTACTATAAGATGACTCATCAGAATAAAAGTCTGAGCTGTTATAGTCTATAAAGCTACTGCATAGGACTGTCTGCAATAAAAAATCAGGGATGTCTTCAGCTTCTTCAAGGGTCTGCACGCCATACAGCAACACAGTGACTGGGGGTTTTCCATGCAGCATGGCATTGGTTAATAGATTGCGAATTAAATGGGTGAGCATTGATGATTGACCGTCAATTACGATGTGTTCACCAATTAACGTTGCTTCAGGATAGTGTTGACGTTCTTGATTCACCAAATCATATAAATCTAAATTTTCAACTTGCTGTAAGGCGTGACCAGCATCCAAACGGCTCACTAATAGAATGCTTTCAACCAAATCATTGAGACCTGAGAGGTCGCGATTAATGGCTTGAGCGCGCTTATCAAACTTGGCTTTGTTGTCACTTGGCAATGGACCTGTCAGCATGTCCATCATCTCAATCTGTAGGCGAATACGTGTTATGGGCGTACGCAGCTCATGAGAGGCATGTGCAAGTAATAAATTATTGGCATCAATAAGGTGTTCAATCTTTTGTGCTGCTTGATTAAATCCACGTGCCAGTGAGGCGATTTCATCATTGCCGCGTGCATTTACCCGTACGGTAAAGTCGCCATCGCCAAGCTGAGCCATCTGTAGACTCATCTGATTAATACGCCAAGTAATGGTCCGGGCAATCCACCAAAGGACGCCTGCCATAATAAGTAGCAATAAGAGCGTGCCAGTAAATAAGTTAAGCGCCGCAGAGAGAACCGGCTTTTTGGGTGGCAAGCGTGACTCATATAATAGCGTATAGCCAGTACTGCTATAAACCTGTGCTTGCTTGGTTGGTGACGTTTCTGCAAAAGAGGGGAAAACACGTGAGAACAAAGAAGGCGTAGCAGGAAGCTCTAGCGGCAAATCGCTATTATCTGTTTGCATCAGCAGATGACCTTCGCTGTCATATAAGCCCATTTTTGCCTGCAATGACTCATCAAAGATATCGAAGCTTTTTTTGACTACGGCTAGCATAAAACGCGATTGTAGGCGATTTTCCTTACTAACTGCGATATTTAGCTCATGCAAAAAAGGATCGATCTGTCCTAAAATTTGCGTTGCCAATACCTCTGAGCGAATGCCCGCATCTTTATCATGTACCAGCTGTGTCAATAATACCATCGCAACAGCAAACAAGATAAGCGCCAGCATGACACTGGCAAATAGCTTGGCAAATACGGAACGAAAACCCAATTGCTGCATTAAATAATCTCTATTATCAAAAACTTATGCCACTTTATATGGTCAAACATAAAAGGGGTTATCATACATATGATACCCCTTTTAATGAACTATTTTAAAGCTGTTTGACTGTTTATTTACCAACAGTTTACTACTGACTACACTTGGTCAGTGGCAAACTGATAACCGACGCCGCGCACTGTAATAATACGCTTTGGTTGACGGGGATTGTCTTCAATCAATGCACGAAGACGCGAGATATGTACATCAATGGCGCGATCAATATTGTCTGAGCTGTCATCATTTGGCATAGCTTGCCACAATTGCTCGCGGTTTAATACTTTGCCTGAATGAGTGGCAAAATAATGCAGCAATTGAAACTGATGCGTTGTCAAACGTACAGGTAAATCATCGATAGTCACTTCATGACTGTCAGGGAACACGCTCAAACGACCAAAAGTTAAGCTGTCTGACTGACTGTCCGCTTGATTTGGCTGCTCATGGCGGCGAATAACCGCACGAATACGGGCTAGCAGTTCACGCGGCTCAAACGGTTTGGCAATATAGTCATCAGCGCCCATCTCAAGACCCAATACGCGGTCTGTGGTATCGCCTTTTGCCGTCAACATAATGATCGGCACTTTATTGGTCATATTGTTTTTATTGCCACGGATTTTTTGGCAAACTTGCATACCATCCATGTCGGGTAGCATGAGGTCAAGTACTACCAAGTCAATATCACGCTCTTTAGTATCTAATAAATCCAGACCTTCTTGACCAAGACCTGCATGATGCACATCATAATAATTCATGGTCAGATAATCACTGATTAATTCTGCTAAATCTGGATCATCTTCAATTAACAAAATCTGCTTACTCATAATGTTTCCTCTAGTTGTTGTTATAATTTGTCTTAATGCACTTTTACAATTTATAAAAGTGGCGTCTGCCCTTAGTTTTCAATTATCCCAAATGCTCATATTACAAACCTGTAAAGTATAAGCATCTATAGATACAAGCCATGCTTTAATGCTATGCAATAAAAGTATGCAATAAAAGTATGCAATTCGTACTATCCATAATACGCTATATTGCCTAAACAGGATGTTATTAAACAAGGCGTGCTTTGTTAATGTTTCTACACAATGTAACTGCATGTCTCTGTACTTATGACACCACTACTTTTTTGCCTTTAGATTCAATGGGTAAGTTCGCCAAACAAATCAAACTGTCACTACTGATACCTGCGATTAAATATTGTTTGGTCAGTGGATCGTACTCAATCACTTCAATAGGCTGGCGGGTTAAGCGTTGGTCTTGTCCTATAATCCAGATATTGGCAGTCAAAGAACGCAGCGGTTTGTAAGGCGGCACCTGTATTTGTGTCAAGTCAACATTATGTAAGGCAATTTTAGGCACAATAGTACCCACTTCTATCTGCCCGTAGTCAACTCTGCCAGTGACTTGCATATCAGGCGCTAGCTGATTGCGACTGACTTCATTGTTGATCACATTCACATAGACCAAAAGCTGCATCGGTTGTTTTACCGCCTGCACTTTACTGACCTGACCGGTAAATTTATCCACTCTATCTTCGGCAGTAAAGTTGACAGTTTGACCGACAGAAATTTGCGATTCAGCTTCAATCGGCAACGTTGAGATAAAATGCAATTCCGTTTCGTCACTGAGCTTCAATAACACTGTTTGATCTTCTATCTTTTGTCCAGCTTGCACCGACAGATTCTCTACGCGTCCTGAAAAGCGGGCACGCAATGTGATTAAATCAGAGGACTGCTTTGCCGTTGTTCTGTCTTTGCTATTACTAGCAAGCTCGGCTCTATTATCATCAATAACAGGTTGCGTTGGCATTGTCTTATTATCAATACTAGCATTAGGTTTTTTATTTAAGACAGAGGTCTGGCTAGTATTGTCAGAAGTGCTAGATCCATCAGCCTTACTAGCAGTTGTATTTAATTCTGCTTCTATATTGGTTTCAGTATCATCCGAGCCTATCGCTTTGTTTAAAATTTCCTGACGTTGAACCGTGAGTAGTGGCGTACCTTTTTTCACCCATTGGTTGTCACTGACTAATACTTGCTCTACCGTCAGCGGCTGCGCTGCCATAAGGTTGATTTGCTTGATAGGTTCGATACGACCTTGTAAGCCAAGGCTGGGCTGATAACGGGTAGGTTTGATGCTTAAAATATGATCAGGTGTGATGGTGACACTATCGGTACTAATGAGTGGTATATCAACTGGCTCATTATTGTCGCTACTCAATACTTCGGTAGGAGATGTTGGCTGGCAGGCGATAAGAAATAGGGCGCTCAGTATATAGACGCTCTTTTTTAACGGCGCAGTCTGTAAGCATATAAAACGCATGTAATGCAGCGAGCGCATAAAAAATGTCATACCAATCACCATCATAAACGACTTTTTATTATATAGGGAATTACAAGTATGGGAAATGGTTCTATCAGATTGTGTTTAACTGGTTTTTTTAAGCGCTAGATGAGACGCTGTAAAATGCCGTTTTTATATAGAGAATAGTCGTTAAGTGGCTAAATTTAGAACATAATTTCACTAATTACTGGATAATGGCTGGTAACTGTGCTAAAACGAACATATCAAAATATATTGATACATTTTTATCACAAAGGTAAATTATTCAGTAAGATGAGTGCTGGTTCTATATAATGGCTACGATTGGAAAGACGACATTTAACAACGAGGCTATTCACTTGCGACTTGGTTGATTGTTTCGGTTTTCAATATAGTAGATTTTTGATGAGACTAGATATTCAGCTGTTTTTATAGCAAGCAATATTGAATAAGAGATACTCGTTTATTGACAGAGGATTCGATTACATTATTCATTAAATTTGCCTGCGATAATTAATGGTTGCAGAGTAT
This sequence comes from Psychrobacter sp. ANT_H56B, assembly GCF_008369245.1. NCBI lineage: Bacteria > Pseudomonadati > Pseudomonadota > Gammaproteobacteria > Moraxellales > Moraxellaceae > Psychrobacter > Psychrobacter sp. ANT_H56B. The sequence goes on from NZ_VOBF01000002.1 coordinate 109,205, forward strand.
GAGTAATCATTGAATTTATGGCTATAATAACGCTGTAATAAATTTAGCATAACGCCCAACATACTAAGATAATTCATTGTGAGTAAACAGTACTACGCGTGAGTAGTACTGTGAACATATCGCGTAATGAATAAACAGTCGTTAATAGGACAATAAGAATGGAAAATAATTTTGATGGTTTAAAAGTAATGGTTATTGATGACTCAAAAACCATTCGCCGTACCGCAGAAACCTTGCTGCAAAAAGCGGGCTGTGAAGTTGTCACTGCCATTGATGGATTTGATGCCTTGGCTAAGATTGTCGACCACAATCCAGATATTATTTTTGTGGATATCATGATGCCACGTTTGGACGGTTATCAAACTTGTGCCTTGATTAAAAATAACCCTGACTATGCCAGTAAACCTGTGATTATGTTGTCATCTAAAGATGGTTTATTTGATAAAGCCCGTGGACGTATTGTAGGTTCTGATGAATATCTGACCAAACCGTTTAGTAAGGATGAGCTTTTTGAGGCAATTAATCAGTATCGTTAATCTGTAATATGATTATAAAAAGTGGTCAAGACTTTTTCATATAACGATAAAATATTGTTGTCATAATCAGTAATGTGCATTCAGTTCAGCATTAAATATTACTTCAATCGGTTTGTTTTAACACTATATATCTAACAGATATCATCGAAAATAAAGGAAATAACTATGACTACTGTATTAGTCATTGACGATTCACCATCTGAGATGGCGAAATTTCGCGACATGCTTTCTAAAAATAACTATCAAGTATTGGAAGCGACCAATGGTGAACAAGGCTGCCAGATGGCCATTGCTCATCTACCAGACGTCATTTTGATGGATGTGGTCATGCCTGAAATGAATGGTTTTCAAGCAACTCGTAAAATCACTCGTGACAAGGCAACAGCACATATTCCTATCATTATGATCAGTACCAAAAATCAAGAAACCGATCGTGTATGGGGCAAGCGTCAAGGCGCAAAAGAGTATCTTACCAAGCCTATTGATGAAAGCGGTCTGGTTCAGATCATTCGTAAAGTAATGGAGTAGCTTGTGGCATCGAGAGGATTTATTGAGCTTCTGCGTATAGCAGATATGGCACGTTCGCGCAAAAGCGGACGCCGCGGCGGACAAGAATTTGACTGGCAAGGGATAGTATTTGAGATTGGCGGTCAACGTTTGGTTGCGCCAATGGGTCAAGTAGCAGAAGTATTATCCATGCCAGAATATACCAGCGTGCCCTTAGTAAAGCCTTGGATGCTTGGTATTGCTAATATTCGTGGGCGTTTACTGCCGTTGACCGATTTGTCTCGATTTTTACAAGTGCCCAGTCGGTTAGCGCAAATGAGTCAGCGTAAAGTCATGGTCATCGACCATGATAATGTGTTTTCAGGGTTGCTTGTTGACCAAGTGATTGGTATCGAGCAGTTTACTCAAGACCAATATCGTCCAGAAGCCATTGAACCGAATTCGCCATTTGCACCTTATAACCATGGCAAATTTTTCAAAGATGAACAAGATTGGTATGTGTTTATGCCAAGCTTACTGACACAGGATCTACAGTATACCGATGCTGCAATATAACTGTCTTTAATGACCCGTCATGTTTGATCATGAGGTGTTCATTAAAACGATGGCAGAAGAATCATAGCTGACATGATCCGGTAGTGTGTCAGCATTCATACAGGCTTTGTTCATCACGGTTGTTTTGATAACACTATGATTTCAGAGTCAGTCACAATAAGACTTTGATGATTGTTTGAAAGGAATAAGTGCGATGAGTGATGCTATAAATAACCCTGTAAGCGGTGTAAATAAAGCCGCGACAAATGCAAACAGTCAATGGAAACTACTACTAGGCGGTTGTGCTCTAGTGGCTATGGGTGCTCTATTGGCGCTGATCAATGCCATATCCTCGGTCAGTGAGTATTTAACCGATTTTAATCAGGCTGTCATAATACCGGTAGTTGTCTTTGTGCTCAGTGTACTGGGTATCTTTTTCGCTTTTTATAAGTTGCTACAGCAGCGCGGTGGCTCAGAACGTCTCCTTATCGAAAAAGAGACCTTACGTCGTCGTCAAGAAGCGGAAGCTGAGTCTGAACGTGCGCGCCAAATCCAAGAAGAAAACGAGCGTAACCAGATTGCTATTTTGCGCCTACTTGATGAGTTGGGTGATTTGGCAGACGGTGATTTGACGGTTAATGCAACAGTATCAGAAGACTTCACGGGTGCAATTGCCGATTCTGTTAACTTTGCTATTGACCAATTACGCCAATTGGTACTGGTTATTAACAGTACCGCAGATCGCGTTTCGCAGTCATCAGAGCAAACACAGATGAATGCAGTCGAGCTTGCGGCAGCCTCTGAGCATCAAGCACAAGAAATCGCTGGTGTATCTGCGGCTATTAATGAGATGACGGTATCTATTGACCAAGTTTCGAATAACGCTGCAGAATCTGCAACGGTTGCTCAGCGTTCGGTTGCCATCTCTTACAATGGAGCAGAAGTAGTACAGCGCTCTATTGAAGGTATGAACGTTATCCGTGATCAGATTCAAGAAACCTCAAAACGTATTAAACGTCTTGGTGAGTCTTCGCAGGAAATTGGTGATATCGTTGGTTTGATTAATGATATTGCAGACCAAACTAACGTTTTGGCATTAAATGCAGCGATTCAGGCATCGATGGCAGGTGAAGCAGGACGAGGCTTTGCGGTTGTTGCTGATGAGGTTCAGCGTCTTGCTGAGCGTTCGGCAAATGCAACCAAACAGATTGAAACGTTGGTAAAAACCATTCAGGCAGACACCAGTGAAGCGGTTATGTCGATGGAATCAACCACTTCTGAGGTTGTACGTGGTGCACGTTTAGCAAAAGATGCGGGTGAAGCACTAGAAGAGGTGCAAACTGTTTCTAATACTTTGGCGGATCTCATTCAGAATATTTCAAATGCTGCTCTGCAACAGGCAGAGTCGGCAGGTCATATTTCTCATACTATGAACATTATTCAAAATATTACCTCTCAAACGTCTTCTGGTACGATGGCGACCGCACGTTCTATTGGTGAGCTAAGCGAAATGGCTGCAGCACTACAAGAATCAGTCACCGGCTTTAAAATATCAAATGATGATGAGCAGTTGAATCATGAAAGCATGGATCATGAATATCTCGATATGGATGAGAGAGTCTCAGCCAGTATGTGATAACTGTCGATAATAGCTATGATTTTTCCTATGGAAATGTGAACCAAATTGCTGCTCTAAACAGACATTATAAAATTTGGAGCAGCAACATTAATAGCAGGTCACATGAATCATCATATTAAAAAAGGCAGTAATAGCATTCATATAATTGAAGCTATATCCGTAGACAGCCTCATGCAAGATAATGTGAAAATGATACGGCATGACGATTATTTTGATACTAGACAGTGGCAACGCTATATAGAGTGTGAGATTGGTTTTATTTTACCTAATATTCAATGTAATTGGTTGGAAAATGCGGTGATTCACACGGCATTGTTTTATGGATTGACTACCATCCAGTTGTGGCAGCAGTTGCCGTTTAACAATGAGCTACGCCAGCATTTGCTTGATAAAGTATTGATACATGAAAGCCGATTTTTCCGTCATCTGCCTTCTATCAATTTTGTCACAGAATGTGCAGAGCAGCATCAGCGCCGCAAGCGGATAGATGCTGATACTAGTGAGATGTTTCACATATGGAGTGTGGGCTGCGCGAGCGGACAAGAGACGTGGTCTCTGGCAATGAGTTTGGCTGCAAAGCAATTGAGCAATTACACGATCTTGGGTACAGATGTCAGTCAACAAGTACTAGCAAAGGCGCGATTGGGTCAATATGACGCTAAACAGCAATCATTAATCCCGCCATATTGTCAGCAGTTTGTGCAACCATTATCACCAGCAATCATGGCTGACGAAGCGAGTATTGGTAACACTTATCTAAATAGAACCACGGCAAGTAGTAGCTATGGCTACTGGCAGGTCACAGCAACGTTAAAATCGCAGGTCCGTTTTGCTTTACACAATATTATGGATGAAAAACCGCCTACCGCACATCTACAACAGGTGATTGTTTGTCAAAATATGCTGCTATATTTTCGCAAGTTTGATCAGCGTGATATTTTAGCTCGATTATCAAAACAATGCGCCTTAGGTGGTTATATTATATTGGCTCCAGGTGAGGCGCTATTTTGGCGTCCTTCAAATATGCGCCGTATTGCGCACCCACATCTCAATGCGTGGCAAAAAATCAGTACCTAAATTAGCGCCTAAAAGAGTCAGGATGAATCTATGAAAAACCAGCCCAATGACATGGTAACGCTTGAGTGGTTATTGCCACTGTTTAATCAGCAATTAACACAGGTAGCTGATGGCTGGCAATTAGAGACAGCACGTACTAATGACGAGCAAATGGCACAGTACTATCATGAAATTGCTGGTGCCCTGATCATGATTAATTTGCCTGCTTTAGCAAATTTAGCGAATAAGCTTAGCTTATTAGCAGAAGCCACTGTTTTTGATGGTTTGGATAATGGCAGCTTAGATATAAATTTGGCTGCTGAGAAACTCAGAATAGGGCAGATTGCTCATAAAGTGTTACAGCGTGAGCTGGAACATTATGTGCGCACAGGTAGATATCATAGTGTTTTAATGAATAAAACGCTGACTGATCTAGCGCAAGTCTTATCGCAGTTTGATATAGTCACAGAGCCGCTTGCAGATACCTTATCCTTGACGACAGACAGTCATTTGGCTAGCTTATCGGATTATGATGATATTGACATAACCCTACCTGTGAGTAGATCAGTGTCAGATTTAGATAGTCAACAGCATCGGCAATTGCTATTAGTGTGGCGCCAACAGACGCAAAAATTGCTCGCTGCCAATATGAATAAGCCTGCTATCCTGACTGTGCTACAAAAGGTCAGCCACTATTTATGGCAAACGGCACAAGAAGCTGATTTGCAGCGCTTGTGGTATCTGGCTGAGCTGTGGCTACAGGATCTTGGGCAAAATGAAATACCCCTACCTAAGCAGTATGCAGGAATATTAAGTCAGCTGGATCAATTGATAGACAGTCATCAAGATCAGATTGAGCCATCTATAAGCGAGATTCAAAGTCTCATTAGTCATATTTATAGCGAATTAAGTAGCCTTATTCATAACAGTGATAATGCTGAATCTTTATTGAATGGCGGTGTACAGATAGACGCTGAAGTACGTCTCTTACCTCGTATATTGAGTGAGATTGAGACGATTATTTTTGCACTTGATAAGCCTCATACTTTGCTAAAACCTTTAGCGAAAATAAATAACCAGCTTAAAAGTCGTGGCTGGACATTATTTGCCTCACAAATCGATGCTATTGCGACTAATGTAGAGCGTAGCCTCTTATCAGAGCAGGATTTTACGCAAGAACAATGGCAGATTGAACGTCAGCTACAAGAGTTGTATAGCGCTGTCTATAATACAGAACAAATGATTTCTATCAAGATTGGCGATACATCTGTTTCTACTGGCACTGATAATGACTTGCAACCAGCAAACAGTTTAGATGTTGGTTCTGTTAATGTGGATTTACGTGAGTTACGTATTGCGGCTGAAGAAGTTAAGCAAGATTTTCATAACTATATACAACGCCAACAGTTAGAATTATTGCCAGAGCAGGCAATTTTTATGAGCATGAGCCATGCTTTTAATAGTATGGAGCTGCCAGCGATTGGTGAAGTAGTCGACAAGATAGCCGATATATTTGTACAGATACATACTCATAATATTGCCATATTGAGCTGGGACGTTATTGAAGCGTTGGCAGAGAGCTTGAGTGCCATTGAGCTATTATTGGATTATCTTGCGCAACAGTTTGTTGATCAAACACTACTAGAAAAAGCAAATGCTTATATTGATACGGCAGCCAAGCTACTTAATGCATATATCGATGCGCCTGAAGCAGTCAACGATACTTTCCTCACCCAAAAACCAGCCGCCAATGATGTATTGCGCTATGACGACAGCGGTGAGATTGCGCCTGTCACTGAACCGTCTTTCGATACTGAAACTTTGACTGGCTTACTGTTAGACAATAAACAGTCTATAGAGACAGGGGCAAGCAAAGCTTTATTGAAAATGCGCCAACAGCTAAATCCTGATACCTTTGATATCGATGAAGACATTCGAGAAATATTCATTGAAGAAGTTGAAGAAGTGATTGGTGATCTAGAAGACTTTTTACCAATATGGCAGGAAGATGCGCAAGATTTAACACCATTAACGGAACTACGTCGCGGTTTCCACACTTTAAAGGGCTCGGGACGTATGGTTGGTGCTGTTAGCATCAGCGAGATGGCATGGTCTATCGAAAATCTACTCAACCGTTTATTGGATAAAACCTTATTCGTAACGGACGATGTGGTAACGTTGATAACAGAAACCACCAAACGCCTACCCGTTATGCTATTTGACTTTGCAGCACAGCAGCCACCAAGCTTTGACCCTGCTATTACTCTTTTGCAAAGTCATAATTTGATGACTCAGCAACCACTAAATGCAGGTTTACCAGTAGCTGCGCCTACGTCATTAACAGCTGATATTGAAGAATCGGACTTTGCATCAGATCATCATATACTTGACCATAATTTACACGCGCAAGCCATAAGCTCAGTCTCAGAGCCAGCTAACACTTTGGATGCATTGTCAGATTTAGAGCTCCCTTTGGTATTACAGCCATTTATTTTGGAAGCACAGTCGCTAGTGACAGATGCAAACGATGCTGATCCTGATATTAAAGAGATATTTATAGAAGAGGCTAATGAAGTCTTAGATGAAATCATCCCTTTATATGGACATTGGCAGCTTTCACCTACTGATTTGACTGAACTGAAAGACATACGCCGTGGCTTTCACACTCTGAAGGGCTCTGGTCGGATGGTCGGTGCTCATTACAGTGCTGAATTAGCATGGTCTATAGAAAACATGCTAAACCGCATTTTAGATAAGAGCATAACTGCCTCAGCGGATATACAGCAGCTGATTGGTGATGTATTGGCCGTATATCCTGAGTTACTAAGCACTTTCGAGCGTGAAAGCCAAGATTATCCTGCTATGATGTCATTGTGGGTTGCCTGTGCTAATGCTTATAGCAAACAATTAGGTGATGAATTCAGTTACTGTGCATTATACAATCAATGGTTACAGCCTGCTAAGCATACGCCAAGTCACATTGATTTAGACAGTCATATTCAAGATTTGGAGAATGATGAAGCAATTGATCGCACCTTGCAGACGATTTATTCGGTCAATGAAAAAATGGCAGAAGCACCAGTTATTGTGATGCCTCAAAGTGAAGAAGAACAGGCGTTCTTTGACATCTTTATTGAAGAGGCAGAAGAGTTGTTAGAAGGCGTTAATGACTTTGTACGTCATCATAAAAATGAGCCATATGTCGAGGTAAGTGACGAGATTGTGCGCGCATTCCATACTTTGAGAGCAGCTTCTGGCTCTAGTGCATTGACTGCCATTAGCGACGTGAGTGCGACGATAGAGCAAAGCTTAGAGCTTCTACAGCAGCAGGATATACCGATGAATGCAAGCCATTTAACTGCACTGGCCCAATCTGTCACGCTTATTGATGGTTATCTCCATAACTATAAACAACATGCAAACCAGCAAGATATGTCGGCAGAGCATATGCAAAGCGAGCAGGATATCGCCTCGTTACAGGCGATGCTTGAGGAGCAAGATGACGATAGTGAGGCAAGCACTGAGGATAAACCAACGATTAATGACTTGTTAGATGGCAATATTGATGAGTTATTAGATGCCGAGTGGCAATTAGATGAAGCGCTTAACAGTGCTGATATCGAGAAAATCCAAGCCTATATCGCTGAGCAAATTTTACAAATTAAATATTTAACTGACAAAGCACAAGCCTTTCCAAAATTCGTCTCTATTCTTGATGCCTTACAAGATGCTTATCATTATTTGAGCCAATATCCAAAAGAAGCGGCAGATATTGATATCCAAGAAATCCTACTTGCAGGTCATGCGCAGTTAGTTGGTTTATTTGATGCTTTAGCAGGCAGTACGTCATTAAAAATTGATGAGCAAGTACTAGAGAAGTTAGAGAGTATCAAGCAATACAACATCGTGCAAGCTAGTATCGTGCAAGACAATATCGTGCAAGATAAGAATGAAAGTGATGAAAATATAGCCGATGAAGAACAGGCTACTGTACAAAGTATTGCCGCACCTGAGCTAGAGCTTGAAACTATCGATACGGATATTGAGCTACTAGAAATCTTCTTAGAAGAGGCGCAAGAGCTTGATGATGCGCTGGTCGATAGTTTCAGTAAGTGGCGTGCAGACATCACCCATATTAATACCTTAAAGGTACTCCAACGCCATCTGCATACCATCAAAGGTGGTGCGCGTATGGCGGGTATCCGCAGTATTGGCGACTTGACTCATGAAGCAGAAAGCGTTTATGAGGCGTTTGTAGAATCTAAACGCGAGCCAACCGCACAGTGGCTTGAGATTATGCAAGTGGTACAAGATACCTTATCGCTGCAGGTAGCACACATTGTACGTTATCAAAAGTCTTTTTTTGCGCCTGAGCTCATGGCTCAATTACAGCAGTTTTTAAAAGCACAAGCATTGCCAGAAACGGTACAGCTTATTATTCCTATGCCAAATAACCATGTGGCAGCTGAGCCTCAAATCTTTGCCAATCAAGATACCCAACAGGTAGCAAATGAGGCAGATGCGTTAAGTTTAGATAAAATCATTCAGCAATCGTGGGCGCATGGTTTACCTGATGCTGATATTTTAGAAGTTTTCTTAGAAGAGGCAGCAGCGCTCACCAATCGTAATGAATATCTACAGTTATTCTTAAATGATGCTGGTGACATGGTTGCGCTGCAAGCACTACAGCGCGACTTGCATACCTTAAAAGGTGGCGCACGTATGGTTACTGCTACTGGTATTGCTGATTTAGCTCATGAAATGGAATCAGTTTATCAAGACTTTGTTGCTCAGCGCCGCCCTGCAACCACGAAAGTGCTGGAGTTGCTGGCTGCTTGTTATGACTGGCTAGCAGATGCTGTTTTTATCCTATCACAGCAAGTGAATCCGCCAACACCTAGTTTACTAATTGAGGCATTACAGCAATTTAGTAAAAACCCTAATAGTTTAAAGCAGGTACCAGCAGAAACCCTGCAAGCTCAGCGTGAAACGATTTTAATTGCCAAAGAAAACCAAGAAATAACCTATATCCAAGAAGATATCAGCGCCATGCCGCTGATGGTTAACGATGCGACTGAACAAGAGCAAAATGCCAATAATAGTGAGATGATTCGTATCTCAGGCAGTCTGATTGAGCATATGATTAACCTGTCAGGTGAGTCTGCGATTAACCGTGCTCGTATCGATATGGGCATCAGTAGCTTGACCAACAGTATTGAAGAGATGGGTACTACCGTACAGCGTCTAGCGGATCAGTTGCGCCGTATGGAAATTGAGCTTGAGGCACAGATTTTATCGCAGATTGATGAAGAGCTGGTCAATCATGAAGGTTTTGACCCGCTAGAGATGGATCAATACTCTTCTTTGAATCAGCTGTCAAAATCTTTGTCAGAGTCGGCATCGGATTTGGTCGAAATTAACCATACTTTATTAGAAAAAACGCGTGATAGTGAAAGTCTATTGCTCCAGTTATCTCGGACGCAGACTGAACTACAAGATGGTTTGATGAACTCACGTATGGTTCCTTTTACGCGATTAACACCAAGGCTTGAGCGTATTGTCCGCCAAACGGCTAATGAGCTGAATAAGTCGGTTGAGCTAAAAATTATCAATGCTGATGATGAGATGGATAGAACCATTCTAGAGCGCATCACCTCACCGCTTGAGCATATGTTACGTAACGCAGTCGATCATGGCATCGAGAATGTGGCAGCAAGGCTGGCAGCAGGTAAAGAGCGCAGCGGTCAAATCACGCTAGAAGTACTACGGGAAGGAAGTGAAATTGTCATTTTGCTCAATGACGATGGACAAGGGATTGATGTAGAAGCGGTACGTGAAAAAGCCATCTCTCAGGGTTTGATCGACGCCAAAGATAGGAATCTTAGCGACCTTGATATTATGCAATATATTTTTAATGCCGGTCTTAGTACCAGCAAACAAGTCACGCAGATATCAGGGCGTGGCGTCGGTATGGACGTTGTTATTAGTGAAATTCGTCAGCTAGGTGGTGCTGTATCTGTGGTATCAGAGCTTGGCAAAGGATCAAGCTTTACCATCCGTGTACCATTAACGGTAGCTGTGTCTGATGCTTTGGTGGTTCGAGCAGCGGATCGTTACTATGCCATACCTTTGGTGCAGATTGAACGCGTTGTACGTATCAATCCAGAAAAAGTCTATGACTATTATCAATCGGGTAAGGCGACTCTCAATTTTGAAGATACCGACTATCGTGTACGCTATTTAAATGAGATTTTATCTGGTAATAAGCTCAATGAGCTGGTCGTTAATACCAATACTAGCGTGCCGCTTATTATCATCAAAAACCGCAGTGGTCAGAATATGGCCTTACAAGTCGATCAAATAGCAGGCTCACGTATTGAAGTAGTGGTAAAACCTTTGGGGCAACAGTTCTCAAATTTATCTGGTATCTCAGCGGCTACCATTATGGGCGATGGCTCAGTGATGCTCATTCTAGACTTGATAGCCTTGATGCGTAACGCGGCTTTAGTCAAAGACGTCACGCATTCTAAAGCTACTGAACAAAGAAATATGGATTCCAATACCACGATTCTGGTCGTTGATGATTCAGTCACAGTCAGAAAAGTAACCTCACGATTCTTAGAGCGTCAAGGGTTCAATGTGGTACTTGCCAAAGATGGTATCGATGCGCTTGAGATACTACAAGAGATGACGCCTGACTTAATGCTGCTTGATATTGAAATGCCGCGCATGGACGGTTTTGAAGTTGCTACCCAAGTCAGACATAATGGACGCTTGCAGCATCTGCCTATTATCATGATTACCTCACGAACCGGTGAGAAGCATCGTGAACGTGCCCTTGAGATTGGGGTAAATGACTATATGGGCAAACCTTTCCAAGAAAACCAGCTGCTTGATAAAATCCAAAGTTTATTGGATGAAAAGGTCCACCTAACTCATCATGGGTAACATACGTGCCTTGGCGTTAAAAGATAAAAATGAGATTAAAGTACTGGTGGTGGCAGAAGACCATCAGCAGCGGATGGCGTTCTCTGATACAGTGCGGAGCTGTGGCTTTCATCTGGTGGATTGCGTTACACCATCGCAGTTGAAGGATAAGTTTGATGGTTATGAAAGCGCTATTGATATCTGGTTGATAGACAGTGATTACGATGAGCATCTAGCGACCATGACAGCTGCTTCCAATCCTGTAGCGATGTTGGTCGGGTTTAGTCAAGCACCTTATCTTAATGAGGCGCAGCAGTACGCTAAATGGCAACGTAAATTCAAACGTAAGCTTGCGCAACTGCTGGATTTGCCAAATCTTATCGATAATTCTGTCTATAAGGATGATATTAGTGATTGGCGTTATGTGGTGTTCTTAGGGGCATCTATGGGTGGTCCTAGTGCGGTTAAAGAGTTCTTAGATCACCTATCGCCAACACTGCCGATAAGTATTTTACTAGCGCATCATTTTAATCAAACCATGATTAGTACCTTGCCACGTATATTAAATCGCCATAATGACTGGCACTGCCAGATGATTACTTCCTCGCAGCGCATGCGTACAGGTCAATGTCTGATCGTACCTATCGATCAACAGATTGTCTGTGACTCAACTGGTCGCATTATCTTATTAGATCAGGCTTGGGTAGGGGATTATAAACCTGCTATTGGTCAGATTCTCAAAAACACCAGCGATGTTTATGGTAGCGAGCTGATAAACATTATCTTTTCAGGTATGGGCAATGATGGCACGCAGTATTTAGATTTGATACAAGATAATGACAGTCAATTATGGGCACAAGACCCAATTTTGAGTACTTGTCCCAGTCAGCCACAGGCTATCATTGACTCAGGATATTGTACCTTTATCGGCAGTCCTCAAGCATTGGCAGAAAAGCTGACCAACTATATTGCTAATAAAGCGACAAACGACACTCCACATTCATTTATTGTGAGCGACTTATGAGACAGATGTTAAAACATTCATTTGAGGCAGTAAGCTTACTGACCACCACTAATGGTATGCTCGATGTGACGATCATTCCAGCGCTTGATCAGCCGGATTGGCTTGTTCCTAGTGGTTTGATTTTGAGTATAGATGAGTACAGCGAATATACACAATTTTATGAGTGGCAACAGCAACAAATCGCTGTGTTCCATATGTTGCCAAGCCATCAAACGCCAGATAAGATGGTTATATTGGAAGGAAATACATCAGCGCATCGTATTGCTTTGCAAACTTCAGGTGAGGTGCGCCAACTACAGGCGCGTATCTCTGATGTGAAAGATGTTGAGCTGCCTGAGCATTTTATCAAGTCAAATAGCAATATCGATACGGTTCATGAACGTGTAAAAGAAGAGGTTGTGCTATCCTATCTTTTTCAGACGGTCATGATTGATAATATGCTGTATTTGGTGCCAGATTTAGATAAAATTGCGCATCAGCTAGTAGATTTAGACGGCTAGTTTGCTCATTAGATAGTCACTGTCTATATCTATGCCTAAGCGCTTATTAAGCAATCAGTAGCGACAGAGGTAACACAGTAAATTTATGAATACTACTCATTCCAACCTAAAAAAATGGTCCTTTGCCAGTCGATTTTTTCACTGGATTAGCGCGATTTTATTGCTGATTACATGGACCATGGTTTTTTTATATGACAACCTAGATAGCAATCTCTATATTGGGCTACATAAAGCCTTTGGGGTTAGCCTGTTATTTTGGATGATAGCACGAGTCATTAATCGCATCTTTACCAAAGCGCCACCAGCAGTATTGATGCCGAAATGGCAAATGCTGCTTTCCCGATTGTCGCATTTTGTACTTTATGCTCTGTTGATTGCGATGCCAATAGCAGGGTTAATGATGTCTTTGTATGGTGGCCGTCCGGTTGATATATTTGGTATATTTCAAATACCTGTACTAGTAACCCCAGATAGAGGGTTGGCTCGACTCTTTAATGACTGGCATGTAGATATCATTTGGCCAATGATTATCGCCTTTACTGTGCTTCATATCGGGGCGGCTTTGTATCATCAGTTTGTGAAAAAAGACAACCTCATAGCACGTATCAAGTAATAGACTTTTAATATCGTTACGACATATCAAAAATGCTGCTTATAGCACTTTTGTATTAAGAAATGGCATCTATTTCTTAATTTCCACAGTGTAAAATATACCCGTAAAAAAGCCCTGCGTATCATACACAGGGCTTTTTTTAGTGATCAAAATAAATATGAGCTAACTATAAATTTACTTTTTATGCTCAGGTAAATTAATATTCATCTCAAGCACGTCCAAGCTATCTTCAGAACGATGATTGATATTGACATCATCAATCTGTACGCCATTGACATACTTATTGACCACTTCTAATATCTCACGTTTCATTTTTTCGATACGGTCTGCGGTCAAGCGATTGTTTAAGCGATTTTCACTTGCGACAATAACCTTTAAGCGCTCAGTTGCCATATTGGCACTGCCTGCATTGCTGTCGTCAGTGCCAAATAAGCTACTCCAAAATCCTTTTTTCTTACTCATTATTAACCCCCAAACCAGCGCTGTAATAGACTCTTTTTCTTCACATCAATATGACGTAACGGACGTTCTTCCCCTAGGAAGCGAGCGACAATATCATCATAACATTGACCAGCAATAGAGTCGGTATAATGAATCACGGGTTCACCGTGGTTAGAAGCTTCCAGCACGGAATGGCTCTCAGGAACAACGCCCAGTAATGGAACTTTTAAGATATCATTTGAGATGGTTTCAATATCCATCATCTCATTGGCTGCTGCGCGCTCTGCATTATAGCGTGTGATAATCAGATGCTCACGTACAGAACCTTGGTTCTCAGCCACTTTTTTCGTCTGGCTTTGCAAGATACCAATGATACGATCTGAGTCACGTACTGATGAGATCTCAGGGTTGGTAACGATGATAGCTTCATCCGCATGATACATGGCGAGCTGCGCGCCGCGTTCGATACCTGCAGGTGAGTCGCAAATAATGTAATCGAATTGCTTAGAAAGCTCTTCCATAATCTCTGCCACACCGTCATCTGTTAACGCATCTTTATCGCGCGTTTGACTGGCAGGTAGAATGTAAAGATTTTCCAATTGCTTATCTTTGACAAGCGCTTGTGATAGGCGTGCATTGCCATTGATTACATCGACAAAGTCATAAACAATTCGATTTTCGCAGCCCATAATCAAGTCTAGATTACGCAAGCCTACATCAAAATCGATAACAACTGTCTTATAGCCACGTAATGCTAAACCGGCGGCAAAAGAAGCACTGGTCGTGGTTTTACCCACACCGCCTTTACCCGAAGTGATTACAACAATCTTCGCCACAATGGCACACTCCTATAAATTGATGAATTGATGAGATATTTATTATATAAAACAGCATATATTATATATAAAGCATTATGCTTTCTGGTCGTCCATACGCTGTATATATACTCTCTGCGAGCGTAAGCCTAGCATAAATCTAGCAGAACTTATAGCAAGTCTCTATTAAAGCATACAAACGGCTAAGATATAAAATTAAGCGATTACCTAACTGATATATAAGGACGTAGGTGTGGTAAATAGTGGCAGAGCTAAAAATTCATCATAGCGCAGTTTTGTTAAATAAACTTACTACAATATGAATTAAAAGGGTTTCTGACATATTTACTTTTTAACCTTAACAATATCTATATAAATGACTAGGGTTTGACGCCTTTATTAATCTGAGATTCATCAATGATCGTAAATACCAAACCTTGACCTTCTAAAAACCGCACTTCGACCGATTTATCAATCACATGCTCAGGCAGATTGTCGCGTAAGCAATAAGTACCGGCGACTGACACCAGAGAGGGGTTAAAAACTTGGCAAAAAATGCGTGCGTCTTTATCGCCCGTAGCACCTGCGACCAAGCGACCTTGAGCACGACCATAAACGTGCAAGTTGTTATCAGTAATAGCTTCAGCACCACTATTGACACTGTTGGTCAAAATCAAATCGCCACCGACATGATTGAGACTTTGTCCTGAGCGCAGCATTTGATCATAGATAAGACTGGTAATATGCTCAGTACTGATAAGGGTTTCTGCTGTTTCTACAGATAAATCAGCTTGCATTTCTGCGCTTGTCTGTAGCGCTTGCTGAGCACTCACGTTATCCGTCTTAGACTCATTATTATCAGTAGCAGCCGTTGTAGGAGCAGCAACTTGGCTTAGTTGCGTTACCGCTTTTTTACTGGGTAAAATGCGCTCAATACGCTTGCCATCTGCTGGAAATATTGCCAAGCGTAGCTCACGTGCTTGCGCGTCTAACAAACCTGTCACGACGCCGATAGGCTGTAAACCCCAAGACCATAGCAACTCGACCAGTGCTGATAGATCTTGCTCAACCTCGCTATCAATCAACACAGGAATATGACTGCTCTTATTGCTCAACGTGCTTTGTAATTGAGCAGCAATCGCCACAAAGTCATCGGTACTAAACTGTACCCGTGAAAAGGTCAGCATTTTGCCATAAAAGGCTAAAGCAGGCGTGGCTGACGAAGTGTCGGTATAGTTGTCGGCAATGGTCATAATCTACATCCTCAAAAGGTAATCGTAATGCTATATTCGTGGTGATATTTTTCTTATCAAATCATTATTTTAAAGCTTTGAAGATTCTATAATTTAAGCAAGTCTTGATGCTTCCACTGTTGAACTTTTATTTGCGCTTCAAATTCTGTCAGACCATCATCGATAATGCTAGCAATGAGATGGTCTAATGCCGGATTGTCTGTATCGATTTGAGCGATACCACTAGCGATAGCGACCATCAATGCATCAAGGCGTTCGGTGTCAAGCAGACGCTCGTTGAGCGCATAAACCACATTTTCACCAATATTTTGCCCCACATGTTGTAGCTGTGATTCAATCAAGCTACCCGCAATAGGTATCATACGCAGATAGCGGCGCAATTCTGGCGTATTGGCAAGCCCATCTTGGATCGCATTGCCCACTTCACTAGCGATGATAGCACCGCCACCTGCTGACTCGGTCAGTGCTTGTAGTTTTGGTGTCATCTCTTTACGCAGTAGCGACAGTATGGCGGCTTCAATCTCATCACGATTGCGCGAGATGGTAGAGTCGATAAATGATTTTTGCCTCTTCGGATCAGTAAGTTCTTGCCGAAAGGTCTGAATGGTCGTTAAAATAACGCGATCAGACAACTCCTCTAATACTACATCGATATAGAAGTTGATTCTATTGATCCATGGCTGGGGCAATACTTGATAGCCTAGTTGATATAGGCGTCGTCCGATAATAACAACGCGAAATAATCGCAGCGCACGCAATTGCGGAAAACAGCCTAATACCTCGTACCAATGCACAAAAGGAAAAAAGAACCAGCGATAATAGATTTTTTCTTTGATGGCAATCGCCCAGCGTAATAGCAGCTCTGCAATCAAAAACAAGGTAAAAAAGCCGCCCACGGTACGTAATGAGTCATGGATATTACTTTGATACCAGATTAATTGATTGGAAATTCCAAGCCAGTTTGCCGCGTCACTACTAAAACTACTCATCAAAATAGCATCAGTACTGATAACCAATAAATCAATACTGATGGCGATAATCATCACGATATCATAAGTAAGCTTTAAACGATTTGGTCTTGAAGGCGGAGTCTCTGGTAACCCTGTTGGTGGCTCTGACCCTGCTAAGGACTGATTGAGCGTGGACGTTGACTCTATGGGCGGGCGAGTAATGGAAGAGGCGGGCACAGTCAGTCCTTATAAGTAATAAATCGCAGCAGTCATGAGAGGTATTACACCAATCACAACAAAATCAACACAGCGTTCTAACGGTCATTCACATTATCAATGAATAATGCCAAAAAACAACCCATCAACCATTATAATTTGGTATTTTGCCATTTATCTTCTTTCAAAGAATCCTGTCATTTAATTGCTCGAATTGTCAACCTTAGGATTGGTTTCAAACTCAGCCAACATAGTGATGATACGCTGATCTTTTTGTTGCCAAACATGCTCTACCCAATCAAACATTTGTGCTTTGATATCCTCATCATTTTCATAGCCACCTTCTTTGATTGCAGAAAATAAATCATCAGGTATTTCAAGATAGCGCACATCAACGCCTAAGCGCTTGATATTGCCTTTCCACAAATCCCCGTAAGTTGGTACCCCATCAGGATAGATAATTGTCATATCTAAGATACCATCGATGTCTTCACCTAAAGCGCTAATCGCCAGCGATAAACCGCCAGCTCTTGGTTTTAGCAGATGGGTATAATGCGAGTTTTGCTTATTATGCTTTTCTTTGGTAAAGCGTGTACCTTCTAAATAGTTCAGCAAGGTAAAAGGTTTGTCTTTTAATAACGCGCAAGCACGCTTTGCTTCTTCGATATCTTTACCTTTTAAAGCAGGGTTTTTGGCAACTGCTTCTTTAGAGTGACGACGCATCATCGGAAAATCTAAGAAGTAAAAAGCCTGACCAACAATCGGGATATAAATCAGCTCAAATTTCGTAAAAAATCGCGTGAGGGGTAAGCGTTTTTCGCTAATGTACTGCACAATACTGGTATCAACCCAAGACTGATGGTTGCTGACGAGCAGATATTTGCCATGCACATGTACATCATCAGGTAGCGTGATACGCCAATCTTTTCTTGGTAAGAGGTTTTTTATTAAGGCATTGTTACTACTAATCCAGTGATTGGTAATTTTAATCACTGTTTGATCTGCAATAGGAGCGCCAGTGATAATTTTGCCCATACCCATCAACCACAAGGGAATACTACCACCAAAGCTATTGGCAGCAATGACACCCGTTGCCGTTGCTAGCGAAACCGCTTTGCCCAATTTAGGGGCACGCTGATGGAGTTTTTGCATGGTGGCGTTTAAGCGCATGACCCATTCCTCTCTGTTAATTTTACAAATATATCAATAGTATGTTTTAAGTATTTCTAACACTAGATAGCCTCGAAGGCTTAGCTTGCAGGTAATAGGACAACACATATAAGTTTTATTTTTACGCATTTTGACTTTGCTAGACTCTTGATAGTATAGTCATATTCACTTAGCCTACAGATACTGCTAATATTAATAGTTAACGGCAGCCTTTTATAGATAAGGCTTTAAGTAAAGAGTCTTCTATGTAGAGTGATTTCACTTTTAGACTTTCGCATTGGCTGTTAATAACAGAGCATTTAAGTGATAAGACATTTACTTTTATTCTTGTAATGTTGCTGAGTAATTTTAGCAGAAAAAAATAGAGTGTACGGCTGTAAACGTGACTTGCGATAGCAAATTATGCATTTAACAAAATCGTATTTATCAACACTTATGCACTTCTCATACATAGATGTGACAAAATATTACACAGAATTAGAATGAGATTGCCATAATACTTTTAGTGTCGATAAACACCCAAACAATATAGTTAATGGCTAATTTGTCGTTAGCATCTTTTATAAAAGTACGATTATTTTTTCAACTTAAGAGGACATATTATGCGTAATACATTAATGGTTGCAGCAATCGCTTCAGGTTTGGCTCTTACTGGCTGTGTCACTGATCCTAACACTGGACAACAACGTCTTAACAAGTCTGCTATCGGCGCTCTAGCTGGTGCTGCAGGTGGTGCGACTATCTCAAAAGCTACTGGTGGTGATAAAACTGGTCGTGATGCTGCTATTGGTGCTGCATTAGGTGCTGGCGTTGGTTACTATATGGAGCGTCAAGCTCGTCAGCTTGAGCAACAAATGGCTGGTACTGGCGTAACGGTTAAGCCAAACGCTAACGGTAACATTGATCTGGTTATGCCAGGTAGTATCACTTTCTCGTTTGATGATGCGACTTTGAACAACTCATTTAAGCCAACGCTTGATAAACTAGCATCAACTATGAATGAGTATAACCAAAACACCATCACTATTGCTGGTCATACAGACAGCAAAGGTACTGATGCTTATAACATGAAGTTATCACGTGACCGTGCTTATGCAGTAGCGAACTACTTAAGTGCGCGTGGCGTAGCATCTAACCGTATCAATGTTGTTGCTTATGGTGAGTCACGTCCTGTTGCTGATAACAATAGCGAATTTGGTCGTCAACAGAACCGCCGTGTTGAGCTGACAGTTAACGCACCACAAAGCGTTCGTTAATTTTAAATGATTAGCTAATAGTTAATATCGAAAAAAGGTCAGCATAAAGCTGGCCTTTTTTTTGGCTTGAATTTTGTCTTTCATTAAGAAATTATATTTGATAATAGTTATCAATAACATTATAATTCCCATGCATTTATTTTGCGGATAGCTATTTTTTCAGTTTTTAATATCAAACTGATCATTGCTATTATCTATAATCAAGCTGTTTCAATGCCCGATACAGTGCTGGTTTCGCCTATTTTCATTACTAGTATCGATGTGAAAGATTTATCTTATCTCTTCTTTATTTTGCAGCCCATCAAGGACATCTATGAATATCACGACAGTGACAAGCCGTAAAATCTTACCGACTACTTTAGCTGCTGCACTGACAGGGATATTGATGGTATCAGGTTGTAGCAAACAGTCTGATGAAAAAGCGACCACAGATGCACCAGTTGAAACCGCAGAGAAAACAGCTAGCAAAACTTCATCAGCTGCTGATAAAGCTCATATGGATCGCTTGCTTATCAGTTATGCGGATATGGCACATGCTGCATACAAAGATTCGTTAGAGATGGCAAAGCTTTTACAGGGCGCCGTCAATACTTATGTAGAAACACCAACGCAAGCAAATTTGGATGCTGCAAAAGCTGCTTATAAAGCCGCGCGCCAGCCATACTCACAGACTGAAGTATTTAGATTCGATGAAGGTTTTGTGACTGCCAACGACAATCGTAATATTGGTAGTACGGACAGCTGGGAGGGGCAGGTGAATGCTTGGCCTTTAGATGAAGCATTGATTGACTACGTAAGCGCTGACTATGAAGGCGAGTACAGTAGTAAAGACAACATCATTAATAGCGATAGCATTAGCGTTGGTAGCCTCAAGCAAGATACCAGTAGCATCACGCCTGAGCTGCTCGCAGAGATGAATGAGATTGGCGGTAGTGAATCCAATGTGACCACAGGCTACCATGCTATTGAGTTTATGCTATGGGGTCAAGATACTAATGGCGTCGCTGAAGGTGCTGGCAACCGCCCGTTCAGTGATTATCTAACGACTGATGGTCAATGCACTAGCGGCGAGAGTGTCAATCCTGACGCTAGTATCTGTGAGCGCCGCGGACAGTATCTAAAAGCAGCAACTCAACTACTGGTTGATGATTTGACCGCGATGGAAGCGCAGTGGCAACCTGACAGTGAAAACACCTTGCGTAGCGACATGATGGCACGTAGGGATAGCAATAGTCTGCGCCAAATTATGTATCAAATGGGCAGCTTAGCACTTGGGGAGCTTGCCTCTCAGCGCATCCAAGTAGCGTTCGTCACTGGCTCTACTGAAGATGAGCATGAGTGTTTTAGTGACTTGACACACTTAAGCTATGCCAATAACGCTCGCGGTATCCAAAATGTCTTTAATGGTAGCTACAAAACAGTCGCGGGCAAAACCGTAGGTGGTTATGGACTGAAAAACTATCTTATCGATACTGGCAATACCGAAGCTGCGGATAAGCTAGCGGCTGATTTTGCAAAGGTAGAAGCGGCCTTTAATGTCATTGTTGAAAAAGGTGAAAAAGAAAATATCAAGATTGATCAGATGATTGCCACTGTAGGACAGGCAAGTAAACATGGTGTTTCTGCTGAAGAACAAAACAAGCGTCGCGGTTGGATTGAAACCAGTATCACAAGTCTGCAAGAGCTGACAGCTGGTATTGAAAATGCCGCAAAAGCCGTCGGTATTGACAATTTAGATGCAGATGCAGGTTCGCAGTTTTAATTGCTCATTAATCTACTGTTTTAACAGCAAGCATAGCAGTGATCGATAATGCCTAATGAGTCGCTAACAGTGAATGAGACTTATTTTCATAAGAAAACAATATAGGTATAATAAACACGTTGTCAATTTTGCTTGGCAACGTGTTTTTTCATAGCGTATTAAAATAGCCAGATAAATCAGCGTGTCGCTGCCACTTATCGACTAGCAATAAAAAATTTTATAGCATGCGATTTTAATGGTTCTATACCAGAACTAAGGTACTCTATGCACGTCAAGAAAGGTTTTATCATCAAACCACTCTCCATATTACATTCTTCTCTTATATTACAGTCTAAAACTGCCTCTGTCGGCATGTCTGCGCCATTTACCTTATCACTGGCATTAGTGGGTGTCTTATCCCTCAGTGCTTGTCAGCCAGTCAAAGATGCTAATGATAACGCAGCCAACAAAGACCAACCAAATTCGGAAGGCGTTGAATTTGAATTGCTGGACTCTGAGCGTATTCAGACGATTGAGGCGCTGGCTGGCGTACCTATGCAGCAGCTTGCAAGCTTTGATCCGCAAGAAATCAAGCAAGGCGGTGATACTGGGATTAGTATTACTAGTAGTGAGAGCTACTCTAAACCTTCATCGAACATTACCGCATCTCGCAAAGGCTCGTTCTTTATTGGTAATGCATTTTTCCGTCAGCCGTGGGTGATTGCGCCTGCCAGTACGGATAGCCGTGATGGTCTTGGTGCGTTATTTAACGTCGCTGCCTGCCAGTCATGCCATATCAAAGACGGTCGTGGTCATGCTCCTATGACTGCTGAGGACGATGCCGATAGTTTTCTGATTCGTTTGGCGATGCCAGCGACCACGGATGAACAGCGTCAGCAGTTAAAAGATTCACTTATTGAGAAAGTTGCTCATCCTATGTATGGTGGTCAATTGCAAGATCGCGGTATTCAAGGCGTGCCAGCAGAAGCAAGAATTGCCGTGCAGTGGACAAATAAACCAGTTACCTTTGCCGATGGACATATCGAAACCTTGCGCGCACCAACCTTTAACTTGACCAATCCGGGTTACGGTGCATTTGATGACGAGCTCATGGTATCGCCACGTGTTGCTTTACCTATGATTGGACTTGGGCTACTTGAACAAATACCCGATGCGGATATTAAAAAACAAGCGGCTAGCAATCATAAAAACAGCAATGATATTAAGGGTAAATTTAACTGGGTCATGGACCCACAAACGGGTAAAGTTGCCTTAGGTCGGTTTGGCTGGAAAGCAGGGCAAACCAAGCTGATTACTCAAAATCAAAGCGCCTTTAATGAAGACATGGGTTTAACTTCAAATATCCGCCCACATGAATCCTGCATGCCAACACAAACCGCTTGTAATAATGCGATAACGGGCGCAGATGAGCAAGGCAATGGTAAGCCTGCGGTTGAAGTCAATGATGAGGTAGCAAAATTTGTAGAATTTTATACGCGTAATTTGGCAGTACCGCACCGCCGTAATGCAGAGGATAAGTTGGTATTAGCAGGTAAAAAACGCTTTTATGATATGGGTTGTCAAAGCTGCCATACACCAAGATATCAGCTGCCAAAAACCGCTGATGACCATCTTGAGCAGCATGGACAAGTGATTTATCCTTATACAGATCTGCTGTTACATGACATGGGTGATGAGCTTGCGGATCGCACTATTGCTGGCAAACTGCCGCCAAAAAACTTGCAGGTTGAGTTTTTAGCCAATTCTTATGAGTGGCGTACGCCCGCTTTATGGGGAATTGGACTCGCTCAAACCGTTGATCCGCAAGCGACGTTTTTACATGATGGCCGTGCCCGCACGCTGATGGAAGCGGTACTATGGCATGGCGGCGAAGCCAAAAAACAGCAGCAAAAAGTGCTGATGCTTGATAAACAGGGACGTACTGAATTGAGTGCGTTTTTACAGTCATTATAAGCGCCTGACTGTGTATTTTTTAATCTTTGAATGACAGATAGATAAGGTTATCCGCCTGACGGCTCTATCACTGCGATACTGATACTCGACGATAACGATTGATAATATTACTGAGAACTCTATGAAAATAAACCATGCGCTAGCAATGGCGCTCTCGGCATTAAGTGCTGGCATACTTATTAGCTGCGTCAAACCTGCTGATGACAATAAAGCGGCTGAAATAGATAGCCAAGTTGCACAAGACAGTGCTGAGCCGAAAGCTGGCGAAAATGCTGCGGTTGATGGCAGTACAGATAAGAATGTTGAAAAAATAGTCGCTGTCGATATCAGTGCTGAGACTGAAAAGACCTATTTGACCCATGTCGCTAATGAGATTGTCATACCTGCTTATGCTGACGCGGCGAAACAAAGTGATTTGTTGCATGATTTGGCACAAAAGCATTGTCAACAAGCGCCAGTCAGCGGTGATGAATTGCAAGCGCTACGTGACCAGTGGCTAGTATTGGCACAAGCATGGGCAAGTGCTGAAATGGTCAACTTCGGTCCTGCGACCGCCAGTATGAGTAATCTTTATATTAATTATTTCCCTGACGAGCGCGGCTTGGTACATAGCGGAGTGGCGGATCTTATCGCTGCCAATCCAAAACTGACGGCTGAACAACTTGCTAACGAAAGTGCCGTTGTCCAAGGTGTGCCCGGTTTAGAAGAGGTGCTTTATGCCAATGACAGCTTGGACGCTGGCCAGTGTGCGTATGTTATAAGCGCGAGTAGTGCGCTGAGCACACGCTTAAAAGCTATTGAGAAAAACTGGCAACAAAATGCGACTAAGCTATTAGCAATTGATAAAACTGCTGAGAGCGACCAAGGATTGAACCAATGGATTAATTCCCTACTGTCGTTGGTTGAGACGATGAAATCTAACGCCATTGATCAGCCATTAGGCTTGAGCGGTAAAGTCAAAGGTCATCTACCTGCTGCGACCGCAGAGCAAAGCCGCGCGATTATTAATGCAAAATTAGCGGCTTTAAATAAAGCCATGACCGATCCGGTACTGACTGCTATCTTGGGCAGCAATAGTGAAAATAACGTGGCTGACAATCTATCGACTGCGCTCGCTGATACCACTACGTTATTGGCACAAATGCCAGAAGATTTAGCCACTGCCGATAAAGCCAACCAGCAAGAATTATATGATCATCTTACTAACGTTACGCGCTTAATTAAGCGTCAATTGATTCCGGCACTTGGTCTCCGTGTCGGCTTTAACAGTAACGACGGTGATTAAATAATGGCTATTATCAAAGCGAGTCAAAAGGTCTCAGTGAATAAAAATCATAGGCAGTCGGATGCGCTAAAAGCAAAACCGTTTAGCCATGAGCTGCTGACAATCTCATTATTGACAGCGCTTGGTACGGCAACATTCGTCGGTATTCATCATCGTTATCGTAAGCAACGCCTAGTTGATGCTCGCCTGCAAGATTATGTAAGTGGTATTTATGCTCAATTGAATGCTGTGCAATCAGCTGCTACTGGTTCCAAGTCAACGCTTAGACGTTTGCGCTACGCCTGCCAGCAGGCAGCGTCAACGTGGCAACAAGCGTATCGCCTGCCAATGGATGATAACCAGCCTAGTAGCCGTGATTTGTCTGCGAATGATTTTAGGTCAATGCATACCACTACTATGCTGACTCGCCCTGTATACTGGGTTAGTGGCGTGGCTTCTATGCCAAAAGACATCTCACTGCTAAGTGAGAGTGATGAAAATGATTTTGGTGTAGTCGGTATTGATGCCGATAGACAAATCGTTTGGCAAACGACCATGCCTGAACGTGTCCATGATATTGTCGTCCAACCTGCCTTTGATTCTCAAAACACCTTTGTTAATCACAACCAAAATCGTGACGTTGTGGTCATGGGTCGTCGTCCTAGTGAAAAATTCTGGGTGCTTGATACTGCGACAGGACAAGTGAAATTTGTGATCCACGCTGCAAACAACCGTCATTTTTATGGTCATGCTTGCTATAGCTCAGATGGCTTAAAGTTATACGTGACTGAAAATGACACGCTAATTTTAGACGGTAAAATCGGTGTTTATGATGTTAAAAATGGTTATCAAAAAATAGCAGAATTTGAATCGTATGGTATAGGTCCACATGAGCTCATTATGCATCCAGACGGTAAAACGTTGGTAATTGCTAATGGCGGTATCAAGACCGAGAGAGCATCGCGTGAAGAGCTTAATCTCGATACTATGCACCCATCATTGGTGTACCTAAACCGTCATACTGGCAATTTACTTGAACAAATTATTCCTGAGCATAATCAAATGAGTGTGCGTCATCTAGCCATGCACGATGATGGCACAGTGATGATAGGCATTCAGTTCCAAGGTGAAAGACATATCAATGTGCCATTAGTATTGACACACAAGCGCGGTGATGCTGACTTTAAACCCCTTATTATGCCAAATAACCAATGGCAACGCTTCCACCAATATATCGCTAGCGTCGCGGTTGATAGTAAACGCAATTTACTATGTGTAACCACGCCAATGGGTGGCTGTGCAACAATATTTGATTTAACGACTCGAGCTCTAATCAACTCTGTCAGTTTGCCAGATTGTGCAGGTGCCTCCGTCTATAGCCGTAATATATGCAGTGGTAATGATGTTGTTAAGACTAATATAGAGCAACAATCCAGTTTTATTGTTAGTGATGGGCAAGGTCAATTAACCAGATTAACTGTCAATGATTTAACAGTGTTAGACTCAGAACTAAAATCAGACGCTATCGCCAAAAATCACAATATCGGCACAGATAGCAGACGCCATACAATGTCTTTTGATAATCATTTGCAAGCACTATGATATGAATGTGACACCTGATTACCATAGTCCTTTGTTGCAAAACACTATTCAATTTTTGTCAGAGGAAGGCATTGAATTACAAATAAGCAAAAAGCGGGTTAAAAATATTAATTTTCGCTTAAAGCCACATAAGCTAATGGTGTCTGTGCCATCGTTTATTAGCTCAACACAAGTCGCACAGGCTATAGCAAGGCGCGTGCCATGGGCGATAGAAAACCACCCACAAGTCTTAGAACAATATAAGCGCCAACAATTTCCTTCAAAGGAATCTTCAACGGCTGACAGCACCTTGCTATTGTGGGGGATAAAGCAACCATTCACCTTAAACCACGATAAAAAAATTGCCTATTATCGGCAACATCTTTCTGAAGCAATGCCTGCATTATTTGCAAAGTGGCAACCGATTGTCGGTGCGACAGCCAATGAGATACGCCTAAAAAAAATGCATACGCGCTGGGGCAGCTGTAACACGCGTGCGCGCCGAATTTGGTTATCTGTGTATCTGCCTGCTTACCCTATTGAATGCACAGAATACGTCATCGTCCATGAGCTGTGTCATCTACATTATCCCAATCATAGTAGCGCGTTCTGGCAAGCAGTGGCGACTGCGATGCCTGACTATCAGCGTTGGCACGATATGTTGGCGGGTAAAGGTGGTCAGCTCGATTAGAGATAATACTTAGGTGGTTTCAGTCATGTCGATAAGCCTGATATGATAGATAATAACGATACAAAATGTGTTGTTTAATGAGTATATTATATAAACCGTGTTGAATAAGAAAATTAGAGAGACAAGGATGTCATATGGAAAACGTCAATCAAGCGCAGTTTTGGCAGCAGCGTTATGAAGAGGATAGTATCGGCTGGGATATGGGAAAGGTGTCACCACCGCTCAAAGCTTATATTGACCAATTGCCTGAATCTGCTAAAAGTCAGGCTGTTTTAGTGCCGGGAGCAGGTAATGCTTACGAGGTCGGTTATCTGCATGAGCAAGGATTTACCAATGTCACCTTGGTTGATTTTGCCCCTGCGCCGATTGCAGCGTTTGCTGAGCGTTATTCTGACTTTCCAGCTAAGCATCTAATCTGTGCCGACTTTTTTGAGTTATCGCCTGAGCAATATCAGTTTGATTGGGTGCTTGAGCAGACGTTTTTTTGTGCGATAAATCCATCACGCCGTGACGAGTACGTGCAGCAGATGGCAGCATTACTGAAACCGAATGGTAAACTGATTGGGTTGCTATTTGACAAAGATTTTGGGCGAGATGAGCCACCGTTTGGCGGTACAAAAGATGAATATCAGCAGCGTTTTGCGACTCATTTTAACATTGATATTATGGAGCCGAGTTACAATTCACACCCAGCACGGCAAGGCAGTGAGCTTTTTATCAAGATGCATGTAAAAGACTGATTTCACGCTTGATATTGTCTCGAGCTTGCACTTCGAAGTAGTTATGATAATACGCTGTCAAATAAAGTACTGGGTGTGCGAGTAATTTCTGCAAGACCGCAATACGCCCAGTACGATAATCCTCGTTTGCTATATGGCGGTACTCTTGACGCACCGCTTGTGCGTAGACCTGATATTCAGACCAAGGCGTACCCAAAATACTTAAATCCATATCTAAGAGATAAGCCGCATCACTGACAGTATCTTTATCTAGACATTCATGCAGCTCATGAGTGGCTGTCATCATAATCAGTGCGTAGATATGTTGGCATTGCTCAGCACTCAGATATCCTTTTAATGCTTCTACCGCATATTCTGCACTTTTTAGTTCATTATCTGAGCGCCTTGGATCATAAATGACATCGTGATAATAGAGCGCCAAAGCGATAATATACGGCTCATGCAGCTGATGCTTAATCTGTTCGAACTGCGAAAATAATTGCTGAATATGCTGCAAGCTATGATAAGCACGCTGGGTTTCGTTATAACGCACGGCGATATCTTGCCAAAGCGCATTAACTTTCGCGAGCTTGATAGCATTATTAATAGCTATTAAATGCCACTCAAAAACCTTACCAAGCTCAGTCTCTATTTGTGACAATCCGTCCATATTCAACCTCCGTTTGATGATTGTCTATCATTTAGAAATTGTTATTTACTTCTTATTGGCAGCGTCTTCAAATGCCTGCTTAAACACTTTACCAAGCAAATTGACATCATCGACACGGGCATAATTTAGACGTGTGACAAAGGCAATATGACGATGAGGGCCTTGCTCAGCTAGTGGTATCGCGACTGCATTTTGGTTTTGCAGATGCAGCTGGTCTAACGCCATTTCTGGCACTAACGTCGTACCCATATTAGCAAGTGCCATTTGAATAAGTGTGTTTAAGCTGGCATCTGAAAAGCTGGATTTCATCTGCGCACGGTCAAAATGGCAGACAGATAGCGTTTGGTCAGTCAAGCAATGCCCTTCGCCAAGTAACATGAGATTTGCTGTTGCCAGCTCATCAGCGTTGATCGTTTTGAGCTTGGCATGTACATCATTTTTTGGGAAGACGGCAAAGAAGTCTTCGCTCCAAAACTCGAAACTATGTAAACCATCTACCGCATAAGGTAGGGCAATAATAGCGGTATCAATATGTCCATAACGTACTTGCTCAAGCAAGCGTTCTGTTTGTTGCTCGACGATAGTCATACGAAATTCTGGATAGTGCTCACGCAGCGCAGGCAACACTTTTGGTAGCAGATAAGGTGCAATCGTTGGAATAATACCAACGGTCATAGGGTAGGCAAGGGGCGATTGATGGCTATGCGCGCGGGTGGTCAAGTCGTTGACTTCAGAAAACACCCGCTGCGCCCGCACCAAGATATCTTCACCGATAGGGGTGATCAAGACTTGTTTATTATTTCGCTCAAAAATCTGTGTATCAAGCTGTTTTTCTAACTCAGCGATACCCAAGCTCAGCGCTGATTGCGAGATATTACAATCTTCTGCTGCACGTTTAAAATGACGGTGTTTGGCGACGGCTAAGGCGAATTCAAGTTGACGTAAAGTAATCATAAAACCTCTCTATCAATGGGTTTGTAAGGCGATTTGTTTTACTTATTTATCTTGTGTACACTATCAATGTTCACTGATGTATAGATATAAAAAGTAGAGAGAATAGTTTAACAAGTTTAATAAAACAAAACATCACATTAAAAACTTTTAACTGGATTAACCATAGAATTCGCGTATAGTTTGTCAGGTAGCCCCGATAGTGTAAGGGTTAATAGATGCAAATCTATAAATAAATTTCAATTAACGAAACTTTAATCAATCAAAAAAGGAGCCACTCATGGCGTCTATTATCAATCAAGAAATCCCAGAATTTTCAGCAGATGCGTTTGTAAATGGTGAATTTAAAACCATTACTTCAGAAGACGTAAAAGGCAGCTGGGCAATTTTCCTATTTTACCCAGCCGATTTTACCTTTGTTTGCCCAACTGAACTTGAAGACATGGCAGCTCATTACGACGAGTTAAAAGGTTTAGGCGTAGAAGTGTACTCGGTATCAACGGATACACATTTCACTCATAAAGCATGGCATGATTCTTCAGAAGCAATCGGTAAAGTAACTTACCCAATGCTCGGTGATCCTACTGGCCGTATTACTCGTGGCTTTAACGTCATGATTGAAGAAGCAGGTTTAGCTGAGCGCGGTACATTCTTAGTAGATCCAGACGGCTTAATTCAAGTTGCTGAGATCCATGCTGGCGGTATTGGCCGCAGTGCAAAAGATATGCTACGTAAAGTAAAAGCGGCACAATATGTTCGTGAAAACGACGGCGAAGTTTGCCCAGCCGCTTGGGAAGCTGGTCAAGAGACTTTAAAACCAAGCCTTGATTTAGTTGGTAAAATCTAAGTAGTAGCTTAATTCGCTTAACGATTTAGATATTTGTGGTATTGAATATTCTAGTTTTAGTTATATCAATGCGATAAAAAAAGACCCCATCAGCTTAGGTTGATGGGGTCTTTTTGTGTTATGCAAGTTATGTTATGCAATAAGCTATATTTTAGTTTTTTGCTAGTTCATGTTTTTCATGAATCCACTACATGCTAGGAGGCATGAGATCCTAATTTATTTTTATCGATTATTTTATAAATCTCATCTTTTAGATGCAGCTTGCGCCGCTTCATCTGCTCGATTTCTTCTTCACGACTGGCGTGCGTGACCATATCTTTATCAAGCTGATTAATTTGCTGGTCTAGCTGGGTATGCTCATCAAAGATAGTCGCAAAGTGACTGTCTTTTTGTTTAAGTTCAGCAATAATATCTTTGTTATCTTGCCATGTATCTGTCTTTCTCATCTTGTCATCCTTGTTATGAAGCGCAAGCTTGTATAAGCATCCGCGCATGGTCTTAAGATTGTTTTGATGAATTACTATAATTATGAGACTTAGATTTTATGGAACCGAACCTTTATTTAACTGAATAACGATCAGGCTTAATACCAGCGAATCTACTTTTAAAAAGTATGTTTAATAAACAGATTTATCGAATACTTATAAAAGTAAATCTGCCATAACACGCATAGAATTCTTCTATCCGCTTCACTCGATTGTAGCGAAAAAAATACTTAGATACTATAGTTAGTATTGATTATCATTTAGAAGTAATTTTGAAATTAAATAAAAATATTGATTTATGATAGGTTTTATAAAACATAAGGTTTGGGTTTATCCGCTTGCTCAAAACCCTCAAACCTTTGATAATAGACGTATCAAAGGTTATATGCCGCATATAAATAGCAGTATTGGTATATGACTCTTACTCATTTAAACGCGCAGCACTGATGCTGACGTTACATATTCGATAATAACAAGGAACAATTATGATAGACCAAAGCTTATTAGATGCAGTAAAGAGCTATAGCGTAAATATGACCCGCCCAATCAGCTTTGTCTTAGGTAGCGGCGAGCATAGCAAGCGTGCTGAGTTGATTGATTTTTTGAGCAAAATCGCTGGTACGACAGATAAGATTAATTTTGACGCACAAGCTAAAGATGACAGTTTGCCAAGCCCAATTAGTTTTGCCGTGCGTAGTCACATCGATGGTGCTTTGACGGATACAGGTATTGTCTTTAGTGGTATTCCAGGCGGTCATGAGTTTACTTCGCTGATATTGGCAATTTTACAGGCTGGTGGTCATACCTTAAAACTTGATGAAGGCATTCAAAAGCTGATTAAACGCTTTAATAAGCCACTACAGTTTCAAACTTACGTGTCGCTTTCTTGCCACAGCTGCCCAGAAGTTGTGCAAGCGCTAAACCAATTCGCGCTGCTAAACGATGACATCAGTAATGAGATGATCGATGGTGCACTATTCCAAGAGCAAGTAGAAGCGAATAATATCCAAGGCGTACCAGCAGTATTCTTAAACGGCAAGCCGTTTGCTAATGGTCTGATCGACACGGCTAAATTGATTGAGAAGTTACAAGAGCAATTCCCTGATTTGTTAGCAGAAGCTGAAGATGATGCTGAACAGTTAGAGAAACAAGATGTGACGATTATTGGTGCGGGTCCAGCTGGGGTTGCTGCTGCGATTTATACCGCGCGTAAAGGCTTAAAAGTTACCATGGTGGCTGACCGTATCGGTGGGCAAGTAAAAGATACGCAAGATATTGAAAACTTAATCTCAGTACCTTTAACCACAGGTGGCGAGCTCTCGGTAAACTTTGAAAAGCATTTGCGCGAATATAATATTACGCTTAAAGAGCACGTCAGTGTCAAAGAGATTAGTGAGACAGCTGATGAAAACTATCGCATTCATCTAAATACTGGTGAGACCTTTGAGACGCGTAGTATTATCTTGGCGACTGGTGCTCAGTGGCGTAAGCTTGGGGTCGCTGGCGAAGAAGAAAACATCGGTAAAGGCGTGGCTTTCTGTGCGCACTGTGATGGTCCATTCTTCAAAGGTAAAGATATTGCTGTCGTCGGTGGTGGTAACTCTGGTATCGAAGCGGCATTAGACCTTGCTGGTATCGTGAAGCATGTGACTGTGCTTGAGTTTGCTGATGATTTGAAAGCGGATCAGGTATTGATTAATAAAGCCAAAGAAAAGACAAATATCGATATCATTACCAGTGCAGCGACCCAAGAAATTAAAGCGACTGAGGGTAAAGTATCGTCTATCGTCTATCAAGATCGCAATAGCAGCGAGAATAAAGAGCTTGATGTTGCAGGGGTGTTTGTACAGATCGGCTTGATACCAAATACTGGGTTCGTTAAAGGCTTCGTCGATTTAAACCGCTTTGGCGAAATTGAAATTGATGAGCGCTGCCGTACAGATCGCAAAGGTATCTTTGCTTGTGGAGATGTCACGACCGTACCCTTTAAGCAGATTAATATTGCGATGGGTGAAGGTTCAAAAGCGGCATTATCAGCTTTCGAATACTTGGTTATGCAGTAAGCCAGTCTTTAATATTTTCTAAAATAAAAAGCTCCGATATCCTAATAGGTATCGGAGCTTTGTTACTTATAGACGTTAAGCAAATGCTATTTAGCTAATACCCCAACTACCGAAAGTATTTCACCTGCCTCATCTTCTTCAATGATGCGAGTTTCTTTAAGTGCTGACTTTTGCCATGCTTGGACATGGGGATTGTCTAGAAGAGTCTGGCAATATTGTTCAGTAAGCAGCGTTAATATGATTCCTGAAGCCTTGGCATAGGTCTGCAGCCGTAAAACAACAGGAGCAAAAAACGCATCAGCGGCAGTAAAATGACCAAACAAATAGCTATCTGACGATCTGTTGGTCAAACATTCTACAAAGATATGCTCAATACGGGCAATATCAGCTAAGCAAGCAGCGCTCGGACGTATTTTAGCAGTGGCTCTGATGTTCATCGGCATTTCACTACGGATGCCCATTAGCCCTGAGTGCATCTCAGCAATAATACTTTGGCAATAAGCGCTATTTATTCTGTTGCTAGTATTGCTCTCAGTATTAGATTTACTCAATCCTGTCCAAACATCTAAATCTGTCAGACAATCATTGGCATGAATGGCAATCGCTAAAGTATCCCATATCGTAACTTTTTCATCACCTTGACCATAGATTAAAACTGGCACTTTTCCTGTTGGCGCATGTTCATTGAGAATGGGTGTCGCTGATGGATGAAACAGCTCAATCAGTTGCTCATCGAAGTCAATATTGAATGCCTTGAGTAGTAGCCAAGCTCGCAATGACCATGACGAATAGTTCTTATTACCGATGATAAGTAGCGGTTTTTTCATAATCATACTCTATAAGTTTTTGGAAAATAACGCTTATATGCTATTTGAATTAAGCGATGTCGTTATCTAGATATTTCCTTGCGCAAATACCCATCCGATGTAGACGGGCATAGCTCATAGTCTCATTCAGGCTTACTTATTCAATCAGTTTTTATTCCTAATCAGAAAAATAATTGGCAGCGCAATCACATACATCAGCACGCCATATAAAGCAGCGGGTAGGGCAATGACCGGCAATGTACTCACGCCCATAATAATAGGGGCTAAGGTAATCGCGGTCGTACTGTTTTGAATACTGGTTTCTATAGCGATGGTTTTGGTATCAAACCAACTTAGCTGTAACGCCTTTGCCGTCAAAATACTGATGACAAATAAGATAACAATAATCAGCGCAAGCTCGAGCCCAATAGCTGCCAATTGCTCTTGTAGTAACTGCCAATTGGTAGCAATAGCCGCAAGGACGATTAAAACAAAAAAGACACTGGCTAAGCCGTTTAGGATACCGCTTCTACGTATCATAAAATCAGTGAATTTGTAGCGGGCGAGCATACCAAGGGTCACTGGCAGAGTGGTCAATAAAAACATTACAACGCCGATTTTTACCGCACTGATAGAGCCTGCTTGGTCTTTCATAAAGTGATTGAAAGCCAAGGTGATTAAGATAGGCAGGGTCACCACCGATAATAGACTGACTACGCCCGTGAGCGCGACCGACAGTGCTACGTTACCCTTGGCATAGTAGGTGAGCATATTACTGGTCACGCCGCCGGGACAAAAGCTAATCAGCATAATACCAAAGGCGATGGCAGGTGGTGGCGACATTAGCAATACTACTACTAAAGCGACCAAAGGCACAAAAATGACTTGGTTGATTAAGCCCACGATAAATGCTTTTGGATATTTAGCGATAACCTTAAAGTCACTGGGCTTAAGCCCAGTTCCTAAGGTAAACATAATATAAGCAAGGGCTAATGGCAGCAGAGCTAATGCGGTATTACTCATGGAACATTCCTTGTAAAGTTAACGGTTATACTTGCACTATATTTATAACGCCCATTCCTTGTGGCGATATATTGCTTTACAGCATCTAAAATATAGTCTTAAATATTATAAAAGCCCATATATTTATATGGGCTTCTTAGTTTATTGCTTTAAATTATTGATTATGATATCAGTCGTCTAGCAAATCCATACGCTTAGCCGCTTCATAGATGCCAGTTGAGCGATTGCCCGTACGGCAGAATATCAACATTGGTTGCTCAGCTTGATTAAAAAAGTCAGCAAACTCTTCAACATGGTTCTGATTCAGCTCACTACCAGCAAAAGACACTTCCTTATAAGCAAGTCCTGATTTTTCGGCGGCAGCAGCAATCTCAGCACTAGTTGGCTGGTTCGGTTCTTCACCATCTGGACGATTGTTAATAATGGTTTTAAAACCATTTTCTGCAATCATCGGTATTTGGTCAGGGGTGATTTGTCCGGTGATACTTACTTGATGGCTCATAAGAGCTCCTTTTATTTTTTATATTAAAATTAAATGGATAGTACGAGAATACAAAGCCTAAGCGCAATGGATAGTTTTCTAAAGATAAAGTATGTAAGCTTTATTGCCTTTTTATATCAACGCTTATAGCAGACCTTGCATCAATGCGCTTTGGTACAACAGTTTTGCACGTGCGCCCGTACCACAAAACATCAATATGGGTTTTGGCATCGTACGATAAAAAGCAGCAAACTGCTCCACAGTCGCCATACTCAAGCGCTCATCATCAAAGGGTAAATGCTGATAATTCAAATTGGCTTTCGCCGTTGCACTGCTAAAATCACAGCTATTAGGCTGCGAATCAACCTCAGCGTCAGGACGAATATTGAGCACAGAGCGGTAGCCAAGCTCTGCAATTTTGATACATTGGCTTGGGTAAATTTGCTTATAAATAGTTAGGTCATCGGTCATAAGTAATATCAATAAAGGTTATAAAAAAAGTAGAGGATATAATGAGCTCAAAAAAAGCGCTACAGGCTAGTAGTTTTTTTAGTAGTCCTAATAATTTAGCATAACACAGCTTTTATCATATCTATATGTTATAGATAGCCATTAATTATTCTTAGCCTAATAAACAGTACAAATGACATTAATGAGTGTCTTTTAAACCATTAACTGCATCCATAGTGCTTAAATACACGTGTCCTGATAAATCAGTAATCACCGGTGTGTGCTCAATGATGTCCATGACAGGGCCTTTAATAAAGCTAAAGCTCAAATGCTTATTCTGATTTAATAGCTCTTGGTTTAAGCTAATAAGCATCTCTTGTCCGGTCAAATCGATATGATTAACGGCCGACATAATAAGAATAATCTCGCTTGCCTCTGGATATTGACGCGTGGCTTGTACCACGTGACGATGCACTGATTCGCTATTACCAAAAAACAAGCTCTCATCAATACGCAGCATCAATAGATTATGAAAGGTCACTACGTCATGACGATTAATATTGCGAAAATGACCTGTCCCTGCGAGCTGCCCAACGATAGCGACATGCGGTTTGCTTGACTGCCAAATCAAGCTAGCAAACGACACCATAAGTCCAATCACGAGCCCTGTATTTAACCCAAATATCAATACGCCGACAAACGCGGCGATAAAACTTGCTGCATCTAAGCGGTCGCGATGCCATGCCGACTTTAGCGTCACTATGTCAATAAGACCTATGATAGCTGCCATGATGGTTGCGCCCAAAATTGCATAGGGCAGCGGAGCAAGCAGATACCCAAATGCTATCAAGGCAGCTATCATAACTAACACTGTGACCAAGCTCGCTAAAGGCGTTTTGGCACCTGAATCGACATTGATAGCCGTACGCGAAAATCCGCCAGCGATAGGAAAGCTTTGAAAAAAGCTACCAGCAACATTAGCCAGTCCAAGCCCTGTCAGCTCGCGATTGGCATCAAATAGCTCACCGCGCAAACGTGCATAAGTGCTAGCAACAGAGCTGCTCGATACAAATGCAATCAGCGCCATCAGTCCTGCGGTCGGTAATAAATTGAGCGCTTCATGAAAGTCTGGCAGATATGGCGCTGTAAAGCTTGGCAGTCCTTTCGGTACATTACCAATCGTTGCCACACCGCTTGTCGTCCAATGTAAAACGATACTGAGAGCGATTGCAGCGGTCAGCAATATAAGAGGAAACAGGCGCTCTGCCCATTTCGCATAAGAGGCGGATAACCAAGACTGCCAAACCCATTTTTTACCGTAGCGATTAAGAAGCATGAGTGCAAAGGCGCTGACACCAATCACTAGCGTCAACGGATGCAGCTGATTGGCATACATTTGCATGCTCGATAAATAACCGATTAAGCCATCGCCTGAAATGGGTATGCCAGTTAGATATTTAAGCTGGCTTATAAAGATAAGCACAGCGGCACCACTGATAAATCCAGCAGAGACGCCGCGGCTGATAAACTGCATAATCCAGCCCAATTTCAGCTGTCCTGCCAGCCACAAAATCGCACCCATCATGAGTGCTAGTAGGGCTGCCATCAATATATACTGCTCAGCGCCCTTATCCGCATAAGGATGCAGCGCGCTTGCAGTCATAATGGCGGTCACAGCAGCAGGTCCGACGGCTTGTACATTACTAGAGCCGAGCCACGCATATACCGCCACAGGCACGATAGCCGCGTATAAGCCATAGACTGGAGGCAAGCCTGCCAAGACCGCATAGCCCAAGCTTTGCGGAATAACGAGCACGCCAACGACTATCCCTGCAATGATATCGGTTGGCAAGGCAGACAGCTGGTATTGACGTAACCAAACAGGTATCAGTCGAGTGGCAATAGAGGGCATGGCAGTACGTCCTCACAATAAAAAATGTTCATGAACACCAGAATTTAATCAATGAGATTTAGCCAATCATCTATGCCTCAGCAGGGGCACAAAAACGCTGATACAACAGCTCTAGTACGGCTAATGCATCATCACTAGCGATACTATAGTAAATCTGCTTGCCTTCACGGCGTGTCGTTACTAGCTCATCTTTACGCAAAATACCAAGCTGCTGCGATAGGCTTGGCTGCCCAACACCGACCAAGCTTTCAAGCTCGCTGACGCAGTACTCTCCTTGAGTCAGCTGACAGAGGAGGAGCAAGCGATCAGGATGCGAGAGTGACTTAAGCAGTTGGCTGGCTTGCATTGATGCTTGCTGCATTTTTTCAGCAAGGTCTTTTGGCGCAAAGCCGTCATTGCTGTCACCATTGGTATCAAATGTGCTCAGTACTGAAGTAGAAGTGATCAGAGCGAGCTCCTTAGATAAGAGATAAGAGATAAAAATATAAATGGAAAAATTGTATATAACTGTATAGGGTTAATTATCAATCATATCGCCATTTATAGCAAGTTATCATTATTTACATTATATAAATTGATATATTATAAAATAATTGCTATATTGATGCTCATAGCCAATTAATAGACTTATTTTAAATACGATAGATATCGTCCTATTATACGTAACAATTCATCAAAAATTAAAACATTCATATAAAAATGGAGAGTAGCCATGCAAGTTCATTCATTCTTACATAGCGATACAGAAACCTATACCCATGTGCTCGCCGACATTGAGCAGCAAATGTGTGCGATTATTGATCCCGTATTGGATTTTGATGCCAAGTCAGGACGTACGAGTACAACGAGCGTCGATGAAGTGGTTGAATTTGTCAAAGAGCATGGTTGGGAGCTGATCTATATTATCGAAACTCACGCCCATGCTGATCATGTATCGGCAGCTATTCATGTCAAAGAGACACTTGGCGGGCAGTTAGTAATCGGTCAGCACATCACGGAAGTACAAAAAATATTTAAGCAGATTTTTAACTTTGACAGCAGTTTTCGCACCGATGCCGGTCAGTTTGATGTTTTGACCGATGATGGTGACACTTTAGCGCTAGGCGGCATTACTATTACTGCTATGTATGTCCCCGGTCATACACGTGCTGACATGGCTTATCTTGCCACTGACGACGAAAAAACCGTGGTGTTTGTCGGTGATACTTTATTTGCCCCTGATGTGGGTACGGCGCGCTGTGACTTCCCAGGTGGGGATGCGAAAACTCTATACCAATCGATTACAAAACTGCTCAAACTGCCCGAAGATACGATGATGTATCTTTGCCATGACTATCCTAGTAAGGGGCGCAAGCATTGCCCAACTACGACGGTCGCTGCGCAAAAATTAGGCAATATTCATGTAAAAGAGGGTATCAATGAAGCTGAGTTCGTAGAGATGCGTGAGCGCCGTGATGCCAATCTTGAGATGCCAAGGCTTATTATTCCAGCAGTACAAGTCAATATCGATGCCGGTCATTTCCCGAAACCTGAAGACAATGGTACACGTTATCTAAAAGTACCTATCAATGTCCTTGGGGAATAAACACCGTGTTAGTACAGTGTTATCTAATTCTGCATTTTTATGATGATTTTATATTTATGATAATTTAACGGAGTCTTATTATGAGTGAAAAAAATGCTCATGTAGTATGCCCACATTGCCAAGCAACGAATCGTGTACCAGATTCCAGACTCAGTGCTGCACCAAACTGCGGTAAATGTGCGAAGCCTTTACTGACTGCAACGCCGCATGAGTTAAATGCCCAAACGGTGAGTAAAGTCATTCAAAAAAATGAAGTGCTGACCATCGTGGACTTCTGGGCTAGTTGGTGTCAACCTTGTCTGATGATGGCACCGGAGTTCAAGATAGCTGCCAGCCAGTTGCCACAAGTCGTGTTTGCTAAAATACAAACCGATAAATATGAGCAAGCAGCGGCGCCTTATAATATTCGCAGCTTACCAACGATGGTAGCATTTAAAAATGGTAAAGAGATAGCACGGCAGTCGGGAGCGCTACCAAGCCATCAAATTGTTCAATGGGTCCAAAGCTTAAAATAGTTGTTATTGCAATAAATGCTGTCTCATAAGTCTGAATTTATTGAACTCAACAAAAAGCCAATACGTGTATCGCGTATTGGCTTTTTTATTATGCTGGATGAATTAAAGCAGTTTTAGCCTACTCACCATAAATCTTGATGCCATTAGCAAAGCTACAGCGTTGAATACGTGCTGACTGGATAATCGCATCACGTTCGCCGTATAGACGCGATAACTTGGCATC
The DNA here is from genome assembly GCF_008369245.1 of Psychrobacter sp. ANT_H56B. NCBI lineage: Bacteria > Pseudomonadati > Pseudomonadota > Gammaproteobacteria > Moraxellales > Moraxellaceae > Psychrobacter > Psychrobacter sp. ANT_H56B. The sequence goes on from NZ_VOBF01000002.1 coordinate 148,623, forward strand.
ACGCGCTTTATTATTGTTGCTTTGACCAACCCCAAAGCTGATATTAGGGGAGATGCCCCAGCGCCCTGCAGATATCCCAACACCCACACCTGTCGATGCTAAGGTTGATTGCTCGTTACGGGCAGCATTCACATAACTATTGACACGGATATACTCTTGATTTAGTGCTTGGCAATCATAGCTCTGATAGGTGCTTGGCGGGATATATTGCGGCGTAATATTACCCGTAGAAGCACAGCCTGAGAGACCAAAAATGCCAGCGGTTGCTAGTAATGCTGTTACAGTAAGAGTTTTCATAGCGGCTCCAGTAAGCTAATATTGCGTTCTTATTTATTTAAGATAGCAAAAATAGTCTCATTAAGATATTGAAAATACATAGAATATTTCGTCATTTTCATTGCAGGAGTATTTGTGCTTATCTAAGTGCTTATCAGAATAAGTTATCCGGTTTGGTAAAGGCAAGTATCACAATACCCACATATGCTGCCCCAGCAATGAGAATACCGGTTTTTCTTTGGCTCGGTGTTGCAGTATTATTAAAGGCTTTTATACTGGCGCTGATAGCAGCCACAAGCAAGATGATTTTGGCAAATACCCATTGTACAGGTGCATTGGCGCTCATCAATTGCATCAGCATACCAACGCCCGAAAGAATCATAACAGCGTAGAGGATGTGCGACGATATCTTGACCACACGTGGTGCTTGCTTATTTGCGCTTAATACCAGATAGCTTTGATATAAAAACAGCACAATCAACAGCACGGCCATGAGCATATGTAAATGTTTCATCAAATATGGTTCCCTTTAAAATTATATTTTTCATCGATAGCATTTGATTATTTATTACAAAAAATAAATATCATTTAGCCTTTATTTTGTCCAGCACATAACGGGCTATCAGGGTTTTGACCTTGCCACTCTGTCGGTGTATAGGCATGAATCGCTAGGGCGTGGATTTGACCACCTTTTGAGGTTAATAATGCATCTGCCAAATGATAAACCATTTGGTGACGGGCAACCAAGCGCTTGCCTGTAAACGCTTCGCTGACGATAATAAGTTTAAAATGACTTTCTTTACCGTCAAAGTAACCGGCATGATTCATTGATTCGTTAACGAGTTGCATGTGCAGCGGTTGTAATTCTTGTAACTGCTGACTAAGTGCGTCGGCAGTAGGGGTGCTACTGGTGGTAGAGGTAATGGTAGTCATAACAATCCTTTATTCTATTAAGCTTCATTGTCGTTAGACAATATATCGTCACCATTATAGCAGACGCCGATATCGAGTCTGCATGGTATTGATGGAATGCATTCTATGAGTAACAGGTATAAAAAAGCAGAGCGCCACATGATGATATGGGCTCTGCTTGTCATGACTTATGAGTGTCTACTTTAAAAATTCTGCTTAAAAAACACTATTAACGACGTGCTCTTTGATATAACGGCATTACTTTTGGCATCAGTGACTGCAACTCAGCGATACGATTGCTACTGGTTGGGTGAGTGCTTAAGAATTGTGGTGGCTCGCCTTGGCTAGCGCGCTGCATTTTTTGCCACAAGGTAATAGCGGCTTGTGGGTTGTAGCCTGCGCGTGCCATTAGCTCAAGACCGATTTGATCCGCCTCAGCTTCTTGAGTGCGACTATGCGGACGGCTCAAACCTAGGTCACCAGCGACGTTTGCAAGCTGAGCTTGACCTTGTGATAGACCAAAAATACTGGCTGCGACACCGATACCGGTCTGAGTTGCATATTGACGCGATAGGCGCTCACGTGAATGCTCACGTAAGGCATGAGACATCTCATGACCCATAATAGCAGCGATTTCATCATCACTTAAGTTCAGACGATCGATAATGCCTGTGTAAAACATGATTTTACCACCCGGCAGCACAAAAGCATTCAAGTCGTTAGATTTAATCGTATGCACTTCCCATGGCCATTTTGCCGCATCAGGGCGATAGACGCCAACCTGATTGACCAAACGATTAGAAATATTTTTTAAGCGATTCAGCTGGGCAGTGTTGGTATCAAGCAAACGTTTCGATCGTGCTTCTTGTATCGTTTTATTATAACTCTGAGCGGATAGTTGCAATACTTGCTCACTTGATACGAGTAGCAACTGCTGACGATCAACGCCAACGGCACCCGTACTGGTCGTGCTAGTACAACCTGTTAATGCCAGTGCTGACAATGAAGCCGCCATGACTGTCGTGGTAAGTAGTTTTTTCATAGTAAACGTCCTCGCTATAAATAAGAAAATTAAAGTAAATTAAAGTAAATAACAGCAGTGTTGATACAGTAGAGGTAAGGGAAGCTTATTATTGACGTTCTACTACCTTCTCTCAATCTACTAAAACAGTAAAATTCTACCTGAACCGTCCTTGTGCATAAGTATAATTATGTTAACTGTTGAAAACCAATAGAGCAAAAGTAACAATACAAGGTAGGATTGTAAGTGGTATTCATGTATAACTTGCTGATAAATCTGCTCGAATAATTAGTAAATACGTTAAAGAGAACATTTGAGCAATTATTTATAAAAATAATTGGATATCGATGGTTAGAAAAATAAGCCATAAAATCAATTGTATATGAGAATTATCGTCCTAATAAACACCTAAAAATTGTGATATCTATAAGAAAGTTAAAAAAACCTGTTGACACGCTCAGAATATTTGCTAAAATAGCCAGCCTATCGAGACGTAGCTGTTAGCAATAACGCTATAGATTGATATTAAGCGGGAATAGCTCAGTGGTAGAGCATAACCTTGCCAAGGTTGGGGTCGAGAGTTCGAATCTCTTTTCCCGCTCCAAATATGGCTTGTAAAAGCACTAAAGCCTTACTTCTTATAAGAAGTAAGGCTTTTTTTATGTTTGAAATTTGAGTTAGCAATCAGTTAGCAGCATCTGTAGCTAATGACAATGCCTAGAGTGGCATGATACTCAGTCAAATATAAATCATTACAAAAACTGCATGAACTTAGCACATTAGAACAAGCTATCCCACGCATAATCATTTCTAGTCAGCGCTTCGATTACAATCGCGTTGAAATAGTCGTACTGGCAACTGCTTACTCTTAAGATTGATGCAGGTATTAGCCGTACGCTTTTAATAGCTATGCATTTAATAGTGCTGTAAACAAGCTAAGCACATCTATATTGAGGAATCATTATGCAAGAATTTCAACATAAAGCCTTTAATGAACTATTCGATTTGTCAGGTAAAGGTGCCATTGTGACGGGCGGCGCAAATGGTATTGGTAAAGCCACAGCGCTACGCTTAGCAGAAGCGGGTGCTAACATTGCTATTGCTGATTTAAAACTTGAAGATGCACAGGCAGCAGTAAAAGATATTGAGGTGCTTGGGGTAAAAGCACTTGCCATAGAATGTAATATTCTAAAAGATGATGATTTGGTCGCTATGGTTGATACAGTAGTCGCTGAGTTTGGGACTGTTAACATCTTAATCAACAATGCAGGCGGCGGTGGTGGCGGTCGTGAAAACCCAACCACAGCATCGGTCGATGACATTCGCCGTGATTTTGAGTTAAACGTTTTTAGTGGGTGGCGCTTAAGTCAACTGTGCGCGCCGCATATGAAAAAATCAGGGTATGGCTCGATTGTATTTACTACCTCGATGTCAAGTGTTAATAAAAGCCCGAATATGAGCGGCTATGCAGGCTCAAAAGCGGCTGTCAATCACATGGTGGCAAACTTGGCGCATGATTTTGGTCCTGAAGTGCGCGTCAATGCGGTCGGTCCAGGGGCGACGCGTACTGATGCTTTGAAAACGGTACTAACGCCAGAGATTGAGAAGAAAATGCTAGCAAATACGCCTATTAAACGTCTAGGTGAAGCGGATGATATCGCCGGTGCTATGTTGTATTTTGCTGCGCCAATATCGACTTGGGTTAGTGGTCAAACCATATTTGTGAATGGTGGTGGTGTACAGACTTTGGACTAATAGACAGTAGTTTTTATGATATAGGTGATCCACTTTTAAAAGAGTACAGAACTACTGGGTTTAATTATTCGCAGCCTCTGTCTGCATAGGCACAGCAAGCAAGAAAAATTAACCCCAGTAGTGCTTTATAAAATTTGTATTTCTTTTATTTAGGACTGACTATAGGAACGGCACTTAATAAGAGATTGGGTGCCGTTTCTTTATTGTATAGTCGTTTCCATTTAAAAATAATATCGACTCATTATCTGATTTAGCTATGATTCACTAGCTCGCTTACGTCCCATTAAGCTATTTGCGACCCATGCGGGACCAATCAACAAGAATTGTAAATCTTCAAAAAAAGAAGGTTTTTTACCTTCAAGCTTATGACCGATAAACTGCCCAATCCATGCCACCACAAAGACAGCCGCCCAAACTTTAAAACCACAAGGGAATAGAGTCATTACTGAAAGACAAATAAGAATAAAAATACCCATTGCCATAAATAGTGGCGTTGATAAGCGCATATAAAATAACAATACCAAGGCACTCATTATTAAGGTAAACCAAACGGATAGCGACATCCCCATCCCAAGTAGACTGACAAAAATAGCCGGAACACAGAGCCAATGGATTTTTTTATTGATAAGATTTTGATGACTGACTGAATACTCACTGAGCCATTGCTCAAGCGTACGCTTAGACATTCGTTTTTTCTGAGTGACAGACATACCAACCTCCTTGTTAGTAAATGAATGACTGATTAATAGATAAATAAATAAAGTTACTTACGACTACCAGTTGTAGCACTAATCTGAGTAATTCGCCATTTTATCTGTTAGACCGTAGAGTCAAATACTCTAATCTAAGACCCTTTCATCTACTCAAGCTGAAGTGCCACATTAATTTTCATATAGAATCGGCCTATTAGTCTTTATTTTCTGATGTGTGTCGGTGTCTCGACCGATTCTTGCTCGCTGCGATACCATTCATAGAGCCCGACAAACGAGTTTACTTGATAGACCATGGTCTGAATGGCAAAGATGTAATTGCCTGACATCAAGTTTACGGTCAACCAAACGAAGTTGGATAAAATCCATAACCACCAGTTAAACGAATAGCGCAGAATCATCGCTGCCTGAGCGGTGATAGACAGTATAAAAGCAATGACGTTAATCCAAAAGAAAGAGATAAGGCCTAAAAATTTACTATTATCATCTTCAACGACCGCATAACCATAGCTTGCTAGTAAATTATTTACCGTTGGAAATAAGGCAAGTCCAATCACTATAAAGCTAATGGTCAGTAGCCAAATCCATTTGCTCGCAGATTTGGGCACCATATCACCATCAGCATCAGTATGCTTTGACCAATAAAAAATACCATAGACGTGGGTAAAGAAGTTGAACAAAGGCGCAAGCATCAGACCAACAGCGCCAGAGGTCGCTTGTACGACCACTTCACCGGCTGTCGCGCCCATGCCAAAGCCATTACCTAAGATGTTTTTACGAAAGGATAATGAAACCACGCATACCAGTCCGATAAAAGACACGCCTAAGTAAAACCAATCGAGCGTGGTATGTTCGGTGGTCAGCCAAAACCCTGTAGATAAGGCAAGCACACCGCAAATGAACCAAATGACAATCCATTGTATGGCCCATTTCCCAGTGATATTGTCTAGTAGCTGAATACGCATGGCGTTATATTCCTAAAATAAATAATATTGTCAATGATGCTTTTTTAATTTGGGTTATCTTTTACGTTTTTTGACCATAAACATACTGGTCGATAAATAACAATGCCTGCTGATAGCGCGCCTCATAATCCGGTTGATCAATCATATGCGGTTCAATATCATGACGGGCGAAAATATCCAATAGACGCGCCTCAAAACGACCACGTGCCTCAGGCGTACCCAAAGAGCGCATACCATCATCAATCCAAGGCACATTGTTATCGAGCATAATTGTATGGTCTAAGCGAAACTCATCAATGCAAGCGGCCACAAAAGGATGGGTGCGACCCTCGTACTCTTCACAAAACGCTTGGGTCGTGACAAAATCGGTATCAATTATCGTCACTGGCGCCGTGGCTATGCTTGTTGCATCACGAATCGCTTGCGCATGGTGCAAGGCAATCGGTCCATAATCGCTATATTGTAATCCAATTTCGGTGCCGCCCAAATCTGTACCGACATAAACCCGTCCCATCTCAAGCGCAAAGCTAGCACCATAATAATTGGCCAGCTTATGCACCAATGTGGTCTTACCTGAGCTTTCGCCGCCGACAATAGCAACCGTCTTAGTATAGTTACTGCGTGCTTGCGGATGTAGCGCTGACCAATATGCGACCGGATTTCGTGCAATGGCATAAGAGTCAAAGTCAGGCTGTAACGGTGTTGTGACCACCTGCATGATTAGCTGCTTACAAATATCAGACTGTGCTAACGGGTGGTTCTCTGCGACAAATAATACAGTTTCAGTAGGCAAGTTTAACGCATCTATCAAATGTTGCAGCTTAGCGTTACTGGCAGTGATATCAATCGTCACATCTGCAAAGCTTTCATGTACTGGCAGCTCAATCTCATCAGTGGTATGAATATGGATAAAAGGTAAATCAGCACAAGCCATTTGTAACCAACGCGCTTTATCTTGCAACGTGATGTTAAAATCTGGATGCGGCGATGGATGCGTCATAATGACAAGATGTAAGTTTTTTGCTTGTCCTGCTGCATCTAATATACTGCGCATTTGCCCCAAATGTAGAGGCTCAAAATGTCCAATCATCAATCCTGACTCGTACATAGCTGTCCTTATTCACACTTACTGAGTGCAATTTATTTTTAGTTGTCTAAAGTTTTTAGTATTTATAAGCATGGTATAAAGGTTCGTGAAGACTTACCCGTAGATTATTGTAAATAGTCCCTATTTTATGATGTATTCATCAATAAAATAATGATTTATCTTCTTATTATGTTTTCGTTTTACTAGATTATGATTCTAATAAATAAGTGATTATTTTAAAGATAGAATAATAAGGTCTAAGCATTTGGTTTCATTAAAGAATATAGCACATGTAACAAAAGGTGTAATATGCGAGAAACAAAGCCGCCTTTGAAACAATTTGAAATAACTATTTAAAATCAGAGGTTTACGGGTGTTAATGAGAGGTTAGAGTAAGCTTAAGTAGCATAAATTCACAAAGCACGTCTACACAGCCAACAGATAAAAGAGAAATAATTGCTATACTTATTCATAAGTTTAAAGACAAACGTAAAACGTCTTTAAAATAAAATCATAAAGCAGTTTATAAGAGTAATATTAAAATAAATAATAAAAAGAGGTACTTGATTTGGCTAAGCTAGCAAAATTACATCGTTCACAGAATAATCGCATGATAGCGGGCGTGATGGGTGGCATTGCAGAATATGTCGGTTGGTCACCAACTTGGGTGAGATTACTGTTTTTTATTGTCTCAACTTTGAGTGCCGCAGTACCTGGTATTTTGATTTATATCATATTATGGATCATCATGCCGAAGGCAAATGGTCAGTCTTATCAGTAAAGTATTGATTTATAAGAGCAGTGATAAAGTAAAATAGTTCAATAAGAAATTGCAATACCCCAAAAAACAAAAAGCCTGAACAATCAGGATGCCCAAGACATACCTTTCCTCCTGCCCAAATGCTCACGCATTTGGGTATTTTTTTATCTATACCATTGATTGCTTTTAAGATTAGAATTCACTCATAAATCTACTTATTGATGATCCATACACTGAATATTTCGGCATAGGGTGTAAATTTAGTTCAGGTAAATATAGATAAAATAGTCAATTTTTAGTAAGGTGAGCAGTCAAATAGACTCGTTGCTATATAGGCGATACGAGCGCTATCAATATTTTATTTCATAATACTAATTCCACAGTGGCTTTATTACAATGCCCCAAACTATGACAATCCAAACTATGACATCACAAGCGACAACCTCGATGACACAAGAAAAAGACTCTCAACCGATGACATTTCAAGATTTAATCATGACCTTGCAGAATTATTGGGCGGATAAGGGCTGCGTGATCTTACAGCCTTATGATATGGAAGTCGGCGCAGGTACGTTTCATACCGCAACATTTTTGCGCTCATTAGGTCCTGAGCGCTGGAACGCGGCCTATGTGCAGCCATCACGTCGTCCAACTGATGGTCGCTACGGTGATAACCCAAATCGTTTACAACATTATTATCAGTTTCAAGTGGTGCTTAAGCCCAATCCGCCTAATATCCAAGAGCTGTATTTAGGCTCACTTGAGGCAATTGGTATTGATCCATTGGTGCATGATGTGCGTTTTGTGGAAGACAACTGGGAATCGCCAACGCTAGGTGCATGGGGACTTGGTTGGGAGATTTGGCTAAACGGTATGGAAGTCACACAGTTTACGTACTTCCAGCAAGTGGGCGGTATTGAATGCTTCCCTGTGACCGGCGAGATTACGTACGGTCTTGAGCGTCTAGCAATGTACGTACAAGGCGTCGATAGCGTATATGACTTGGTGTGGGCAGATGGTGAGTTTGGCCGTGTCACTTATGGTGATGTTTTCCATCAAAACGAAGTTGAGCAGTCTACCTACAACTTTGAACATGCCGATGTGCCAATGATGGGTCAGATGTTCGACTTTTATGAGCAGCAAGCAGATAAGCTTGTGGCTGAAGGCTTGCCACTACCAGCCTATGAGATGGTACTAAAAGCCTCACATGCTTTTAACTTGCTCGATGCTCGTGGGGCGATTTCAGTGACCGAACGTCAGCGTTTTATCCTACGTGTGCGTACGCTTGCTCGTAAGGTTGCTATTGGTTATGTCGAAGCACGCGCTAAGTTAGGCTTTCCATTAGCAGACGAGGCACATCGTCAAGCGGCGCTCGATAAGTATTTGCCAAAAGAAGATGTGGCAACTGAAAACACAGATAACAACCAATCAACTAACAATAATAAATAGGAGCATCCCATGAGTACTATTCTATTTGAACTGGGGTGTGAAGAGCTACCTCCAAAAAGCCTAAAACCTTTACGTGATGCGCTACAAGCCAGTGTCACTGAGCAGCTGACTGAAGCTGATATCAGCTTCGATAGTATCAAAGCCTTTGCGGCACCGCGTCGTTTAGCAATACAGATTGAAGGTATTAGCGAGAAGCAGCCGGATCGCACTGAAGAAAAACGTGGACCTGCGATTAAAGCAGCGTTTGATGCGGAAGGTAATCCTACCCGCGCTGCAATGGGCTTTGCAAAAGGCTTGGGTATTGAAGCCAGCGAGTTGACCACTATTAATACCGATAAAGGTGATTACGTCGGTTATGTGCAAACGATTCAGGGTCAAGCGACCACTGAGCTGCTACCTGCTATTTTTCAAACCGCACTTGATAATTTGCCGATTGCTAAACGTATGCGTTCAGGCGCGAGCCGTAATGAGTTCGTGCGTCCCGTACAGTGGGCAGTCTTGATGCAAGATGATGCTGTCATTGATGCCACTATCCAAGGTCATCAGACAGGGACGCAAACTCGTGGTCATCGCTTCCATAGCCCTGATTACCATAACATTGCGCACGCCAATGATTATGAGCAATTGCTTGATGGTTTAAAAGTCGTGGCTGATTTTGATAAGCGTCAAATGCTGATTAAAAACCAAGTCAAGGCATTGGCAGATGAGGTTGGTTCTGACGCTATCGTACCGCAGAGTTTGTTAGATGAAGTCACCGCATTGGTTGATTTCCCCATTGCGCTACGAGCAAGCTTTGAGGCGCGCTTTTTACAAGTACCGCAAGAAGCGCTTATCTCAACCATGCAAGCGGATCAAAAGTATTTTTGCTTAACTGATAAAGCAGGCAAGTTGCAGCCTTACTTTATTTTTATTACCAATATTGAGTCAAAAGACCCCAATCAAATTATCGAAGGTAATGAGAAAGTCGTACGTCCGCGTTTAGCCGATGCCGAGTTTTTCTTCTTACAAGACCAGAAGCAGCCATTATTCGCGCTGACAGAAAGCCTAAAAACTCGCGTCTTCCAAGACAAGCTGGGTACGATTTGGGAAAAATCTGAGCGCATTGCTAAGCTTGCCGCCTTTATTGCCGCCTTAATGCAACAGCAAGGTCAGCAGATTGATATCGATCAAACAGTGCGTGCGGGTATTTTGTCCAAAGCAGATTTAGCAAGCTCATTGGTTGGCGAGTATCCTGAATTACAAGGTATCGCTGGTACTTATTATGCACGTTTGAATGATGAGCCAGAAGCCGTAGCAGCCAGTTTAGAAGAGCAGTATTTGCCCAAGTTCAGTGGTGATGTATTACCACAGACGCCAGTTGGTATTTGCTTAGCATTAGCAGATCGTTTGGACACGCTCGTCGGTATTTTTGCCATTGACCAAGCACCGACAGGTTCAAAAGATCCGTTCAGCTTACGTCGTTCAGCGATTGGTATCCTGCGTATTCTCATTGAAAAGCAGCTGCCAATTAATCTAGTGGCTCTCGTTGAGCAAGCCATTAAGGGCTATAGTACCGCGGAAGGTAGCAAGATTGACAAGATGGGCGATACATTTACCCAAGTGATGGCATTTTTGAACTCGCGCTATCGGGCAATGTATACCGAGCAAGGCGTTAGCGTCGATACCATTCAAGCCGTGCAAGCAATCAATCCGCATATGCCGCTTGATTTTGATCAACGTATCCGTGCCGTTCAAACGTTTAGCGACTTACCTCAAGCGTCGATGCTTGCTGATTCAAACAAGCGCGTTGCCAATATATTAGCTAAGTCAGAAGTGAGCGTTGCTGACACTGTTGATGAAGCTCTACTATCTGAACCTGCTGAGCAAAATTTATATGCGAGTGTGAAGCAAGCACAGACAGTGGTACAACCATTACTTGAGCAAGCTGACTATACGCAAGTATTGCAAACGCTTGCTAGCTTAGATGAGCCATTGACGCAATTCTTCGATAATGTGATGGTCAACAGTGAAGATACGGCACTTAAAGCCAACCGCTTAGCATTGCTTAAGCAAGTACGCGCATTGTTTTTAACTGTGGCTGATATCAGTGAGCTACAGTTATAGTTTGGTCCCTGATAGCTTAGTCACTATAACGGCTAAATAATGTATTCTATAAAATAAAAACTGGCTCACTGTAGCCAGTTTTTTATATGATTATTCTGAAGCGTTGCGTTTATAATGTATTCAGCCATATTTGAAGGAGCGCTGCCGTGTTAGCTGTTATTATTATCATCATCATTATCTGGGTTTCGATGTGGGGATTTTATAAGTTCATGTACCCGCGTGCGCCCAAAAGCATGATGCCCAAAAAAGGCGATGTTATTACACCGCGTCAGTGTGACTTTTGTGGCAATAGCTTGGCTGAATATCGTGGCGTGCTTGAAAGCAATATTAACGCTAAAACGATTGATATCAGCGCTGATGCTGATGCCAACATGGGATCAGAGATTATGGATAAATCAGCATCTGGTGAGCTGTTCTTTTGCAATTATGAGCACCAAGCAGATTTTCATGCAGGTAAGGTTTACCAGCCATAAGTCTAAAAACAGCATTATCTATTGATTATAAAAAACGCTTAGTTTATGAAACTAAGCGTTTGATAGATTTATAAGTATCAAGCACTGCATTGGCTTATAAAATAGAATGAGCATCTTGAATAACTTTGTTTAGCAAAGCCATAGACTGCTTATCCTGTTGCCCGCGATCTTCTTCACCTCTTTCATGAGTTTGGATTTTTTCATATAAATTTAGGCAGCATAATACCAGTAAGCTTTCTTGGCTAAGACTTGGTGCGTCTCTTTTTAAATTTAAAGCAAAGTCGTTGATATAAGATACCGCTGAACGCAATTCTTCTTGTTCATGTACTGGGCAGTAGATAGGATAAGTAATGCCAGCAATCGCAATATCGACTTTCTTGATTTGCGGCTCAGGTGCGCTATTCACTTTAGCAGTGGGGCTGCTTTGCGTATTTGCATTAGTTGATACAGTTTTCTGTGCCTGATTATTTTTTACTTGGTTGGTTTCTACTTGAGCATTCTTTACTGAGCTGTTTTTCTGTTTTTCAATGATTTTGTTATGGTTGTCGGTCATGATAAATCCTACAATGTCTGGTCAATAAAGTGGAAGAGGGATGCTGTCATCGTGAGCGTTTGTGAGCTTCATTAACGAAAATAGTGCTAACTTTTGACTATAAGACACTACTGGCTTTCTGTTTGATCAATACGGGTTAAGCGTTGTAATACTACTTGTGTACGCTCCGCTGCCAATTCATTCTTCTTTTTTAAGTCACTGTTTTGCTGCTTGATATCGCTATACTGCTGCTTTAATTCATTATTATGCTGTTTTAGGTCATGGTTTTGTTGTGCTAGCAGCTCAATCTGTTTATGAAGTTTATCTTGCTCTTCACCGATCATATGGTGCGCTTCAGCCAAGCTTTGGTAGCGTTTATCAAGATCATTAAATTGTTTTTTGGCAGTATCGCGTTCTGTATAGCTGCTATCTAACTTAGTTTTTAGGGCGCTAAGCTCTTTCGGGTCGGTTAATGGTTGTTGCTTGAGACTGCTAAGTTCAGCACTGACAAGCTGATACTGTTTTTTGATGTCGAGTATCATTTTTTCTAATATTCTAAGTTGGTCATACATAGTCAGTTTTTATCCTTAACAAATAAGCGTAAATGAATGTTGTTGTCTGCGTTTAATAATGCCATAGGTGACCGCATAATATCTATACCAACAAAGTAATTACCAGCATTGGGCTTGATCTCTTTATTTTTTATGAATCACTGCCTCATCGATAACATTGTACTGATTTTATTTTATAAGCAATCATTAACCATCAATTATTAGGACATCTATTATGAATGACAATATCTCTGGCTGGAATACGTGGCTAAAGGCTTTTGACGACTGGACTGATGTGTCTATCAGTGAGGTACATGGTCTAATGACGGGGCTGATGACTGCTTGCGACGCGCCTGATGAACAGGTATGGGCCAAGGTATTTGAAGAATTGAGTTTTGCGCCATTACCTGACGAAGCGTTGACCTTGCTGACTGAAGAAGCCGAAGACACCGTATTTCAGCTAAAAGACAAGGATGATGCTTATTCCTATACGCCGCTTGTACCAGATGATGAACATGACCTATACGAGCGCGTAATGGCATTGAAACAGTGGGCAAATGGTTTTATGACCGGCTTTGGTATCACTGATTGTCGTCTGAGCAGTGAAGAAAATGAGATGCTTACTGATTTGGCAAAAATTGGTGGCATTCGTTTAGAAGACGATGAAGATTTCGAAGGCGGCGAAGAGTCTTATTTGTACATTTATGAATTTGCCCGTATGGTACCAGTGAGCTTTGCCACTCGTCAGCGTAAGCCTGTGAAAGACATTGCGTTGATTGCTGGTCTTGCTATCGATGCCAAAACCACTAAAGAGTTACAATCAGAAGGTAAGGTGTCAAAACCGATGCCACCTGTCATTGATGTGATGAATCAGAATCATCCATCGTAAGTCAGATCCGTCATAAAGGGTTTGGTAAGATATGGGGTACTATAAAACCTAATAAAGGACTGTAATTTGCTATAAGGTAATAAAAGGGAGATTGAGATGATAACTGACAATGATGATAAAGCCGATGATATGATTCATTTGCGACGCTCTATTGAGCTTGCTACCGAAGCCTTAGAGGCAGGTGATGAGCCATTTGGGAGTGTGTTGGTCGCTGGTGATGGTCAAGTGTTGCACGAAGACCGTAATCGCGCCAATAGCGTCGATGCTACTTATCACCCTGAGATTGCTGTTGCCCAATGGGCAGCAAAGCATATGACGGCTGAAGCGCGTGCGCAAGCAGTGGTTTATACTTCCGGTGAGCATTGTGCTATGTGCTCCGCCGCTCATGCGTGGTCAGGGCTTGGTCGCATTGTTTATGTTAGCTCCTCAAAACAGTTGGATGAATGGATGCAGGAGATGGGTGTAAAATCTTCATCACCAATCAATTCATTAAGTATTCAAGAAGTTGCCCCTCATGTGCCAGTTGAAGGTCCGATTGCTGGATTAGATGCAGAAGTAAAAATGCTGCAACAACGTGCATTTCAAAGACGCTAAGCTCTTTTTATCTTTATCGTATTAAGGATTTTTTATGACTGTATCAACTCGTACTGATGGCTTATCTCACGCTGTAATGGAGACTGACTATCCATTTAATAGCATTGACTGGCTTACAAGGCTGATTGCTTTTGATACGGTCAGTCGCCATTCAAATTTGGCATTGATTGAATACGTACAAAGCTATTGTGAGCAGTTAGGCTTAAGCGTAGATTTGACCTTTAATGATGCCAAAAATAAAGCCAATTTATTTGTCACCGTAGCAGCAGGTGGCAATGCTAATAACAGTGCTGATATCATCAATCATGGTTTGGTGCTATCAGGGCATACTGATGTGGTACCAGTTGATGGTCAAGCATGGACGTCAGAGCCGTTTGTTGCGACGATTCGTGGTGACAAGCTATATGGACGCGGTGCTTGCGATATGAAAGGCTTTATTGCGTGTGCGCTAACTTTATTACCAAAAGCGGTGGAGTTGTCGAATAGTGGTCAGCTGAGTCGTCCTCTTCATTTGGCATTGTCATTTGATGAAGAGGTTGGCTGTCTAGGTGCGCCATTAATTTTGGCAGACTTAAAAGCTCGCGGTATCACTCCTGATTATTGTATCGTCGGTGAGCCCACAAATATGGCGATGGTCGTGGCGCATAAAGGTATTGCTGTTTATCGCTGCCGCGTCCACGGCAAATCTGCGCACTCATCATTGACAGCAACAGGTGTAAACGCCATCAGTTATGCCAGCCGCTTAATTGGCTATGTTGATACCTTGGCAGAAGAAATAAGCCATCGCGATGATAATGATGCACTGTTCGATGTCCCTTATTCGACATTGTCTGTGGGCACCATACAAGGTGGTACAGCGACCAATATTGTGCCCAATTTGTGTGAGTTCACCTTTGATTATCGCAACCTGCCACATATGACACAGGACGACATTTTGCTACCGATTCAAGCAAAAGTTGCAGAATTAAGCGCACAAATGCAAGCGCGCGCTGCCGATACCGGTATTGAGCTGATGCAAGAAGAAAGCGTACCGGCAATGACAGATAATGATAGTGCCGAGCTACAAGCATTGATAGCGGCACTGACAGGTGACACTCAACGCCATAAAGTTGCTTACGCTACTGAAGGCGGACAGTTTACTAATAGCGGTATCCCAACGATTATCTGTGGTCCCGGCAGTATTGAACAGGCGCATAAAGCCGATGAATATGTTAAGTTAAATGAGATTGAGCGCTGTGATAGTTTCTTACAGCGCCTATTAGAAAGTTGTACTATGGATAAATAAACCGCAAGGTTTAGGTCGTGGTTGGTATAATAAACACCGTCTTTATGGCGGTGTTTATTTTTTCGTTTAGTCAGTTTAAAATAAAAAAGTAGGGGTTGGTTGATGTCTTGGCATCTGTTTGCGGTATTTTTTGCAAGTACGTTTTTTATCTCAGCGACACCGGGTCCGAATATGCTACTGGCATTTCAATATGGGATTAATTACGGGGTCAAGCGGACATTATGGACGCTAGCAGGTCTCAGTCTTGGGCTCTTTATCCTGTTACTCTCGACGCTACTAGGCTTGGATGTCATTAGCCGTCAGTCACCATGGTTATTGACGGTCATTAAGACAGTCGGTGCCATTTACCTTATTTATTTGGGTGTTGCATCGTGGCGTGATAGTGGCAGCAATAGTAGCTTACTGAACGACGCCAATGCTATGAGCGAAGAAATTAGCGCAGAGTTAGCAACAAGCTCAAATCGCCCTGATAGCATTCATAAATCTGAGACACTCAAGCCGCGCTCGCTCTCTAGTGCTGCGGTCAAGATGGCACCTAGTAATGCTATGCTATTTCGCACAGGGATGTGGGTATCACTTTCTAACCCAAAAGCAATTTTATTTTTTGCAGCTTTCTTTCCTAAATTCATTAATTTTGGTGCGCCACTATGGCCGCAATATATTGTGCTTACCTTAGGACTGTTTCTCAGTGAGACGATTTGGCAGATAATATATACATTAGGCGGTAAAAAACTGGCAGGGTGGTTAGATGTTGGTAAGCGTTTAGCTTGGCTCAATCGTGGTTGCGGCATTATATTTATATTAATTGCAGCCGCTTTATTGGCTGATGTGTTCAATAGTTTTATGGTTTAAAAGTCGCGATTAATCATATTCAGTCCTAAATAAAATAAGTACAAATATTATAACGCGCTACTGGTATAAGTTTTTCTTGCTTGCTGTGCCTGCGCAGACAGAGGCGGCGCAAAACTTATCCCAGTGGCACTGTGTTTGATTTATAGTGGTTTGATTATATTCATATCAAGGCTGATATTTAGTCATAAAAAAGCCGTTCACTATTGAATAGTAAACGGCTTTTTTGGCTGTTTTATTTGAAACAATGATTAAGCTAAAACTGCTTCAATCTCGCCTTTTACCATGTGTGGACTCACAAAATCAGTAATGCGTACGGTCACAATTTTACCCAACATCTCATCCATTTTATCTATCGCATAAGGGAACATTACGGTACGGGTATTGTCTGCTGTACCAATTAAACAATCAGGATGACGATTGGCGACTTGCTCAACTAATACGCGAGTCGTGGTGCCGACCATCTCATGGGTTTTAGCAAGCGTTGAGTCGATAATAACTTTTTGGAATTCTGCCAAGCGCTCTTTCTTAGTTTTGAAGCTCACATCGTCCGGTAGTTCTGCTGCTGGCGTACCTGGACGCTTAGAATAGATAAAGCTATAAGAGTGATCAAAGTTTAACTCTTTTGCCAAGTTCAGCGTATCTTGGAAATCTTGATCTGTCTCACCTGGAAAGCCAATAATAAAGTCGCTTGATAAGTGAATATCAGGGCGTATGGCTTTGAGCTTATTAATTTGATTAATATAAACATCAATCGTATGATTGCGCTTCATTGCTGCCAATATCGCATTTGAGCCGCTTTGTACAGGCAGATGCAAGTGTGATACCAGCTCTGGCAGTTGCGCATAGGCGTCAATGATATCATCAGTAAACTCTAGCGGATGGCTGGTTGTATAGCGAATACGCTCAACACCATCGATGTGTGACACATAGTGTAAGAGCTCTGCAAAACGGCAAATACTGCCATCGTCTTTTTCACCGCGATAGCCGTTGACGTTTTGACCAAGTAGGTTGATTTCACGGACACCTTGTGCCGCTAAGCTGTCAATTTCAGCCAATACATCATCCAGTGGACGTGACAATTCTTCACCACGCGTATAAGGCACCACGCAGAATGAGCAATACTTTGAGCAGCCTTCCATGATTGATACAAAGGCTTTAAATCCTTCTACTCTTGGTTCTGGTAAAAAATCAAACTTTTCGATACTTGGAAAAGATACATCCACCGTACCAATACGGTTCTTAGGCGCAATCTCACGCTGTTGATGCGATTGGTCATACAGCTCTGGCAAACGGTGCAACGTTTGCGGACCGAATACCATATCGACATAAGGCGCGCGCTTTTGAATGTTATCGCCTTCTTGCGAAGCCACACAACCACCAACACCAATAACAAGATCAGGGCGTTTTTCTTTCAATTTGCGCCAGCGACCCAATTCTGAAAAGACTTTTTCTTGGGCTTTTTCGCGAATGGAGCAAGTATTCATCAGCAGTACATCGGCTTCGTCGATATTATGCGTCACTTCCATACCATGTGAGTCACCAAGCACATCAAGCATTTTGCCCGAGTCATAGACATTCATCTGACAGCCTTGGGTGGTGACAAATACCTTTTTGGTAGCTGATTTTACAGGAGCTTGTGCTGAACTTAGTTCATTGAGTGCGGTGATCACAGGCGTGACAGCGGTAATGTCAGAGGCAGCAGCGTCATCGATGCGGGGATTGAATACAGTAACACTCATAAGGATAAGTCCATGATTGACCAAAAATATAGCGGGCTAGCCGATTAACAGGTGACGTATTTTATCACAACCCCGCGCTAATGTGAAAAGTTAGCGTCTGCTCATTATTATAAGTAGATTGGATTATTTATAATAGTATCAATTGCTTATCGATGATTATTTGGTTATAACTAAGATGCATAATGATTGATGCCGATTTGTACGCAATAACACCTTCGTGTTACGCGGTGCTATCCAATTTATTAATGAAAAGTAAAGCTTATGGTTGAAAGTGCAACGAGTATAGTATGATGAATGTCATCCTATTAGCGTCATTGAATAAATCCTGATTTCTATCTGTCTAAAATATCGATTTAGGAATGTATTTTTTAAACCTATATTTTAGAATCATTTGATTAGAGTCACTTTTTTAAAATATTATTTAAGACCCATTATATAAGACCCACTATAAAAGAGAGTCAGTATGAAAAAGCCGCAGGTTGCTCCTGATATGATTGATAAAAATATATATCAAAATGATACGCATAAGAGTTCTAAAAAAATGACGCTTAAAAAAAGTGCGCTGAGCTTGGCAGCGGCTATCGGTGCTTTGGGCTTTTCGCAAGTAGCCTGTGCAGAATTGACATGGGGTGAGAGCGGCAGTTCTGAGCAACAAGGCAAATATCAAGTAGAGCGCTATCAGCCTGATGGTTACCAGCCAAATAGTCAGCAAAGCACTTCTCAGCAAAGTACTTTTCAACAAAACAATGCTTATCAACCAGATAATGGCGTGGGTTCATTCACTGCAGCAGCCATTGCGGCAGAGCGCGGCGATGTCAATGCGCTTTATAATTATGAGCAAGCTATGAGCGGTGGCTTATTTGCCATGTATCCTACTTACTGGCGGATGAATGTAGATTTGAATTCGCAAAGCCCTGCGGCAGTGTCGCAGTTTGTGCGCCAATATCCAGATACGGTCATGGCAGAAAAACTGGCCGCTGATTTTGCTGAAACCAAAGCGGGTTCAAATGATTATGCTGCCGTGCGCCAAGTGGCAAATCTGATCACCAATGCCGATGACAGTGAGAAGTGCGCGGTTGCGCTTGGGTTTAATAATGGCGGCGATACCATGCGTGCTATGGCAGCGAAGTCTGATGTCTGGTTGACCACTAAAAAACAGCCAGCTTTATGTGATCAACTAGCGCTTGAGATGAATAATAACGCCTTAATTAGCAATCCAGAGAGAGTTTCTCGCCTCAAACGTATGCTGCGTAAAGGCAAAACCGGCGATATCATGGCGTTATCTTCGCGCTTAGGTATGCCCATTCCTTATGCATCACTGAGTGACATCCAGCTTAATCCATCATCGTTCTTTAGCCGTTTCGCCCGCGAACCTGCCAGCCAAACCAATCAATATTTGTATCTTTATGCGATGGGACGTGTCGCCGAAAAGTCTTATCGTGAGGCGGCGTTGCAGTTAGAGTTTGATATCAAGCAAGACAATCAGCGTTCAGCCAAATTGTTAACCGATGATACTCGCCGCGCAGCTTATCGTACTCTTGGTGTGCAACGCATGAATCACAATACTGATGATGGCTTTAACGTTGAAGCCGTCGACTGGTTCCGTAACAGCTTAGACAATGATTTTAGTTTTGAAGAAGCAGAATATTATGCCATGGCAGCGATTCGTTTTAGTCGCTGGGATGATGTGGTCGAAGCCATCTCAAGAATGGATGCCGAAACCCAAAAAGCCAATCAATGGCAGTATTGGTTGGCACGCGCTTATGAGCAGTCAAATGATGGCAGCAAGCGCAATACTGCTAAGAAAATGTATCAAAATCTCGCTAAGAGTAACGAATATTATGGTTTGATGGCAAAGGAAAAAGTTGGTCAACGTTTTGATGCCAGCCGTTTGGGGGGTAGTAATTTACCTAATGTCAGTAGCGTGGATCGTGCGCGCGTCATGCAAAATCCACATTTTGCCCGTGCATTTGCGTTATATAACGCTGATGCCAGCCGAGCTTATGCCAATCGTGAGTGGAACTGGGCGGTCAAAAAAGCACGTGATAACCGTGATGAAAAATTAATCATTGCAGCAGCGCGTCAAGCCTATGATATGGGTTGGCTAGACCGTGCGATATATGCCATTGACAATACTGACAACGTCAATAGCCTTGCAATATCGCATCCGATGCCGCACCAAGATGCTGTAGTACGCTATAGTCAGTCGGCTGGTATCGATCCCGCTTGGGCATATGGCATCATGCGTCAAGAGAGCCGATTTGTAGCCTCTGCGCGCTCAAATGTCGGGGCAAGTGGACTGATGCAAGTCATGCCGGATACTGCAAAATATATTGCTCGTAATTTGGGCGAGACATATAGCGCAAGTCGTGCCAATAGCGGTGATACCAATATCCGTTATGGTACATGGTATATGGGTGATATCTTTGGGAAGCTAAACAGTCAGCCTGTATTGGCGACGGCGGGCTACAATGCTGGTCCAAACAATGCCAAGCGTTGGCAGCCAACCTATGGCTCACTGGCAGCGGATCAGTACGTTGAGTCTATTGCGTTTCCTGAAACACGGAATTATGTCAAACACGTGATGGAAAATGCCACCATCTATAGCAGCTTATTGGGTAATGGTCAGCCAATCACTCAGCGTATGGGTACCGTACCTGCCGCATTTTAATTTGAGTAATAGCAAAAAACCATTAACGATAAAAGGTTAATGGTTTTTTTACAGCTGCAATTTGTTAGCTTAGCAATCGTATTTTGACGACCAAATTTTTTCAATAATGACAATGGTCAACATAGATGATTCATCTATCATGCATGTTTACGTTTTTGCTATAGATTAACAGAGTTTTTTTGCTACCATTGCTGTCATTATGAGTGATTTTTTCACAAGGTGTTTTTGAGGTACTCAATCGATGCTTTGAGCTTGATTAGCCAATTTGAGTAATACTACCCGAATCTAGAAGCTATTTTGCAAAAGCTGGTCTTTATCATTACTCAATACTTTACCTTCACATAATAAAAAACACCTCAATCTGTCTATATCGTTGCACATTAGGCATCGGTGAACTCTTTAAACCAAACTGGGCTTGATGCCAAAAAACAGTGATATCAGAGTACGTAAGTGACAATATGACAAGTAAACAGTATAACTATAGCGGTTGGACAGCTTTTAGTATCGCCACTTTGCTACTGTTGCAAGGGACAATGGCTATGTCTGCTCAAGCGGCTAACGCGAGTAAAAGTGGTCATCGCGTGCTGATGATTGAGATGACACCAGCATTATGTAACTTGCAACCAACGCGTTCGCGTATGCGTCAGTGCCTAGAAGGCTATTCTTTGACTGTGTCAGGTTTAGACATGGGTTATGGAGAACGCTGCGGACGTGGTAGTGAACCGCGTATCACACCGCTACAGCTAAAAGTCGTCAACCGTATTATGCCCGATACCACAGTGCGTACCCAAGCGTGGCAACGTTATGGCGCTTGTAGTCCATTAAGCTCCAGTAATTACTTCCGCCAAATCACTAACTATGCGGGCGCTCTAAAGCTGCCAAATGAGCTAAACACGGGCAATAGTTATACGGTATTAAAATCTCGTTTTATCGGTCAAATGACCAGCTTAAATAGTGGTATGACTCCTGCTAGTGTCGATCTGATTTGTCAGTCAGGTACGCAACGTCAAATGATATTAACGGATGTACATGTCTGTTATGAAGGCAGTGAATTTGGCAACTGTCATAATGTCGTGGACAATTGTGGCAGTAAATTCGTTATTTCAGGCGGTAAATAATCCGTCTTTATCTGGTTTGATTATCTCTCCTTTTACATCGTACACCCTACGTTTAACCTATTTATATCCTACTATATAAATTGCCAATATATCATCGTATAAAATGTAACAATATAGTTAGGGATAGGTTTCTTGCTTTATCTAGACGCTTAATAGACTGAAGTGCTACACTAGCTCTCGGTTTATGACTACTATATTAATCGAGTAAGCATTCAGCGAGTAAGTCGCTATCTAAATCGATAATCACCAATTAGAATCGTGAATATCTAATCAATAATTAGGGAGTATTCAATGTCAATGAAACAGCCTGTACGCGTTGCCGTGACTGGTGCCGCTGGTAATATCAGCTATGCTATGTTATTTCGTATTGCTTCTGGCGAGATGCTAGGTAAAGATCAGCCAGTGATTCTGCAATTACTTGAAATCGCTCCAGCACTCGACGCCCTAAAGGGTGTGGTCATGGAATTAGAAGACTGTGCATTCCCATTATTGGCTGGTGTCGTCCAAACTGATGATGCGACCGTGGCTTTTAAAGATGTCGATTATGCGTTACTCGTAGGCTCACGCCCTCGTGGTCCTGGTATGGAACGTAAGGATTTGCTAGAAGCCAATGCTGCGATTTTCTCAGCGCAAGGTAAAGCATTGAATGATGTTGCAAGCCGTGATGTTAAAGTATTAGTAGTAGGTAATCCTGCTAACACCAACGCTGTCATCGCTCAGCGTAACGCACCAGATTTAGATCCACGTAACTTTACTGCCATGACTCGCCTAGATCATAACCGTGCAATGGCACAGTTAGCTGGCAAGACTGACAGCACGGTTAATGACGTGAAGAAAATGATCATCTGGGGCAACCATTCATCAACTCAGTATCCTGATTTGACGGCGAGCACTGTAAATGGCAAACCAGCGTTAGACTTGGTTGATCGCGCATGGTATGAAGGTACTTATATCCCAGAAGTACAACAACGTGGCGCTGCAATCATCAAAGCACGCGGTGCATCATCTGCTGCTTCTGCTGCCAACGCAGCTATCGCACACGTACGCACGTGGGTAATGGGTACTGATGAGAATGATTGGGTATCTATGGGTGTCTATTCAAACGGTGAGTACGGTATTGCTAAAGGTTTGATTTACTCATTCCCAGTGACTTGTGCTAACGGCGATTGGTCTATCGTTGATGGCGTTGATGTGTCATCAGATTTCTCAAAAGAGAAAATGGCAGCCACTGAGCAAGAGCTGAGCGAAGAGCGTGATGCAGTAGCACACTTATTACCGTAAGCTTTTAGGCTATTGTCATATTAGGGCTGTTTATATTTAGCACTAAGTAAAAAGCCCTCATTTATCATGAGGGCTTTTTTTGTTTGAATTTTAGCGTGCTGTCAGCATTATTTATGTTTTATCGATAAATAGCCTACTTGTGATGCCTATTTCCGCATAATGCTTAAAGGCTAATACAATTGATAACGTTAGATAAACGTTGATTAACAGCTATTACTATAAAGCTTGCTACAATAATCAGGTTCATTTAAATAATAAGCATAAGTAAATTTTGCCATTTAAGGAGAAAATGTATGTTAGGCGAACCGGAATATAGTATGAATGAGCTGTTTGCTCAGTTGGGTCTTGAGAGCTCAGACGAAGCGATTGATCATTTTATTGAAAACAATCAATTAGCAAAAGAAGAAAAATTGACAGAAGCCAGTATCTGGAATGACAACCAACGTATGTTCCTACAAGAAGAGTGGGAAAAAGATGCAGCGTGGGTAGAAGTGATTGATGAATTGAATGTACGTTTGCACCCACAGGCGTAAGTTATCAGCTAGGCAATAAAAAATAACCTGATAATAAACTAGCCATTAAAAAACCCACAACTTTAAAAGTTGTGGGTTTTTATTTATCAATGATTTGCTTAAAAGGGTCACTACTTAACCGTCCGTTTGCTTGTCTCGCCATTCAATCAATTCTTGTACATCATGATGAATACCTTCTTTTAGCGCATCCAAACTTTCGTAATGACGTTCTCCATGCAAATAATGCAAAAAACGCACCTGCAAGGTTAAACTATATAAGTCGGCTTGTAGTTGTGGAAAGTGTACTTCCAAACGCCAATCATGGGTTTTGTCGACGGAAGGTCTAGTGCCGATATTAGCAGTACCAAACAAACTGTGTGCCTGCAAACCTGCTATGCCTTTATGACCATCATCTGCACGTTTGACTAAATCGCTTGGTATAACATTGCCATCACTATCTAGGCTAACCACATCGACCGCAAAAATACCATGTAAGGTAGGCTTAATACGTTTTAGGTCAATATTAGCGGTCGGGAAGTCCATGGTGCGACCAATTTTATCACCGCCAACGACCGTGCCAGTAATAGCGTAATCTCGACCAAGTAATGCATTAGCCGCATTGATATCACCTGCCAATAAGAGATCCCGAATACGAGTGGAGCTGATGCGTGCTGCTTTATGATTATCGTCAGTAATCGTATCTAGATTGGTCACATGCAAACCATAATCGCGTAAAAACTGACTGTCACCAGTACGATCATGCCCAAATTTAAAATCATCACCCAATACCAAGGCTTGTACATTTAAACGCTGTGCTAAAATATCTGCAAATGCCTGCGCTGATAATGAGCGAAATTCGTTGTCGAAGCCTGCCACAATCAAGGTTTCAACGCCATATTCTGCTAGCAACGCTTGCTTTTCGGCAAGATTGGTTAAACGGGCTGGGGCAGCAGCAGGAGCAAAGAACTCTCTTGGCTGTGGCTCAAATATCATCACGGCAGAGCCAAGATTACGCGCCTTTGCAAGTTCGCGCACTTGAGTAAGCATCGCTTGATGTCCCAAATGCACGCCATCAAAATTGCCAATAGTGAGCACACAGGGCGCTAAAGCTACTGGGTTGGTATTGGTAGGCGAAGCGTCTGAAGACGCCAGCAGTTGCTCAAGAAAATAGGTATTCATAAATGTTCAGCTATGATAGATGAAACCAGATAAAAAATGAAAAACACATTTGGATATAAAATCGATGTGTTTAAAATCAGCCATTATAAAGTAAAATAGCCAGACTAACATCCTATAGTCTGCTGATAATGGCAGAACGGTATTGTCCGTTTTATATCACAGTTATTTTACTGACTGAAGCTTGTTTGACTACCTAGAGATCGCTTTATAGGGTGATCAAACTATTAACGATGAATAACCCATTACGGAGGTGCTATGTCTGCAACAACAGCTAACCCACATTCTAAACCTATTTTTGATCGGACTAATTTGCCTATATTGACGAATAAGTTTGGCGATACATTTATGGTGCAGTATGCGACTGCAAATGATTTATCTGAAGTTTTAGCCATTTATAATCAAAGTATTGCTGGTA
Organism: Psychrobacter sp. ANT_H56B; assembly: GCF_008369245.1. Taxonomy (NCBI): domain Bacteria; kingdom Pseudomonadati; phylum Pseudomonadota; class Gammaproteobacteria; order Moraxellales; family Moraxellaceae; genus Psychrobacter; species Psychrobacter sp. ANT_H56B. Next base: position 173,752 of record NZ_VOBF01000002.1, read on the forward strand.
AGCAGGCAACAGCCAATCTAGAACCAGTGACTTATGAAGAGCGGGCAGCTTGGTTTGTAGAACATATCGAGAGTGCAACACGACCTATCTATGTCGTTAGAATGATAGATATAGCTGTGGAAGACGATATGCATAAAAAACGCCCGTCAATTGTCGCATGGGGCAGCTTTAGTGATTTGTATGCGCGTCCGGCTTATCATATTAGTAGCGAGATCAGCATTTATATTCACAACAACTATCATAGTCGAGGTCTAGGCAGTTTATTGCTTCGCTGGATGTTGCAGCAAGCGCCAAGCCTCGGTATTCGTAATGTTGCAGCGCTTATTTTTGCCCATAACCAGCCAAGCTTGGGGTTATTTCGTAAGCTTGGCTTTGAGCAATGGGGGTTGATGCCACAAGTCTGTGATATGGATGGATTTATCGCTGATGTGGTGATGCTGGGTAAACGGGTGATAGATAATGACAATAATATCTAAGATAACTATGGTGACATTCCTGCTTTAAACAAGCATTTTTTACCCCAATATTTTCCATTCACCATTGATTTTTTGCAGCTCATAAGCCAAAGGCGCAGGCTCACTTTGACCTTTTAATTTTAGCTCACCTGTGACCGTGGCTTTTGTTTTATCGCTATTGTACTTGGTATCAATAATAGTGACCGCTTCAACCGTCTGCTTAAAGGCAAACTGGGTGTTTTTTAACTCTTCAGCGAAATTCTCCATATCGACTTTATAGTATGACGCCGCTTTTTTAACGTCGCCATAATATAAGGTATCAAGCGCTAGTTTCACCGTATTTTCTGGTGTACCTACTTCGGTTCGATTGGTTAGTATACTTGGCTCTTTTACAGCTGCTGCGATAGGGCTGATATCTTGACTGACGATGTCGTTATCTGTCTGAGCCGTATCACTGTTAGCTGTGCTATCAGTCTTATTAACATCAGGAGTGGTATCAGTATCGGCATCTTTTGTATTTTTGAGCGTATCTACAGTAGCTGAGCCGTCTGTTGTCTCGTCTGCTGGCTGGTTCTCTACCTTGTTATTGTCGCTACAACCGCTTATTAATAGTCCAGCACTGAGTAGACCAGTCGCAAAAATCATAGGTAAGCGTTGAGCTGCAAGCTGCTGAGTAGTCATATAAAACCTTAATATTGAGTAATTTAACAATAAGCCATTATGGCAACTATCAGCAGTATGCACTGTCAATTCTCATATTGAGCTTGTTTTGGTTTGGTAAACCAATAATTTATCTAGCACTTTTAACCATGTTTGAGCTGGCGAGGACGGAAGCCTGTTGCCAATAATACTCCGCCGTAAACCAGCGCACCGACCACACACATAATCAGCAGCGCAACCAAACGTTGCCACTGTGCCTTATCAGTTGGAAAATACGGTAGCATGACATAAAGCACAGCGATCATAGCACTGGTAGAGATTGCAAACTGCGCAAACAGTTTTTTCCAGTGACTACCAAAACGGAAAATATCACGCTTATGCAAGAAGTAATACAGTAAGCCTGCATTCACAAATGAGGCGCCAGTCGTTGCAAGTGCCAGGCCGCCATGCAATGGAATCTCAAGGAAGTAAAATATCCCAATGAAGATAACACTAAAAATCATATTAGCAAAAACGGAAATAATACCGATTCTGACGGGCGTGCGGATATCTTGACGAGCGAAGAAAGCAGGGGCAAAGACTTTAATCAACATAAAGCCTAAGATGCCACCCGCCATGCTTTTTAGCGCAAGCGAACTCATTTGCGCATCACGTAAAGTAAATTCGCCACGTAAAAATAGCGCTTGCATGAGCACGTCAGACAGAATAAACAGTGCTGCCGATGCAGGTACACCGACTAAGATAATTAAGCGAGCTGCCCAATCGATGGTCTTTTTAAAACTGACATCGTCTTTTTGGGCTTCACTTTTTGATAGGCTTGGCAAAATGACTGTACCAATTGCCACACCAATTAAACCAAGGGGTAACTCGCTCATACGCTCAGCGGCATATAGCCACGAGACTGAGCCGCCAATCATCAAAGAGGCAAAGATAGTATTTAATAGCAGATTAATTTGAGTAACCGACACCCCAAAGATAGCAGGTAGCATCAGCTTTAATATGCGTCTGACGCCTTCATGCTGGAAGTCGATTTTGGGCATCACCAGTAGTTTTTGCTGGGATAACTGTGGCAATTGCAGTAGGAGCTGTAATAAACCAGCGATAGCGACCGCATAACCGAGCGCCATAATGGGCGTCTCAAACATAGGTGCAAAAACCAGCGCGCCACCAATCATACACAGATTGAGTAATACGGGTGCAAAGGCTGGTGCCGCAAAACGTCCGTAACTTTGTAAAATGCCACTGGCAAAAGCGGTCATTGAGATAAATAATAAGTAAGGGAAGGTGAGGCGCAACAGCTCAGCGGTAATCGCAAACTTATCAGGTTGATCAGCAAAACCGGGCGCAAATAAAGTCACGACCCACGGTGCCATTAAAATAACCACTACGGTAAGCATCGATAAAATTAACATCAGTGCGCCTGACGTGCGACTGACTAATATCTGTACTTCTCGTAGACTATATTTTTCTTTATATTCAGATAAAACAGGTACAAAGGCCTGACTAAATGCGCCTTCAGCAAACAGGCGTCGCAGAAAGTTCGGTATCTTAAAGGCGACCAAGAAAGCGTCCATCAGACCGCCAGCGCCAAAGACGCCTAATAACACAATATCGCGTACCAGACCTAAAATACGCGAAAGCATGGTCATGCTACTGACCACCATGGTTGAACGAAATAACCGACTTTTTGCCATGAGAACCTATTATGCCAATTTGTTTAGTGATGGTTGCTTGCTGATTTACGAGAGTCAAAAAAACTGTCAGATTATAGCACTTTCATAACCTAGGTAAATGCATTGAATATGGAATATGTATTCTTCTATTTCTTGAGACTTTATCCTCATTGAAGTAAGGTTTAGCCCTCAAGAAGGCGGGCTACCATTTCACGCAATTTCGTCCATTCAAAACAATCACCGGGGTCAGTCTTGCGACCGGGTGCAATGTCACTATGACCAGTCAGATGCCGACGGGTTTTGGGATACGCGTCATAGATTGCGACGATTGCGTTTGCCAATGCCTCATACTGCGCCGCGCTAAAGGGCACAAAATCTGACCCTTCAAGCTCAATGCCAATGCTATAATCATTACATTCGGCTCGACCAAGATAGCTCGACCTGCCGGCATGCCATGCACGTTCGTTGAAATTCACAAACTGGGTGATAGTACCGTCACGCTCGATAAATAAATGTGCGGAAACTTCAGCGCCTTTTATCGTCTGAAAATAAGGATGGGCGTCCCAGTCTAATTGATTGGTGAACAAGGCTTTGACGTAGTGGTTGCCATCAGAACCGCACGCGCCAAACTCGTTAGGCGGTAGGCTAATATTGTGAATAACAATTGTATCAATGCTGATATGTTCAGGTCTTTTATTAGTGTTTGGCGATGCAAGCCACGTGGCGGCAGATAATTGACCCTCGTTGATAGTCATTGATGATGCTATAGACATAATGCTCTCTTTTATCGTGGTTATTAATCAGCAGAAGAATGCGTTTTATCGTAAATTTTGTATAAATAAATAGCAAATATATCGTCATTTCAGTATAAACAAGAGAGACGTCAATAATATTTTGCTAAAAGTCTATTGTTACTCATAAATGTTCAAATTTTTAATGAGCGTCCATCACGCGATAAGCGTATCACCTTTACAGTGCGAGATTTTACTTATGTCCATACACTCAGTTTCAAATCGTATTGCGCTAGATGGTACGCCAATACAGCTTAGCCGCCGTGCACGTTTGCCACTGGCGATAGCTGGACTGCTGCTAACTGCGCAAGCACAGGCATTTTTACCCACACCTGCATCACTGGTTACGACTGGTGAGCTTGCGCTTAATACCGATACCAATACTAATAATAACAATGCTAAAGCCGAAACAGATGCAAATCAGCTGCTAAATCTATGGCGTGAGCAGGCTAAGACAAAAAATCTTGCCCAAGATACGACGTGGCGCCGCTTATTATATTTCTCTGATGAGAAAAAAGGCTTGTTTGGCAAAAATAAAAATATCAGTGCGGTCGATGACGCTCGCTTCTTTTTGAGCTCAAATGGGCGTGAGGATTCAGGTGCTGAGCTTGATGCGATGCTTGTTGCCTTTGCTGATGAAATGGCTAATAAAACCAATAATTCTGAAACTAATAATACTGCCCAAGCTAGTAATAGCAACTCTGCGCTATGCCGTTTCCCAGCAAGAGCAAAATGGCTAAGTGATACCTTGGCTATTGATAAGTCAGCGATGCAGGTAACTTGTCCAGAGCTGACGGCTTGGATGCAAAAGCTTGCCCCTGAGCAGCTGTCTATTATGTTTGCCCAAGAGTACTTAGACAATCCTTTGTCTGCCTTTGCGCATACCTTGTTGCGTATCGATTCAAAAGCAAGTGTGGCTGATCCAAGCCAAATTCATCATGCTTATGCGCTAAATGATACGGTCGATGGCGATACCAAAGATAACTTTGTATTGTACGCCATCAAATCTATGACGGGCGGCTATAACAATCTGATCGAGATTGACCCTTATCCAGAAAAGCTGGCTAAATATCTGCAAGACGATGAGCGTGATGCGTGGACATATCAATTGGATTTGACCCCAGAGGAAGTACAGCAAATCATATTGCATGTTTGGGAAACCAAAGAGTTAAAATTGCCCTATTACTTTACCTCTGACAACTGTGCCTCTGAGATTTTGCGCCTGATAGATGTGGTACGTCCAGAGCAGCACTTATTAAGTCAGCTGCCTTACGCAGTTATTCCATCAGATGTGGTACAGCTGCTGAACAAAGAAGGTTTTCTCGCTAGCACCAATTATACGCCGGCTGATAGCACTTTACGCCAAGCGCAATTGAACAAAGTCAAACAGGAGCGTGAGCAGCTCGGCTACCATAACAACCCCAAACAGATGCTTAATGAGATTAAGTCGACCCAGCTCAATAAAGTTTCGAGCATGTCAGCTGATGGTCAGACGTTACTCCCTCACCAGATTGCGGTCTCAGATACCAATCCTCTCAATCGACATTCGCTGCAAATGGGCAGTATTGGTATCGGTCAGCGCGGCGATAATAATTACATCGATCTTGGCGCGCGCGCAGGCTATCACGATACCCTTGATCATCCTTCTGGTTTTCCGCAGTTCTTTGATTTAGAAGGTGCTTCTGCGACTGTGCGTTTGTATGACACAGCTAATGATAAAGCCAACCAGCCAAAAAGTGTGGTGTTACAGAATTTGACTTTGATTAAAGGGCGTTCTTTTAACCCTGTCAATTCGGCTAAGAAGGGCAAAACCTGGGGCGCGAGTATAGAGGCCACGCGTGTAAACGATGGCTCGCAGCAAGACGGTACCGATCATTTAGTTGGTAGCTTGGGCTATGAGTCTGGTTGGTCATGGGCGTTTGGAACGCCTAGTGCAGGGACGGGCGAGATGCCGCCACAGCTTTGTTATACCTTTTTGGCAGGTACCGCGCAAACGGGGCGTGGTATTAATAAAGGCTTTCGTGTCGGCGCAGGCGTAAACGCTGGCTGTCGTTATCAGATTAACAATCAGTTACGTGCGCAGGCTGAATTGCAATTGCCATATTGGTATCATGGCAGCAGCGACGACTCTAATGTGCGCGGTCATTATTGGCAGCCGATATCAAGCTTAGGGCTGCAATACGATATCGATAAAAAACAAGCATTACGTATCAATGCCAATTATGAATGGCAAGATCGCATTGATGCTAATGACGATGTACAGCTGTCATATCGACGTTATTTTTAGTAGCCACCAATATTTTAAGTAACATCTTCAAAGGCAGGCAGGAATTATGATGAATACGCATAATATATTAATTATCGGTCAAGGTGACATTGGATTACCAGTGACCAATAAGCTTGCGCAAGATGGCTTAAATGTCACAGGGCTGGCACGTAATGAGCGACAGCATTACGCACTGGATGATAAAGCTAAATTTATGCAAGCAGATGCGTTGACGCTTAGCGCTGAGCAACTGCAAGACTTTACTCATATTGCTATCATCGTCACCCCTGATGAGTACTCAACCAATGGTTATTACAATAGCTACTTGGCGATTAACCAGCATTTAGCGGCGCTTGCGGATAAACTATCCAATCTTCAGCGCATTGTTTTTATTTCTTCAACTGGCATCTATGGACAAGATAACGGTGAATGGATCGATAAAGATACCGTGCCGATGCTGCCTAAACGCGAAGCATCACAGGTGATATTGCAAGCAGAGCAAATGCTGAAACAAGGTTTTGATGATAAAACAATTATCATTCGCCCAAGTGGTATTTATGGGCGCGAGCGCTTAATGCGTGTGCGTAAAGCTAAAGAGTCAGAGAAAAAGCCGATAGCAGCTGGCGTGTGGACCAATCGCATTATGGACTCTGATTTGGTCAATATTATCGCCAAGGTACTGACGATAGAGGTACCAAAGCCTGTTTATATTGCAACCGATTATCTACCAGTGACGTCCTTTACGCTGACCATTTGGCTATGTGAGCAACTGGGTGAAGCGCTGCCAGTACTTGATGATAAGAATAGCGCCATGACCGGAAAGCGCCTACATAGCAATATTCCGTTAGCGTGGCTGACGTATCCTGATTGGCAAATGGGATATGAAGATATTTTGCGTCATCAGAATTAATAAATCAGCTATAGTGCTTAAATACGTTTTTAAATATGTTGTTCATGAGTGCTGTTTTACAATAGCACTCACTTAGGGAGATTTCATGACCCAGCCTTTTACTTCTGATGAGGGTTTATTCAGTGTTGATCTTGTGGCAAAGGGTCAGTTTGCAAATAATAAGGCGGCGCAATCAGCCGTTTTATTCAGTAGTGACCAGCCTGCGATTGTCCATCCTAATTTTGATCCGACGCAAGTGCCATTAGATCCTGCAAGACCGCTAACGGATATTCCAGAACCAGCGCGACGCTTAAATGGGCAATTACGCCGATTATATGGCAATGCTGCCCGTTTTTATCAGCCTGATAAGGACAGCTTGTCAAAATGGTCGCTTATTGCGTCAGAGGCATTAGCAGAACATTTATCATTACTAAACGCTGCTAAATTGATAGCGCTGCCTGATAGTTTTTATCACAATCAGAGCGAGCAGCCATTAATGTCGTCGTTAAATGAGATGGTTTTGCTAGATATGTCAGATATTCAACAAGCAATTCGGGCGTATCCAAGATTGAATCGTTATGGATTTTCAGAGACGGAGAGCGGGGAGGTTGATAAAGATATTAATGCTAAAACCAAAGCGTCTGCTGCACTATCTCTGCGCACCCTGACCAAACGCTATAACCCTGATGAGCTTTTAAATAGTATGTATGCTGATGACTGGCACATAATACTGCAGCCGCAGCAGTTCGAGTTAGGTGAGGGCAGCTTAGCGACTGATATTATGGCGTGTAGCGTTGCTGTTCATGCTTTAAAGCAGTGCAGCCGCCGCAAAAGTATCAACCAGAGTTATAGTGCCGCGCAAATTTGCCAGCATATACGCAGCTACTTACTTAGTCAGAGTATCTGTGAGCCTGCTCAGCGGCATGCCTATCGCCAAATTCGAATTTTTGCAGGGCATGCGATCATAGCCGCTCATCATTTGGGCTGGAACATCCAAGTGAGTCGTGATGGTCACTGTTATTTTGACCTCTCCTCACGTTGCGGTCTTCTGACCCGATATCCCAATATGCAAGATTATGATATTAATGGTTGGTCAAGTTAAGCGTCAACGCCTATAATGCGCGTCATGATAATCATTCTTAAACCTTTCTTTTTGTTCATAGGAATTCTCTAATGCCCCATGCCCAATACGCTAACAATGCCCCATTTTCATCTCATGCCTTTATTCAACTGGCGTTAGACAACCAAGTCTTAAAGTTTGGCGAGTTTGTCTTAAAGTCTGGTCGCATTAGTCCGTATTTTTTTAATGCAGGTTTGCTTGCATCAGGTGAGATGTTGTCGCTATTAGCACGTGGTTATGCAGATGCCTTAGCTGAACAGATGGCTGCTACAAATGAGGGTAAAGGCGCACAAGAATTGGTTATCTTTGGTGCCGCTTATAAGGGTATTCCCTTTGTGGCAGCAACTGCACAGGCTTTATGGTTACATCATGGTATCAATGCCAACTGGGGCTATAACCGTAAAGAAGCCAAAACGCATGGTGAAGGCGGTAATTTGGTCGGCGCTGACGTCAGTGGCAAGGCGGTTTGGATATTGGATGATGTGATTACCGCTGGTACAGCGATGCGTGAAGTGGTTGAGATTTTAGAACAGGCTGGGGCGCAGGTTGCCGGTATTATTGTGGCGCTTGACCGTAAGGAAAAAGGCTTAGCTGAGCACTCTGCGATTCAGGAACTGGCGGCAACGTTAAACGTTCCAGTGCGTGCCCTTGTCGATATTGACGACTTAATCAGCTATCTGGCAGAGGGTGGTCATTCGAATCAAAATGCAACCCAACTTGCAAAAATGCAGCATTACCGTACCCAGTATGGGGTATAGTTAAGCGTAACTATTGCTGTCTATACTTGTCTATATTGGCATGCTGATATGTGATTTGTGTATATTTTGTCTATTAATAACATCCTGTAAATGAGTATTCTTATGAGCCTAGAACAGCCAAAAAAATCTTTGAACATACTTGTGGTTATGGATCCCATTGAGCAAGTTAATTATAAAAAAGACACCAGTCTGGCTATGATGTGGTCGGCGCAAGATCGCGGTCATCGTTTGGGTTACTGTCAGATTCATGATTTATGGCTTGATCGTGGGCAGTTGATGGTCGATACGCAGTCAGTTGCTGTCAAGCGTGATCCTGAGGATTTTTATACGTTAGGGGATAAGACGACAGGTTCGGTCAGCGATTATGATGTGATTTTGATGCGTAAAGATCCACCGTTTGATATGCGCTTTATTTATGCAACTTACATGCTTGATCATGCCAAAGCCGCAGGTGTACTGGTCGTCAATGACCCACAAGCCATTCGTGATTGTAATGAGAAATTGTTTGCTACTTGGTTCAGTGACTATATGAGCCCAACGATTGTGACCAGTAAACAGGCTCACATTCGCAAATTTATCGCTGAGCAGCAAGACGTTATTGTCAAGCCATTAGATGGTATGGGCGGTACGGGTATATTTCGTTTGACTGCTGATAGCCCAAATATTGGCGTGACGCTTGAGATGTTGACTGAGCTTGAAACGCTACCGATTATGGCGCAGCGTTATCTACCAGAGATTAAAGAAGGTGATAAGCGCGTACTTATTGTCGATGGCACGGTGGTTGACTATACCTTGGCTCGTATTCCAACAAAGGGTGAGACGCGTGGCAATCTTGCCGCTGGTGGTAGCGGTGTAGCCATGCCGCTGACCGATATCGAACGCCAAGTCGCAGAAGTGGTCGCGCCTATTGTCAAAGCAAAAGGTTTAATGTTCGTTGGTTTAGACTTAATTGGCGGACGCATTACGGAAATTAATGTCACCAGTCCAACCTGTGTGCGTGAGATTGATGATCAATGTGGTACAGACATTGCGACCGATTTTATCATCGCAATAGAGCGAAAACTTTTAATCTGATAGGCTGCTAAAGTTTGTTAGTTAGATAAGCTGTAAGGATAGAGTAATGTAATGCTCATCTACTGGCACAATGAGTAAAAATAGTTGTGCTAACATAGATCGTTAAAACGTCAGGGAACTAGCGTTTTGATAACGATTTCGCGGTATTTACCAAAGCCAAGTCGCGATTATTCACGGCTTGGATTTTTGTTATTGGTCGGGCAGAAATGACTATATATCAGACCACGATTTACACTATACTATGCGGGCTTTTAAACAGCTCTAATGACCCGATGAGTAAGATGGCTATAGGACAATAAGTCCTTCATATCAATACAAAAAAGATAGGCAGGCGTTTCATGAAGACACCGCACATATTAATGATGGCTGCTGGTACTGGCGGGCATGTATTTCCAGCACTTGCGGTTAGTGAAGAACTGACTAAGCGCGGTGCGGTGATTCATTGGTTAGGCACACCAAATGGTATGGAGAATGGTTTGGTGGCGCCAACTGGTTATCCTTTTCATGCGATTGAGATGCAAGGCTTACGCGGTAAAGGGATTGGGCGTTTGCTTAAAATGCCAGTTACCTTGCTTTCTGCGACTATGGCAGTGATCAAAATCATTCGTGGTAATAATATTGATATAGTGGTTGGTTTTGGCGGATATGTCAGCGCACCCGGCGGTATAGCAGCCCGTTTGACCAAGACACCGCTTATTATCCATGAGCAAAATGCCATTGCTGGCATGAGTAACCGCTACTTGGCAAAGATGGCGACCAAAGTCTTGCAAGCGTTTGAAAACACCTTTGGTAATAGCCAGCTTGATGCAAAACTTGAAACAGTTGGTAATCCAGTACGTAATGCGATTACCGGTGTCGCCGAACCTATAGCGCGTTATGATATAAATGACCGCTCAGCATTAAAACTGCTAGTGGTTGGCGGCTCACTGGGTGCACAAGTGCTAAATGAGACCGTGCCAAAAGCACTGGCGTTAATAGAAAGTCCGTTTGAGGTACGTCATCAATGTGGACGCAATAATGAAGCTGCGACGCAAGCAGCTTACGATGAGCAAGATTTAAGTATGCACAAGTTTACCGTACAGCCATTTATCGATGATATGGCAGCGGCTTATAACTGGGCAGATATTATTGTTTGCCGTGCTGGTGCGTTGACCGTTACTGAAATCCAAAATGTGGGTATTGCCGCGATTTTTGTACCATTGCCAAGTGCAGTTGATGACCATCAAACGGCAAATGCGCGGACGTTGACATTACATAAAGCGGCGATTCTATTACCGCAAAATGAATTGACGCCCAAACGCTTGAGTGAAGAGCTTGCAGCCCTTGATCGACCTGCTTGCTTAGAGATGGCAAAAAAAGGTCACGCGCTTGCCAATCGCCAAGCCTGCCAGCACGTTGCCAATATTATCTGGCAAGCTTTATAGATAAACAAATAAATACCCGATATTTTTGCCTTATTATATTTTATCCGTCTTATAAAAAGAGAAACCCTTATGCCAACCTCTGCTAAAGCCTTAACCAAACGTTTGATTGAAATACCAGAAATGCGCCGTATTCAGCATCTACATTTTATTGGTATTGGTGGTTCGGGGATGTGTGGTATTGCTGAGGTTATGAATAATCAAGGCTATCAAGTGAGTGGTTCTGATATTACTGAGAGCTTAGTGACCAAACGTTTGGCGCAGATTGGTATTGATATTGCTATCGGTCATGATTCCAAAAACATTGCCAATGCTGATGTCATCGTTGTATCGTCTGCCATCGATCGTAGCAATCCCGAAGTAAAAGCAGCACTCGAAGCACGTCTTCCAGTAGTGCGCCGTGCGGATATGCTTGGTGAATTGATGCGTTATCGTCACGGTATTGCTATTGCTGGGGCGCATGGCAAAACCACCACGACCAGTTTGCTGACCACTATGATGGCAGAAGGCAATTTAGATCCTACTTATGTGATTGGCGGTAAGCTTAATGCTTCGGGCAAAAATGCCGCGCTTGGTAGCAGTCGTTTTCTAATTGCCGAGGCTGATGAGTCTGACGCCTCATTCTTGTCATTGCATCCGATGGCGGCGATTGTCACCAATATTGATCAAGATCATATGGAAACTTATGGTAATAGTTTTGATAAATTAAAGGCAGCTTATATTCAGTTTTTACAAAACATGCCGTTTTATGGTCTGGCAGTGGTCTGCGGTGATGATCCTGAGCTGTACGCGATGATTGATGATATTGGGCGTCCAGTATTGACCTTTGGTCTTGAGCCATTTAATGATGTACAAGCCGTTGATTTGGTCACCGAAGGTACAAAAACCCATTTTACAGTGCTACGTCGTGATCATGAGCCATTGCGTCTGACACTGAATATTCCAGGCGTGCATAATGTCTACAATGCGCTTGCAGCCATTACTATGGCGACTGATGAAGGCGTTGATGATGCTGCAATTACCCGTGCGCTACAGAAGTTTGAAGGGGTTGGTCGTCGTTTTGAGCAACATGCCTCTGTGGAGATAGATGATGGTAATGTGCTGCTGATTGATGATTATGGTCATCATCCAAAAGAAGTTGATGCCACCATCAAAGCGGCGCGTCAAAGCTTCCCTGAGCGTCGTTTAGTCATGATGTTCCAGCCTCATCGTTACAGCCGTACCCGTGACTGTTTCGATGATTTTGTCGAAGTACTCTCAAGTGTTGATGAGTTATTATTGTTGGATGTCTATTCTGCTGGTGAAAGCCCTATCGCTGGTGCGGACACTAAAGCTTTGGCACGTAGTATACGTTTGCGCGGTGCCGTCGAGCCAACGATAGTGGATAAAGATAATATTGCCCCTGTCATGCAGCGATTATTGAAAGCAGGTGATATGCTGATCACCCAAGGCGCGGGTAATGTCGGGCAAATAGCTATCGATCTCGCCGCCAATAATCTTTATATCAAATAAGCCTTAGAAGCATTAGAAGCATTGCTTTAAAAATATTAGGAGCACTAACGATGACCATGAATAATACTAAAGAAAATAATAATATTGATGAAGATGGCGTTAATGTTGAGCAAAACGCTACAGATAACAGTAACAACAACATTAAAGGCAATGTTCAGAATAACGCTGCCCCTATTATCAATCCAGAAACAGCTTTAGCAGCTGCTGCACAAGCAGAGCAGGATAAAGTAGCTAACAATAGCCAAAGCGCTAATACGTTACCCGCTATTAAAGAAAGTAAAGTAAAAGAGGCGAGTGAGTTTGGTAGAGTTGCTGTCATTTACGGTGGTAATAGTAATGAGCGTAGCGTGTCTTTAGACAGCGGTGCAGCTGTATTGCAAGCACTACAAAACCAAGGGGTTGATGCCACGCATTTTGATCCTAAGCATCAAGACATTACTGAACTACGTCAGTATGATCGTGTATTTAATGTCTTACATGGTCGGGGTGGCGAAGATGGTCTGCTGCAAGGCGTGCTACAGTGGTTTGATATTCCTCAAACCGGCTCAGGTATTTTAGCGTCAGCACTTGGTATGGATAAAGTACGTACCAAACAGCTGTGGCAAGGCTGCGGATTATCGACTGCACCGTTTTCACTGCTAACCGCTGATACCGACTGGCAGCAGGTGGTTAATATGTTAGGACTACCACTGATTATCAAGCCTGTTCATGAAGGCTCAAGCATTGGTATGACTAAGGTTAATAACCTTGATGAGCTTCCTGCTGCCTATGCAACCGCCGTACAATGTGGCGATGTAGTGATGGCGGAGCGCTGGATAACTGGTCGCGAGTTCACTATCGTTATCATTGATGATGAAGCTTATCCTGTCATTCGCTTAGAGCCTGCGGATATCACCAATTTTTATGACTTCGAAGCCAAATACAATCGTAACGATACCAGCTACTATATCCCTTGTGGTTTAAGTGCTGCGGATGAAAAGCATTTGCAAGATCTAAGTTTATCGGCGTTTCGTGCCGTTGATGCAAAAGGTTGGGGACGTATCGATGCGATGCAAGACGAAGCGGGCAACTTTTGGCTACTTGAGATTAATACCGTACCGGGCATGACCAGTCATAGTTTGGTACCAATGGCAGCCAAAGCTCGTGGCATGGATTTCGAGAGCTTGTGCTGGCATATTTTGGCGCAAACGGTGTAACATCTTATTGAATAAGTCACTGCCTATATACAACAAGCTGTTCTTAGTAATTATACAAGAGTGATTATTTCAATAAATGAGGTATTTAAACTATTTATCATTGTTGAATAGTAGCTTCTCATTATTCGTAATGTATCGCTATAGCTGCTATACCACAGCTTCGTGTAAACTTGTGTAAATTCGTTAGTAGTAGTAGGGGTTAGGCTATTGTTTGAAGGTAAAATGCGTTAATATTGTAACTATCTAGTGGTTTTGGTGATAGTTATGCAACGCTTTGGTAAGTCCTTCATTAAATAAGAGAAATGTTACATTTAAAGGCCGATAAGCACACTTTATATTGCCATTTAAAGTTACGAATTGATAGCATATCTATTAAGTAGATTTTACACCTGCATAATGGTGATAAGCGCTTTTGCATAAATAAAAAAGATCATCGATCTACGTAAATATGAATCGAATGTATGAAATATACAGATTATTTTGATTAAATATAGGGACGAAGTTTAATATGGCTCAAACTGTCAATGACGTCGCTGACTTGATGAGTGATAAAACCCGTCACCCAAAATCAAACTTTCAAGTACCCACTGCAGTTAGATACTTTTTTACCGTATTGGTGCTTGGGTTATTAGTGCTGATATTGATAATGGGCGGTAAGGCTTTACGTGACGCACCTCCAGCAGCTATTCATGTCGATCATCAAGGATTGACGGTTGCCGAATATCGGGCGCTACAGCATGTTATGAATCAGCAAAGTGTGAGCAGCTTTTTCACCTCTGATTTGCAAGCGCTGAGAGATATTACCACTGGTTTGGCTTGGGTTGATCAGGTCAGTATCAGTCGTGACTGGCAAAAAGGTATTGTGGTTACCGTATTGCCTAAGCAAGCAGTGGCAAATTTTGGTACTGAGCGTCTAGTGGATGCAACAGGCAATGTGTTTGTCCCTGCTGATAGTAGAGATTTAACGCAAGAGAACTTTGCAACTTTGCAAGGCAATATGACTCAAGCGCCGGTTATTATGCAACAGATGCAGCAAGTCAATGACTGGTATGCTCCGCTTGGCTTACAAGTTGAAGATATTATTTTGTCGCCAAGAATGACTTGGCTGATTCGTTTTGATAATGGGTTACGTATTATCGTTGATAATGAGAATACAGCACAAAAGCTACTGAACTTAAGCCAGCTGCTGGGTAATCAATTAAAAAACCGCCGTGATGAGATACAATCAGTAGATCTTCGTTACAAAAATGGATTTACGATTGCATGGAATATAGCAGTGCCAAAAGATAATGATACACCCGTAAACAAAAAACCAACAACTGAAGCACCTCTATAAGTAATATATAAAGTAGCCAACACGCTAAACTTGTCTGCTTTATTTTTTATACAGAGTATACATACGTTATTATCAGCTGATAATAGACTTATTTTAATGATTTAATGGAGACATCATTTGTTCTCCTGTTTAGCGATAATTTGTCTGGTACCATGAAAAATACTGAAAATTTGGTTGTTGTCCATTTAAGTGCCACGGCAGTTTATGTCGTCATTGGTAGTGTTGTGTCTGCAAAAGACATCCGTATTATGGGTGTGGGACAAGTTAAGAATAGCGACTTTTATCAAGGTCAAATCAAGCATCGTGAACGCTTGCAAGGCGCTATCAAACAGGCTATTCAAGAAGCGGAAGATACCGCTAATTGCCGTGTGCATAGTGTCTGGCTGACGCTGGCAACTCCTGAGCTATTGAGCAAAAATAGTGCGGGCGATGTTAGAGTAGAAGATGAATTCGTTCGCGCTAAAGATATGGTGCAAGCACTCTCAAATGCCAAATCGCAAGATTTGTCATCTGACTATTATTTGATGCATTGTTGTCAGCAAGGTATTTATATCGATAACCAAGAGTTTATGGTTGATGATGCCATTGATATGGTGGCGCACAATATAGCTGTGATGTATCACATGATGATGATGCCAGTTGCTGGTCGTCAAAATATCCAAAAACTATTGCAAAGCTGTGATGTGGGCATTGATCATATTGTCTTCGATGCGGTAACGAGTGCCGAATATAGCTTGATGAGCGAAGAGCGCCAACAAGGCGTTTGCTTGGTAGATATAGGTGCCAGCACCACAAGTATTTGCGTTTATAAGGAAAATAAGCTGATTTTTACCCATTGTATCGCAACGGGTAGTCATGAAGTGACGATGGATATTTCAGCAGACGTTGGTATTTCGATGATAGAGGCTGAAAAGCTGAAAAAATCGCATGGTACAGTGGATGTGAACAGCGTAGATCCAAGCTCATTTTTCCTATTTAAACCGCAAGGGTCAGGTGATGAAATCAACATTGGTATCTACAACCTTGCGCGTATTATCGAAGCCCGTTACGTGCAGATTTTCACTGAAGTAGTGCGCCAGTTACATGAAGCGGACTTATTAGGCTATATTGATAAGGGCATTGTGCTCACAGGTGGCGGTAGTGCGATTAAAGGCATGATACCGTTTGCGAAAAAACTATTAAAAATGCCAGTGGTATTAACCAATATGCATCCTGCGATTAGTGCTTATAATCATTTTGATAATGACGAATCCTTTAAGCAGCTGAATCTTCAGGTTAATGATCGGGCTTATCAAACGGCATTTGGTACACTATTATATAGCCAAAGCGAGCAGTTTCGGCGCAGTGAAAAAAGCGAGCCTGAAGCGATTCAAAAAAATCGTGTGACGGGTGTTTTTCAAAGTGCTGGTCAACGTTTTGCCAGTGTACTAAAAAAGATATTATAATTGTCCTATAATCCTGCTGACAATCTACTTACCGTAATTAGATAAGCGGTTTGTCAGCAAGACCAAGCAAGCATATTAAAAGCAATACCCTGTATAATAACGGCATATCTTGGTTAAGCATTACTATTTAAGCCATGGCCCTGTTCTAATCAAATACATTTATATATAGTAAGTCGATAGCGCGCCATATGCGTGTGTTACCACGTATCGACCATCACGCTATCTGCAACTGGAGAAACTTTTTTATGTCAAAATACACCATGCCAGATGATAATCAGCTTCAAAATAATGGCCAGGCAAGCTTCACTGTATTCGGTGTAGGCGGCGGTGGCGGTAATGCAGTTGAACATATGGTACAGCAAGGGATTAGAGGTGTAACATTCGTCTGTGCCAATACGGACAAACAGGCGCTTGATCGTTTGACCGCACCGCATAAGCTACAACTTGGCGCAAAAACCAACCGTGGTCTTGGTGCAGGAGCGAATCCAGAAGTGGGTCGTGAAGCAGCAGAAAGTGACGAAGAAGCGATTCGTGCACTGCTTGAGCACTCAGATATGGTTTTTATCACCGCTGGAATGGGTGGTGGTACGGGTACGGGTGCTGCACCAGTCGTAGCGCGTATTGCCAAAGAAATGGAAGTACTGACCGTTGCTGTAGTCACCACGCCGTTCAAATTTGAAGGCGGAAAACGTATCAAGGCTGCCAAAGCAGGTATCGAGCAGCTGACTAACTTTGTAGATTCTATCATTACGATTCCAAATGATAAGTTGATGAGTGTCTACGGCAACATCTCTATGCAAGATGCGTTTAAAAAAGCAGATGATGTGCTATTGCATGCAGTCCAAGGTATTGCAGAGACCATCGCTAGCGAAGGTATGATCAATATTGACTTTAACGATATCCGTACCGCAATGACCGCTAAGGGCCATGCGATGATGGGTATCGGTCGTGCCAGCGGTGATGATCGTGCGCGTCAAGCGACTGAAAAAGCCATCAGATCGCCATTACTTGATGATTTGCGCCTAGAGAATGCCAAAGGCTTACTCGTCAACGTGATTTCATCTGAATCCTTATCTCTAGATGAGATGAGCAAGATCAGTGTGATTGTCGAAGAAATTACTGATATCGATGAAGCGCATATCTTCTATGGCTCCGTGATTGATGAAAAAATGGGCGACGACTTGCATGTGACGGTTATTGCAACTGGTTTAACCTTAGATGAAAACGCTGGTGAAGAGCCTGAAGTGGTGGAGCAACCTGTGCCTTCTGTAAATAGTACGCAACCTGTTGACCCAAACTTGCATACCAGTGCATTGAACAGTCAAAAACAGTCTCAAGCTCAGTATCAAGAAAACCCAATTCGCTCTAATACTGTGCCTGAACAGACTAAAACTAAGACCAATAGCATTCAAGACTATCTAAAGCGTCAGCAGAACAAATAGATATCATTCGTATAAATATTGCTCTCTAAAAAAGCCAGTGTTCAAACGCTGGCTTTTTTGTGCCTATTCATAATTTCTGCTATTTGCCAACTACTTATATATTGGTTATTCCTATTTATCAGAAAATGTTACCTACTCATACCAATTTAGGCGGTATTTTCAAGAGATGAAGCCTTTCAAAGCCCGATATTTCATAGCCTTCTGTTGGTGATTGCGACTAAACAGTCACCGATAATAATGCTTCGATAAGTGTTATCAATCAAAGAGATAGGTAAATTAACGCTTTTTATCGCTAGCGAACAGGGTTCGGGTAATGATACACTATGGCAATTGTAACAAAATATGTGAGAAGACAGCCATGAATCAACGAACCATAAAAACAGCAATTGCTGTTACAGGTACTGGTCTTCATAGTGGTCAACCTGTTGATTTAGAATTTCATCCGCAACCAATCGATACTGGAATCGTCTTTGAGCGTTCTGATATTACTGGCAGCACGCCAATTCCTGCCAGTGCCTTTTTGGTACAAGATACCATGATGTCATCTAATCTGGTGTTTGGTGGTACACGTGTCGGCACGGTTGAGCACTTGCTGAGCGCGATAGCGGGACTTGGCGTTGATAATCTATTAATTCGTGTATCAGCATCAGAGATACCTATTATGGATGGCAGTGCTGCGCCTTTTGTAGGACTGTTATTGCAAGCCGGTTTTTGCGAACAGGATGCTTCAAAGAAATTTATCAGGATTGTACGTACTGTACGTGTCAAAGTTGACGATAAATGGGCAGAGCTACGTCCTTATAATGGATTTGAGCTTAATTTCGAGATTGATTTTGATCATCCTGCGATTGATAAAAACTTTCAGCATGCCCAATTGCAGTTTTCAACCCAAAACTTCATTGAGCAGCTGAGTTCAGCACGCACTTTTGGTTTTTTACGTGATATCGAAGCCATGCGTCAGAACAATCTGGCATTAGGCGGTAGCATGGATAATGCGATTGTTATCGATGAAAGTAATATTTTGAACGAAGAAGGTCTGCGTTTTAATGACGAATTTGTTCGTCATAAAATTCTAGATGCACTTGGTGATTTATATCTGATTGGATATCCCATTTTGGGTCGTTTTAATGCCTATAAATCCGGTCATGCTTTAAATAACTTATTGGTACGTGAGATTTTATCTGACCATAATAACTTTGAAATTGTAACTTTTGATGACAATGTAACATGTCCTATCGAATATTTACCTTTGAATGGTATAACTGTCGAAGGATGAATACAGGAATATACACGAAGTATCGAAACATTTACGCAATATTACATAAAATGGTTATAAGTAGAGTGAAATTATATTCATATAAGTGGATATATATTTCTTTATTTTATGATAACTTGTCTGTATAGTAGATGAGATAAAAGCTGTAGCGAATAGCAAAATCATCTGTCAGTGAGGTTCACAATGTGAATAACACTGACAGATGATTTTTTTTGTTTTTGGAATTACAAAAACCCAGCCTGAATCGTATCATTTACCGGATTGGTTTACATAACTTTACATTATCTGCAGGGGTTTTTTAAGGATTTATAAGGCGTAATAGTGCTTTTTTGAGGTTTTCATCAGTGGTGACATGCTCTGCTGCCTGTGATATAGTCCGCTTTGTGTTTTGGCTAAGAGCCTGATTTTCATGGGCTTTAACGGACATTGAGCGTAATGCTGACAAGCCTGATGATGATTTAGAATAATTATTATTGGTAGATTTATTGGCTATGACGACGCGAATTTGCTTGAGTTGTTTAAATGTAATTGACTGCTCTGTTAACACTTGCAAATACGCGCTCTGCAAATAGCGAATATGATTGGCAGCAGTGACGGACTCGACACTGAGTGTCAATTGCTCAGACGTTAAGCCTACGACCCAGCAGTTATTGAGGATTTCCTCAGGTAGACAATCTACCAAAAGCGCTTTTATTTCAGTGGTCGCTTGCACATATAAACGCATACTATCAGATAGGCTTTGAGGTAGCGCACTACCAGCAAAAGCTTGATGATCGATGAGAGTGGCAAGGCGGTTAGGGTTCTTTTTGGACATCGTAATGACTCATCTAATAGGTGAAAAATCGATACTCATAATAAACAGGCTCTAAACGCTCATTTTTAAAGCAAGGTATGACGTAGCAAACGATTTATGTAGTAGATGATTAAGCTGCTAATGATATCAGCATCAGCTACTTAAGAAGTAAAAGAGCGATTGTACTAAATATTTTATCATGTTTATTTCATGATTATATTCTCTAAACTAATTCATGCTTTGTCACGGATGACGAGCAATTCTGTTTTCACAATAGGTAGTAAATTTATGAAACAAGCTTTATTAATTTTATCAGTATTGGGAATGGGCGTAGCACAGACAAGTGGTGCTGCCGAAACAACCTTTCAATCAAATAATACCTTGAGTCATACCATCACCAATATCACTACTTCTGCGAACTATGGTTCTAGTCGTAACATCTACAGCACCAACAGCGGTGCATATGTTTCTAGCAATGATGAAATCAGCCAAGCAATCGATAATTTAAGCGCGCATGCAAAACAAAAAGAATATCAGCTTGCTTCGCTAACCAATCGTTTGTCTTATGAGCAACGTCAGCAGAAAGTAAGTTCAGTGCCAGATCGTTATTCAGCGCCTGCTATTGCAGCAGCGAATGCTTCACGAGTCGCTTTATCTAGTAGCACAGGCTATTGCGCTCGTTATGTCCGTAAAGCGTTACAATCAGCGGGCTACGAATTCACGCCTAATCCTTCAGCGTATCAATATGCGTCTCGCGGCACACTGTCACAAGCGGGTTTTACTAAAATCAGTAATAACATGGAACCACAGGTTGGTGACGTGGTTGTTTATGACCGTACTTCAAGTCGTCCTCATGGCCATATTCAAATATTTGATGGTAATGACTGGGTATCTGACTTCCGTCAAAACAGCATCAGCCCATACAGCGGTCATTACAACTATACGACGTGGCGCGATGCTAGATACGTCGATGATGCTTCAGATCGTGGTATCTACCTAGCTATGGCTGACAAATAAGTATCAGTTAAGCGCTCTCTCCGGACTCAGTAATGCTCTTTATGACATTACTGAGTTTTTTTATGTCTTAAATAAGGCTAGCTATTAAGTTGATATTTTTACTTGGCAAGGGCGGATAGCCTATCAAATGGTGTCCAATACTGACTATTATGAAAGTCGGGTGGCGATGCATGTTTGGGCGCAAAGTATAGAATCGTAGCGCCAAAGGATAAGATAACACAAGGATGTATGTATTTGATAAGGGCATCATTACTGTAATCTGACTTGCGATTCAATGACGTCAATGAATCTAATGGCATTCTAAAGCTGCGTTGGTAGTGATAAGGTTCATGCGTTGATATTGGGTAATCTATTAGCAGTTTCGGGTGGTTACCGTCTATCCAATCGATAGCAGCACGTGTCTGTCCGTCAGCGTAAATAAGAGGTCTTGGCGGTAGTGTTGTAGGAGAGCGATAGCTGTCAAACTCATAAAGCGCATACTGACCTTCAGGACTGGCATTGATCTCAATATAGGACATTGTCATATTGGTTTTGGGGGACTTATCACTATCTTCTGAACGGCTACTTACTAAATAACCTGCTAAAAAGCACTCAAGGCAGGTTCGTTCCCACAGATAATCCTTAAAGCCTACTTTATCTGCTTGCCACTTTGGCCAATTCAATTGAGCAGCTAGTGATTCAGAGGGCAACGTCACACGATACTCTAGCTGTAAATAAGCTTCTGGCTGCGCTACAAGCGTTGCGCTTACCTGTACGCTAATTTGCTGTAAAACGCTCACTGTCACGCCAAGTTGCTGCGCGTCATCTGCTAAGGTTTCAGTTGCTAGGTATAAATCAAAACTTTGGCTCATATTCTTATTATCTCAAAAATTATTAGCACCATAAAACATGATATAGCTGCCAACGAACATCGCATATTAAATAGTGAACTATAAATGACATAAAAGCCGCGAGCAAAAGTGCATCGCGGCTTTTATAGTCAATGAAAAGTAATATCTACACATTATGTACTGCTGGTATCAATTTTTCTTGCTTGCTGTAGCTAGCCGACAGAGGCTGCAAAAAATTTATACCAGCAGCACTGTAGCGTTTTTGAGATATTTTAACTATATGATTTACCGTTATCATCTGTCTAAAAATAAATCAGCACGCTATTTTAAGCCATTTCATATTCAACAGACGATATGAAGCAAGTAATGACGCATTATGCATTACGAGCAAGGTTTGAAAGCTTAGGATTGGCATTTGGGTTTTTGCGTAGCAATAGCGCCATACGACCAATTGAGTGAATCAAAGTTGCCTTTGCAGTAGCAGCAAGCTCAGCACCGATGACATCACGCTCTTCCTTGGTACCAGCAGGCAATTTTACTTTAATCAGTTCATGATCTGATAAGGCGCGATCAATCTCTTCGGTAATGCTTGGCGTAACACCTTTATTGCCAATCATGACAATCGGTTTCAAATCATGACCAATGCCTTTTAAGCGTTTGATGGTTGCGTTATCAAGTTGCATAGAATTCCTAGGGGTTGGTAAAAACAAAATATAATAAAATTGAGAGCAATTGATGACCATTATAATTAATCTATGATCATCTTGCATGAGATCAGCAGGATTTTGCACGATTTTACGTGATGAAAATGTTAAACTGCCATTATGGGTACATTATAAACGCTACGCTCTTATAAAGCAGTGTTTTCACTAAGAAAAATTAACGGTTTAGCCTTTTGAAGCTAATAAATAGCTTGATAGTATTGAAAATCATAGTTAATAGTGTTTTTGATTGCATGGTTGTAGAAAGTGACATAAAGCAAAAAGTATATTAAGACATTAGTTAATAAATACATATGCGCATATAGAAAAGCACGTTATAGGAGCAGGAATTTTGGCCACACGTATTGAAAACAAAAAATTGTCAAAGAGCAGTAGTGCTTGGATGAAAGAGCACATTGATGATCACTATGTGCAAAAGGCCCAAAAAGATGGCTACCGTGCTCGTGCTGCTTATAAATTATTAGAAATAAATGAAAAAACCAATCTGATCAAAAAAGGTATGACCGTTGTTGATTTGGGTAGTGCCCCTGGCAGCTGGTCTCAAGTGGCTGGTCAATTGGTTGGGGAAAAAGGTATCTTGATTGCCTCTGATATTTTGCCAATGGATACCTTGCC
The DNA here is from genome assembly GCF_008369245.1 of Psychrobacter sp. ANT_H56B. NCBI lineage: Bacteria > Pseudomonadati > Pseudomonadota > Gammaproteobacteria > Moraxellales > Moraxellaceae > Psychrobacter > Psychrobacter sp. ANT_H56B. The sequence continues at coordinate 197,043 of NZ_VOBF01000002.1, forward strand.
GGATGTTACCTTTATCCAAGGTGACTTTCGCGAGCCAGAAGTGTTTGACCGTATCATGGCTGAGGTTGGTGATAGACAAGTTGATGTGGTACTGTCTGATATGGCGCCCAATACAGCAGGTAATAGTGCTATTGACCAGCCGCGTATGATGTACTTATGTGAGCTGGCGGTCGATTTCGCGCTGGCAACCTTACCAGAAGGTGGCGCGCTTATTATGAAAGTGTTTCAAGGCGAGGGTACACAAGAATTACGCAAGCAGATGCAGGCGGATTTTAGTAAAATTCGTAGTATTAAGCCTGGTGCTTCTAGACCGCGCTCAAAAGAGATATTTTGGATCGCAATCAAGTAATATGAAATGAAACTCTCACCTCAAAATTAGCCAGTTAAAATCATTGAATGAAAACGGCTACAATCGTTAACTGAATAAATGGGAATGCTGCTTGAATTATTCAGGTTAATACCACATATCATGATATATTAACTTTGTTTGAAATCAACTCTTAAGCATTTTTCTAAGTGCTTATATGATATTTTTAGCAAAGTCGTCTGACAGTAAGCGCCTTATAAACTCAGTTATTTATCGTTATTGCGCGGCTTGTTTCTCTAATAAAAATATAAGGTTTTTTTATACCTTAGATTTGCAATGAGAAATGATAATTCGCCAATAGACCTTGAATAGCGAGACATACGTTTATATATAGACGTCACGTGTTTAGTAAACACACCAATAAGTATGGGATGGGAATAACTAGTGAGCGACATGGTAAAAAATACCTTATTGTGGCTGGTGGTAATCGGCGTTTTAGTGCTGGTGTTTAGTGGCTTTGATAAATCATCTGAGCCCGATAACCTTAACTACTCTGAATTTGTGACCGCTGTGTCAGAAAACCAAGTAGCCAGTGTTGAGATCGATGGCGAGCAAATCACCGGCGAGAAGAAAAATGGTTCTGAATTTGAAACCATTCGTCCAGCTGTGATGGATGACGAGCTGATGCCATTGCTGCGTGAAAATAAAGTTGAAGTCCAAGGCACTGCACCGAAGCGCCAAAGCGTATTGATGCAATTGCTGATAGCCAGTTTCCCAATTTTGCTGATTATAGGTCTGTTTTTATTCTTTATGCGTAATATGCAAGGCGGCGCTGGCGGTAAAGGCGGTGGACCGATGAGCTTTGGTAAATCAAAAGCCAAAATGCTAACCGAAGACCAAATCAAAGTAAATTTTGAAGACGTTGCTGGTTGTGAAGAAGCCAAAGAAGAAGTCGTAGAAGTGGTGGAGTTCTTACGTGATCCTGATAAATTTACCAAGCTTGGGGCGACGATTCCACGCGGTATCTTGATGGTAGGTCCTCCAGGTACGGGTAAAACGCTATTAGCAAGAGCTATTGCTGGTGAAGCTAAAGTACCTTTCTTCTCGATTTCAGGTTCTGATTTCGTTGAGATGTTCGTCGGTGTTGGTGCGTCACGTGTCCGTGATATGTTTGAACAAGCGAAGAAAAGCGCGCCATGTATTATCTTTATTGATGAGATTGATGCTGTCGGTCGTCATCGTGGTTCCGGTATGGGCGGCGGTAATGATGAGCGTGAGCAGACATTGAACCAATTATTGGTTGAGATGGATGGATTTGAAGGCAATGAAGGCGTTATCGTTATTGCTGCTACTAACCGTGCAGATGTTCTTGATAAAGCACTATTGCGTCCGGGTCGTTTTGACCGTCAGGTGCAAGTAGGGCTGCCAGATATCAAAGGTCGTGAGCAAATTCTTAAAGTGCATTTGAAGAAACTGCCTAATACTATTGGTGTTGATGCCCATGCTTTAGCCCGTGGTACGCCAGGATTCAGTGGCGCGCAGTTGGCGAATCTTGTCAACGAAGCAGCTTTGTTTGCTGCGCGTCGTAACAAGCGCAGCGTCGATATGAATGATTTTGAAGATGCTAAAGACAAGCTATATATGGGTCCTGAGCGTAAATCAATGGTCATACGTGAAGAAGAGCGCCGTGCTACTGCTTATCATGAAGCAGGTCATGCGCTAGTCGCCGAGCTACTACCGGGTACCGATCCTGTGCATAAAGTTACTATTATGCCGCGTGGATTTGCGCTTGGTGTTACGTGGCAGTTGCCTGAGCACGACCAAACCAGTATGTACAAATCAAAAATGCTGAGTGATATTGCGATTTTATTTGGTGGTCGTATAGCTGAAGAAGTCTTTATCGATCAAATGTCGACGGGTGCCTCAAATGACTTTGAACGTGCGACCAAAATGGCACGAGCAATGGTTACCAAATACGGCATGTCTGATGCGCTTGGTATCATGGTCTATGAAGATGATGACAGCTCACAAGGTTACTTCGGTGGCGGTGGTCGTACGATTTCAGAAGCAACACAGCAAAAGGTTGATGAAGAAGTACGCCGTATGCTAGAGGAGCAATATGATATCGCTCGCGAATTGATTGAAGGCAATCAAGAAAAGATGCATGCTATGGTTGATGCCTTGATGAAATGGGAAACTATTGACCGCGATCAGCTGCAAGATATCTTAGCGGGCGAACAACCTCGTCCACCAAGAGTCTATCAGCATCACGAAGTAAACTTATCAAAAAATGATGTGAAAACAAGTGGAGTGACCCCTCCGCCATTACCAGCGATGTAAAAGTTACTCTTAAATTTTGAATAAAAAAAGCCCTTTTGACAAAGGGCTTTTTCTTTATTACCAATTTAGAATGACATCAGATTTACTGGTATCATAAGCATTATAAGTTAGAGCTATAATCAATTTTACGAATTCAAATTATCATGGATAAGTTATGTCACTATTCCAACCCTTACCTGCTTATACTGTGACCAGCCGCGACAAGGTCCTAGATTTATCACAGCCTCATATCATGGGCATCTTAAATGTTACGCCAGATTCGTTCTCAGATGGTGGGCAGTTTGATGCAGTTGATAAGGCAGTAGCACGATGTAAAGAGATGATCGATGCAGGTGCTACCATTATCGATATTGGCGGCGAGTCTACCCGTCCAAATGCTGAAATGGTGGCGACTTCTGATGAGCTACAGCGTGTGGTACCAGTCGTGACAGCGATTAGGCAACAGCTAGGCGATGACATATGGCTATCTATTGATACCAGTAGTCCTGAGGTTATGCACGCAGCGTTTGAAGCAGGCGCGGATATTTGGAATGATGTACGGGCACTCAAGCGTGAGGGCGCTGCGCTGATGGCAGCTAAGCTTAACATTCCTGTTATGCTCATGCATATGCGCGGTGAGCCAACCACGATGAATAATCTGGCACAGTATGATGATGTGGTTAAGGAAATCATGACAGAGCTAGAGGTGCGTATTGATGAAGTGACAAGCATTGGTGTCATGCGCGAAAATATTATTATTGACCCCGGTTTTGGCTTTGCTAAAAACTATGAGCATCACTGTGTATTATTGAGTGAGCTTAAGCGCTTACAAACACTCAAACTGCCAATGATGTTTGGTATTTCACGCAAGCGATTTTTAGCAGAAGTGCTGACCAAAACAGGTCTAGAAGCGCTTGCTACCACCCAACCGCTTGAGCGTGATAACGTGGGTACTGCTGCAGGTCTTTTTGCATTGCAGCAGGGGGCAAGTATCATTCGTACTCATAATGTCGCTATGATGCAGCAAGCCATAGCGTTATGGAGCCAGCTATCTGCATATGATAAAAGCTAATAATGGTGATTATGTCTATAATTAAGAACTTATAATCAAAAATAAATTTATCGATGATAATAATTGTGAACGATAGAGTTTTAGTGCTTTGTATTTATTTATTTACATGCCTTTTAAACGAATGAGAATACCCTTATGACTATTAATAACCAGCCAGAGCCCACCAATGAGCAGCGCCGTATTATTTATCAAGCCCGCCGTGGTCTTAAAGAGTTGGATTTTTATTTTGAACCCTATATTAAAGAGCTTTATTTAACGGCAGAAGCTGCCGAACAAGAAAGCTTTGCGCAAATGCTGACTCATGAAGACCCTGATTTATTAGATTATTTTACCAATCAAAGCCGACCAGAAGATGAGGCGATATGGGAGTTGGTTAATAAGATTAAGACGTGGCGTCACAGTAAAAGTCTGAGTTAATTGTTTAAATGGCTAGTTTTATTTTTGGATTGTTAAAGTAATATTGAGTCTTTTCTATTAATCAGAAATATTCTTTGGTAGCTCACTATGACAGCATTAACCTCGCTACGTATCGATACTGCTATTAAACCTATAAGCTATTTATATCTGATATTTTATATGGCATTATCCAGTATCGTTATGGTATTGGGGGCGCTTGCTTCATTAGCCTTATGGCAATATGTCGTTATACTCCTCATCAGCGCTGCAGTCATTGGCTATTTAGCCTTATCACGACCCATACTATTGCATCTGAGCCAGCCGCCACTTGATAAAAGTGTTTATCAAGATTGGCAGTTATTAATACGTACGAGTCGTGGGGATGCCTTGTGGCAAGCAAAGCTTAATACAGTCAGTCAATCTCATTGGGTTATCTGTTTTGATTTTAATATCGTAGAGCCTTATCAACGCCGATTTTCTGTGGCTATATTTCGTGATCAGGTTAATACCGAGCAATGGCGCGAGTTGACCATCTTGTCAAATATGATTGCAAACAAAACCGTTTAATTGAGCTTGGATTTCATTGTAGATACTTATCTGCTTTATCTTACCGTACTAAATTATCTCCTACATCTCATAACAAAATGCCTATCTAGAGAGGTAAATAGATTTGCTATATTGGAATTTATATTTATAGGTCGGTTTAAATAGTAGGTGATGGTAGCAGTCGTTAATTTGCTATACCAAAACCTGTATCGACGAATGTTATTATAATAAAAAGGATAAAGTTATGAGTTTGCTAGGGAATTTAGTGAGTCAAGTAGCACGTAGTGCCATGGATCCAGAGGACGCACAGCGTAATCCAGTTAATCAACGTATCAATCCGCGTCGTACCGGCGGTCTTGGTGATATATTGGGGAGTGTACTTGGCGGTGGCAATCAGTCAGCGGGTTATAATCCACAACAGTACGAGCGCCGCTCAGCAGACAATGGTTTTGGGTTAGACGATATTATCGGCGGGTTAACAGGTGGCAAACAGCGCGGTGGCATGAGTTCAGGTACTGGTGGACTTGGCGATATTCTAGGTAGCGTACTTGGGGGTCAAACGACGAGAGGCGGCTTCGGTGGTAAAGGTATGCTTATCGCTGCTCTTATGCCTATGGTGCTGAGCTGGATAAAGCGTAATGGTGGATTAAGTGGTGCTCTCTCGAAACTTACCGGTATGGGCTATGAAAAACAAGCGCGCTCTTGGTTGAGTACTAATGAGCTTAACGATAATCTTGATCCTAACGATATCAATCGATTGTTTGATGATAGTGAAATACAGCAAGTCGCTGCTCATACAGGCGCTAATGAGATAGAGGTGCGTCAAGGGTTGGCTGAGCTATTACCGGAAGTCATGAACCAATTGACGCCAAACGGTAATTTGGATAACGAACCTGAAGCCAATGAAGAAATTGACCAAATTATCAGTCAGCTATCAAGTCGTCTAGGGGCACTGAAATAATTAGGTTATCATTTATAGCATTTAAAACGATAAAAAAGCGCACCTGATTAGGTGCGCTTTTTTATATCTAAAATATAATAGCGAACGACAAAGGTTAAAATTGTTGCATTAAAAATTGCTAAAAACGTTCATCTAAAGTATCTAACGTATAGTTTAATGCCGCAAAGCAAATATCACTATTAAAGCCGCGATATTGTAAAAACCGTAGTTGCTTTGCTTTGTCTTTTTGTTCAGTGGGTATATCATCACCATATTTTTTGATACGCGCTGTGACTGCCAGTTTGAGCCAGTCTATACCTTCGACCAAATTATCTGCGTTATCATCTATAAATTCACTAAACTCATCAGATTCTGCATTTGCCATATCGATAAGTTCATCAATATTATCGGGCATCGTCATCTTTTTACGATGGAATTCTTGCTTGATACGACCTCTGCCGCGTCCTTTTCTGATATTTTCACGAATCAGCATTAGAGTAGTGCGGTAATCACTTTGATAGCCTTTTTCTTCGAACTCATCGAGTAGGGCATCAATTTTAGCCGCTTCTTGCTCTTTATCTAGCAATTTTTGCTTAAGCTCAGCCTTACCGTATTCGCGGCGTGACAAATAATAAAATGCTAACCAACGTAAGCGACTTTCTGCTTTGATTGCATCCATTTCCGCTTGGCGCTGCTCAGGCGTGCGCAAATATGCTTTTAGAGCAGCTGGTAAGTTATCGATTTGGCTGTTTTGGTCGCCTCCCTGAATATCATGAGCAGCTACCGATTCAAATACTTGTTGTGAGTTCATCAAAGCTGAATCAACGCCAGTCTCATTAATAGAGACACTATCTTCTTCATTGTCATGAACCGCATGTTTAACTTCAGCCAGCATCTCTTTGATACTTTGCGCAGCAGGTGGCTGATAAGTAGGTACACTATTAGGCTCAGCGTGAAAGGTAGCAGCTGGATGAAAGTGTTTTTTACGTTTTTTGGATTTGGATGAAATTTTTAAAGAGGAAGAGGCGCCAGTCGAATCTGCCGTAAAGTTAGTGTGGTTATCTATTGTACACTTCTCATCTAAATCATATGTATTTAGATTCTGAGAGCGCTTGCCAGTTTTACTGGTACTTTTAGGCTTGTCTTTATATGAGTACCTAGTAGATGAATGTTGTTCAATGGGTTTCTTGTTTTTATGCGTAGAACTCGCTGAATCAGTATCCGACTCAGCGAGTATTTCAGCTAACGTTTTAATTTTCATAAGACATCATAGTTGCTGATAACGGTTTGAAAATAAACCGTTATTGTACAGGTTCAGAGGCTAGTTCTTCGTTAGTCTCAGCCACGACCGCTGCTTTGCTGTCATCTTTTACACCAAGCTTTTCAGTACGGATTTTGGCTTCTATCTCTTCAGCAATAGCAGGGTTCTCTTTTAAAAACAGTACAGAATTGGCTTTACCTTGACCGATTTTCTCATCGCCATAGCTGTACCAAGAGCCCGCTTTACCAACTGCACCAATCTCAACACCCAAATCAATCACTTCGGCTAAGTGATTGGTGCCTTCACCGTAAGTAATCTCAAATTCAGCTTGGCGGAATGGTGGGGCCATTTTGTTTTTGATGACTTTAACACGAGTTTGGTTACCAATGATTTCATCACCATTTTTGACTGCACCGATACGGCGAATATCCATACGTACCGAGGCATAGAACTTAAGTGCATTACCACCAGTTGTGGTTTCAGGGCTACCAAACATAACGCCGATTTTCATACGAATCTGGTTAATAAATAACACCATACAGTTTGAACGTTTGGCGTTACCAGTGATTTTACGTAAAGCTTGGCTCATCAGACGGGCTTGTAGACCCATGTGTGAATCGCCCATCTCGCCTTCAATTTCGGCACGCGGCGTCAAGGCTGCGACTGAGTCAATAACGATCATATCGATTGCACCTGAGCGTACTAACATATCGGTAATTTCAAGTGCTTGTTCACCATTATCAGGCTGTGAAAGTAGCAAGTCATCCGTATTCACACCAAGCTTGCGGGCATATACAGGGTCTAAGGCATGTTCAGCATCGATAAAGGCACAAACGCCGCCCTGTTTCTGGCACGCTGCAATTGCCTGCAATGTCATAGTCGTTTTACCTGAGCTTTCAGGGCCATAAATTTCAACGATACGACCTTTTGGCAAACCGCCAATCCCGAGTGCAATATCTAAACCTAATGAACCAGTCGATACCACGTCGACATCAAGCGTTGCTGAGTTGTCACCCAAATGCATGATGGTATTTTTACCAAACTGCTTTTCGATTTGAGCTAGTGCAGCTTTAAGTGCTTTGGCTTTATTGTCGTCCATATAGGACTCCTTGTTATCAATCATTTATAAGGATAAGTTGTATTAATATCAAAAACGGCTTGTTCAATGCTATAAATGAAAATGTAAGCTATCGTCGATAGCATTTTGAACTAAGCTTAGAGTAGACAATGAGATGAGTCTTGTAGATGGCGATGTCAGTTACATCACGCTACTATACAGTAAAATTAGACGCTGATAAAAGCGAAAAAAAGTTTAGAGATTTTAATGAGGCTCATAGCGATTGCAACTTATATCACCAGATTATGTCTTCCTCTAACTTTATATCATTGTTTATTAGATAGGGTAATTATAACAAAATCCAAGGTATATATTGAGCATAACTGAATACTAGGCGACAATAGATGTCGTATGAGAAAACAAAAATATTTGTATATAATGCTAAAAATTGCTGTTCATATTTGAACCTGATGAGCATGCTATTTGTCAATAGTTTTGGAAGTTATCCACAATAAATAAATAAAGTTTATTTAGCCAGTGTGAAACATATCATAGGATAAAATTAATATTAAAAATTTTATAAATAAATTATTTTGCTTTTAAATTATCGTTAACCTATTGATTTTAATAAATTTTTAAATCGTACAAAAAATGAACGATTTTACCTAAGCCTTTAAGCTATCTAGGCAAATGCTTGTCAAGTAGCGACTTATGCACAGGGTTATCCACAGCTTATGGGGAGAACTCACCAAGCCCTTACGGTATCAATGATTGCGCAGACAAGAGTTATCATTTAATTTACAAAACTTGGCTATTTCTGATTTTACAAGTTTAAATTTAGCAGGATTTTAGTATGGGCAATGTCTATGTTTCACATCTGTGCTGATAATTTTTTTTCGAATTGAAAGCTGTTGATACTCATCAAACATATTTATAGTCAGTTATATCAGTCTTTAACCCTTATGAGTAAAAGGTTTGAAGACTGATAGATATAAAAAAGCGGCTAAGATACTGATAAATATCTTAGCCGCTTTAAAGGAAGCCGACGTAATGCGTTTGGTATTAGTCTTTTAAATAGATTAAATCCCAAACCCCATGTCCGCTTGCTAGACCGCGGCGCTCAAATTTTGTCATTGGACGAAAGTCAGGACGGTCAGTGAAATTGCCTGCGCCTGCTTGATTGCTTAAGCCTGCAAACCCATCCAAAACTTCTACCATCCAAAAGGCATAATGTTCCCAGTCAGTGGCGGTATGGAACCAGCCGCCTTGCTTTAGGCTGCGGGTGACAATCGCCATACGCTCAGGGCTAACAAAGCGGCGTTTATGATGGCGCTTTTTCTGCCATGGGTCAGGAAAGTAGAGCTGAATGCGATCGATATGGTTTTCTGGTAACTGTTTGAGCAGTTGAATGGCATCACCATTGATGATTCTGACATTACTCAAATTTTGAGTACCAGCCATATAAGCGCATTTGCCGATACCCGGCTCATGGACTTCAATGCCAACAAAATTACGACTTGGCTCGGCTGCTGCCATTTCAATGAATGAATCTCCAAGTCCAAAACCAATCTCAAGGGTCAAGGGTGCCTCACTGCCGTTTGGCAATTCAGCAAACAGCGCACGCAAATCGTCAATACCTTCAAGGTTACCATCACCAAAGCTGTTATTAACCAAGTAATGCGCAAATTCAGGCGCCGTCAATGCCAGCTCGGCATTTTTATTCATGTGCGTACGGCGTTTCATAAAGGTGTTGACGATACGAATATGCTTATTGCCGTCAGGTGCGACCTCATTGTCATTAGTAGCATTATTGTCGAAAGATTTTTGATCATCGGTAAGGCTGGTGGCGTCGACGTTGGTATTAATATCAGGATGTTGACTCATAGGATTAACAAGGCTTAATAAATGGGTAGTGCGCTTATTATAAGTGAAATCTGTACGGCTGTGAATGAACAATACTTTTTTAATAATGTTAGCGCGTTTTGTAATTTAGGTACATTATTTATCTAGTGTTTCTATGGCCCATGCAATGCTATTAGCGTTATCATATAATCCTGATAGTTAAGTTAAATGTCTTTTTAATCGACTGTAAGGCTTGTCACTATGTTATTTATTGAGACGGATTCGCCGCCCCCTTTTTACCAAGAAAAATTGCCTCCTGCCAGACGCACACAACTGGATAAATGGTTTATCGGACATCGTAGCCAACGCTATTATCTAAAACGCTTTGAGCAATTTGATGAACAAGGCTATCTGTCGCCAAAATGGCATTGGGCAGCATTTTTTGTGACCTTTCCATGGTTACTCTATCGTAAGCGTTATATGGATGCGCTCGTCTACAGCGTGGCAGGATGGTCTTTTATTCAGCTTAATATCGCGCTAGTCTTGGTAGCGGTTGAGTTCTTAGTAATGCCTTATATTGCTGATGCTTATCAGATGACGATACGCGTTAGTATTGCCGCGCTGATTTGGCTGTTTTGGTCGTTTATAGTGGCACGCTGGACGGATGCTTACTATTACCGGATGGCACGACGTGAGATTGCCGACGCGATTAATGACTATCCACAAGATGAGCGCTTGCAACAAGCCCATCTAAGCCAAGAGGGCGGAGTGAGCTTATTTGGGCTAGGATGGGGTTTTGGATTTTTTGCCTTTATATTAATGGTCATTAAAGTGCAGTTCTTACCCATTATCGCCAAACCAAAAGAAAACGAAGTGCTATTTGATGCGTATGATACCGTTAAAACCACGCAAAATTATGTGGCGCTAGCGTATCGGCAAACAGGACAATGTCCGCTGGATCTGCCTATCGATAGCGGTACTGAGAAGGTGCATATTGAGATCGATCGTAGCGCAGCTGGCGTTGCAGAAACTGATTGTGCAGTGATTGCGACCATTCAAAATGTAAAATTCCCTATACGCTATCTCAATGATCAGACACTGGTCTTTTATCATCTGCCAAACAGTGATGATTGGGAATGCATCAGTTCATTGAATAAAAAACAAGCGCCGGAAAATTGTAGCCCTGATTAGGTGGCTACAAAGATTGAGAATTATTTTTGACAACAATTTCTATAGTTGAAAAAATTAATGCTTAGATTCAGTCGTATGATTATTTTCATCATCGACTGGTATGGCTTGGCTTTTTAGCGCTTCATAAAAATCGCTCAAGTCCATCTTACGCGCTTTGCCAATATCTTCGTCAAATAAGCTTTCAAGCTCCGCCATCGATGATTGAGCCGACTCAATCATACTGGCCTCATCATCATAAATAGCTTGTTGACGTTCAATCAGATCATCATCGTAATCACGGAAAGTTTGCACTGTCTCACGCGCTTTTTCTGGTGAGATGCCAAGCAATTGTAGCGACTCACGCGACATATCTAGCGAGGACAAATACGTCTCACGCCAGATATGACGAACCCCAACCTCACGTAATCGGTAGTAATGCTGGCGGTCACGTGCCCGTGCTAAGATAATTAAATCTGGATAGTTTTTACGTAAATATTGGGCGGTAGTGATAGAACGCTCTAAATCATCGATGGCAAGGATAAAGACACGTGCTTTTTTGATACCTGCTGCACGTAGGATTTCAGGGTTTTTTGGATCACCATAATAGACTTGGTTACCGAATTTACGGACAAAATCGACGCGGTTTGCCGAGCGCTCAATCGCGGTAAATTCAATATTGTGCATACGTAGCACACGACCGATAATCTGACCGACTCGCCCAAAGCCAGCAATAATCACCTGATGCTCATGATCTGGAATCGTGTCGTATTCGCGGCTTGGTTTGCTTTTGGCAAATAATGGCTCGCCGACTTTTTCTAATAACAAGAATGCCAAAGGAGTGAGTGCCATAGAGATGGTTACGATCAGGTTTAACGTATTGGCAAGTTCAGGTTGTAAGACGTTTTGGGCACTCGCAACACTGAACAAGACAAAAGCAAATTCACCACCTTGAGCCAGTGTAACCCCCAGTCGAATGCTGGTTGGCCAGCGATTACCTGAGATTTTTGCAATCGCTGTAATCACTCCGAACTTGATAAACATTAATGCCATCGCACAGCCGATGATAAAAATGGGTTTTGCTAATATCAATTTCACATCGGTCAACATACCGACTGACATAAAGAACAGACCTAATAACAATCCTTTAAAAGGCTCGATACTGGCTTCAAGCTCATGGCGGTATTCAGAATCCGCCAACAGTACACCAGTTAAAAATGCGCCCAACGCCATTGAGAGCCCGATTTGACCCATCAAAATCGATACACCCATTACGATAAATAGCGCGACTGCCGTTAGTAATTCTGACGCACCACTTGAGGCAACAAATTTAAAAAATGGACGAACGACGTAGCGACTGGCAAAGATAAGCCCAGCAAAAACCGCAAAAACTTTACCAAAATAAATCAAATCATAGCTTTGTTCACGCACCCCTGATAAGAAAGGAATGACCGCTAATAAAGGGATAACCGCAATGTCTTGGAATAATAAAATCGTAAAGGCTTCACGGCCATGAGTGCTCGATAGCTGCTGTTTTTCAGTCAGAATTTGTAGGACAAAGGCGGTAGATGAGAGCGCAAGCCCGAAGCCAACGATAAAAGCAGTATCGAGCTGCAAGCCAAAAATCTGATGTAACAGCCCCATCAATAAGACACCAGTCAAACCAACTTGCAAACCGCCAAGGACGAATATTGAGCGCCTGAGTGCCCAGAGCCTTGATGGCTGCAGCTCAAGCCCAATGATGAACAGCAGCATCACCACGCCAAACTCAGAGAAATGTAATAAGCTCTCAGCGTCACCTGCCACGTCCAGTACACTTGGACCTAATATCAATCCTGTGATCAGATAACCTAAAACCGTCGCAATACCAAAACGTTTACCAAGGGGTACAAAGAGCAGGGCTGCTCCCAAGAAAATTGTCGCTTGTAACATTAAATTTGGTGAGCTGGCGGCGGCAGCGAACATCTGGAATCCTTAGCAATGACGATAAATGGGTAGTACAACAGCATTATTACAAATATAAAATATAGTTAGTTCAAAATAAAAGCGATACGATTGTAATAACGTGCTATTGGCTATAATTTTTTCTTGCTTGCTGTTCGCAGGCGTGACAGAGGCTGCAAAAAAATTATAACCAATAGCACTGTATCGTTTTTAAAATGAATCAACTATGGCTTGATGATCGTTATTTTTTACGATAAATTTTCCACACGCCATTATCTGCCAGCGGATTGTTATAAGCATCGTTACGGCGCTTGCGTGGTGTCTGTCGACTGTCTACGATTTTAAAATCGGGCAGGGCATGGACAATAAGTCCCGTTCGATAAAACCGTACCCGTTCAGGCTCTAGCATCTCACCCTTATTATCTCGGCAAAATACATAAGCACGCAAATCAATAAACTCACGGTGCGCGACCAAACGCGTCTCCTCATCCTTATCAAACGCAGCAGTCATACGTGCAATGTCATCAGCACTATAATCGCCGCATTTATCCGTAAGTGCCCCGACCGAGCCGAAACTCTTGGATTCTTTTGCATGGGTTTTGGTCAGATGTAGGCGCTGCACATGATATATAAACTGCGGTATCTCAAGGCTGGCAGGCAGTGGCAAATAGTCAGGCGGCAGATTGGCAGCAGGATAAAACGCCATGGCGCGTTCAAGCAAATTGTGCCAACGTTGCTGATAGGCTTGGACTTCTGCTAAGTTACCTTCATAGATAGGCATGTCACGAATTTGACGTAAGATATCAGGTGGAAACTGTACGTCTCGAAAGCGAGCAATGTCTTCTTGCAGCGTGGATAATAAAACTTTGGCGTGTTTTTTGCCATCCTTTGAAATCGGGTCATCGATATAGCTTGGGGCGACGAATGGCGCTGAGCGTCTAGACATAGCAGAAGGTCATCCATTGGTGGCAAATGTGGCGTTTCAATTTTCAGTATACAGAATTTATATTAAAAATATGACAGTGAGGCTAAATTTCTCATCATTTTTAACATGTGATTACATTGATAAAAGTCAGTGTGATATTGGTATATGCGGTATGGAGATATTTCATTTTGCTATATTTGATTACTATTAATCGCAAGATAGGGCATTAAATATGGCTTAAATGAAAAAATAGAAAGAGAAGACTTATGAATAATACTCTAGAAAATAAGCTTGCTATACTTAATCGCCTTAGCTTATTAAAAAATATTGGAAAGATAATATTAAGAATTATAGGTGCAGGATTGGCACTTATAATTGGACTTTGGCTAATAATGGCATCGAATATGGGACCCGCTTATTTGCCTCATATCATGAATGGTGACTTGGATTTTTGGATTCGCATGACTTTGCTAGGAGTGGGATTGGGTGTTTGGATAAGCATTGCCGTATGGTTATTGTGGCTTATACTGTGTTGTTTTTATGATTTCATTAGACGTCATTAACAATTGACGATATTTAAATAATTAATGACGTCTAGATGACTGGTAGCTTTTTTTAAACCAGACTTTTTCAATGACAAACTATTTTAATGATTGTGCCCGATATGGTTATTCTCTGCTGGTCGCTCTGAGATATTGCAGACTAGGGCATCGCTATGGGTACTCGTTTGTGGGTGTGCCGCACTTTCTACCTGAATAGTAGCGTGATGGATGCCGAGCTCAAGCAGGCTTTGTTCTAGACTGCCAATCAATATACTGGACTCATGAATACTCATTTCACCATCGACGACCACATGACAAGATAAGGCGTTTAAACCACTGGTAATACTCCAAACATGTAGGTCATGCACTTTTTGCACCTGCGGGTGGGCAAGAAGTTTTTCTTCGACATTCACTAGAGAGATACCTTCTGGCGTCCCTTCCATTAAAATATGTACAGAATCGCGCACCACACGGTAGCCACTAAATAAAATAAGTATTGCCACAATTACGGACGCTACCGCATCTGCCCATACCCAGCCAAAACTCATCATTAATAATGCGGCGATAATGGCAGCCACTGAACCCATCAAATCACTTAATACGTGTAAATAAGCACTTTGCATATTGAGATTGACCGGCTCTTTATCATCCGATGTTTTGACCGTTGCTGTGCCTTCATTGGCACCATGATCATGACCGTGAGTATCACCACTACGGCTACCTCGGTGCATAAGCCACGCAACCAAAATATTGATCAGCATACCGATAGTGGCGACGATAAGCATGCCTTGGGTCGCAATTTCAGGTGGCGAATTAAAGCGTTTAATGGCCTCATAAAAAATCATTAGCGCAATAATGACAAGTGTAGCCCCATTCACAGAGGCAACTAAAATCTCAAAGCGTTTATAACCGAACGTTTTTTGATGAGTAGCGGTTTTTTCTCCAATTTTAAATGCCATTAAGGTGGCGCCAAGTGCTATCGCGTCACTCAGCATGTGACCGGCATCGGACAATAATGCCAAACTGCCAGTGAGCCAACCGCCGATTGCTTCTACAAACATGTAGCCTGTAATAATCAAAAAACTTATTAGTAAAGTGCGCTGATAGCCTTTGGTATCTCGCGTGGCGACTGTTTGCTCTAGATGTTCATCATGATCGTGGCTGTCTTGATTCTTATAAGCATTATTACTTTTTCCACTACTTTCCTCACCTTCCTTAATGTGTCCATGCGTATCAGCTGGTATGCTCTGATGAGCATGGTCATTTTTTTTAGAGTTTGGATGGTCTGGATTCATAACAATACTCAATTTTGCTGATAATGGATTTGATGCTCAATATTCACTCTACATAAGATAGAGTGATTTTTGAGAACAATGATCAACTTATTACTGTAAATTTATCATAGTCAAATATTAGAAACTGTACTGACGAAGTAAAGATAAAGGAGTAATGCGACAAATGATTATGCTAGCAATAACTCGCAAATTCTCATTACCAGCCGACAGGATCAATATCTAAAGTAAGCTTAAGATATTTAGCGCTCGGTAGGGTAAGGACGGGTTGCCACCAATGATTTAAAACATGATGCAGTTGCTGCCGATCCTTGGCCAATAGCAAAAGCTGGGCATGATAGCGACTGTTCTTTTTACTCATGGGCGCATCGATAGGACCAAGAACGGCTAAATTGTGCCCTGTTGGCAGAACGGCAATGGCATCTTTGAGTGCTTGTGTGGTGGCAGCAAGGGTTTTACCTTCGCAGCGTATCAGCGCAGCATGACTATGAGGGGGCAGTCCCATTGTTTTACGCTCTTGCAACAGCTCACGAGCAAAAGACAAATAACCATCTTTCACCAATTTTAATAATAACGCATTGTCCGGTTGCAGCGTTTGAATCAATACCCGTCCTGATTTATCCCCGCGTCCTGCACGCCCTGCTACTTGGATCATCAATTGGGCAGTATGCTCTGGCGAACGAAAGTCTGCAGACAAAAAGCCACGATCAGCGTTGGGTAAGCAAACGAGCGTGACATTGGGAAAATGATGACCTTTGGCAACCATTTGCGTACCGACCAATATGGCAGGATTGCCTTCATTAATACGCTGATAGATATTTTCCCAGCTGTCTTTACGCCTAGTGGTATCACGATCAATTTGAATAATGGGATAAAGCGCTTTACTGGTTTGCGGATTGGCAAAGATAGCGTGCAAATTTTCGCTTAGCCTTGTTGTTCCCATCCCTTTGGCATCTAGATTTTGACTGCCACAATCAGGGCATACAGTCGGAATATAGGCTTGCCAATCACAATGATGGCATTTTAAATAAGAGTTGCTGGAATAATTGCTACGCTGGGCTTGATTATTATAATGAACGGTTAAATGCGCGTCGCAGCGCGGACAATCTGCCTGCCAACCACATGCCTCGCATAATAAAACAGGCGCATAGCCGCGACGGTTTAAAAATATCAAAACTTGATCGCCAGCTTCTAGGGTTTGCCTTATGGCGCCGATAAGCGCATCCGTCAGTCCGGTATCATAGCGCGCGCCATCATCTTGCGTTTGCTGATGAGTACTTTGCAAGCGCGCATCAATCAGCTGCATGGGCGCAGGTTTAGCATTGCCAGGGCGCGTCGATAATTGACACTCTACTAGCTTGCCCTCATCGACTAATTTTAAATGTTCAAGAGAAGGGGTAGCCGTACCAAGGACGACTGGTATTTTGGCTTGAAATCCTCGATAAAGTGCGACATCAGCAGCATGATAGCGCAAGGTATCCTGCTGTTTATAGGAGCCATCATGCGCTTCATCAACGACAATTAAGCCTAAATCTGCAAACGGATATAGTACTGCCGAACGCGTACCGATAATGATTTGTGCGTGACCCGTACGGCAATCTTGCCAACCTTGCAATCGATGGGTGTTATTCATACCTGAATGTAGCAAGACGATATGCGCAGCGAAGCGACTGGCAAAACGCGCACGCGTCTGTGGCGTTAACCCAATCTCAGGCACTAAAATAAGCACTTGCTTGCCAGCCTCCAATACTGCTTGCATGGCTTGTAGATAGACTTCAGTCTTGCCACTACCAGTGATGCCATTTAATAAAAAGCCCGTGTAGCATTTGGATTCATGTGCAGCAACAATCGCTGCAACGGCAAGCTGTTGCTCCTCATTAAGATCAAGGGGCATTTTTGCCAATTTAACAGGAGTAGGTACTTGTTTTGGTTGAATATAGCGCTCAATCAAACCCTTATCTTCTAGTGTTTTTAAAAAAGCACGCGCCATACCTTCTAATAGTAGTACATCTTCACTTGCACCATGTTGACCATGTAGCTTTAGCATATCAAACTGCTGCTTTTGCTTTTTGGCGTTAGCACGAAAGTCGTCATCAGTGATATGTGGCAGAATTCGCCAATGGGTAATGAGTAAATCTAGCGGTTTACCTTGACGAACCAAGGTGGGCAAGATGACCGCTAACACCTCACCAAGCGGATAATGATAATAACGAGCAAGCCAATAGGCGAGCTTTAGCATACTGTTATCTAAAATAGACTCAGCATCTAAACACTTATTAATGGGTTTCAGCTTATTGAGTGGTACGCTGGTATCCGCTTGAGCAATATGAGCAACCACGATTCCGATTAAATTCTGACGACCAAAAGACACCTCAACACGACTGCCAATTTTCGGCAGTTGTATTGAGCTATTGTTTGGCGAAGCATTTGGCAAAGCACTTATATCGGACGGTAGGCTATAGTCAAATACCCGATAAAGGGGCACGGGCAGAGCAACTTGTACCAACATAAAAAGGCTTCGCAGTTTGATTAAGTCAATATGAAATAAAAATAAAGAGGGAGAGATGAATAAGCTTAGCATGAGGCTAAGCTTATGGTGATTCAATATGAAATATTGTTATTCAAGCAGTATTGAATATCTAACTTATTCAATATAGAGAATAGACTCAATTTCGACCACGCCACCTTTAGGCAATGCCGCTACTTGCACCGCTGCGCGGGCAGGATAAGGTTCAGTCAAATTGGCCATAAATACTTCGTTTAATGCTGCAAAATCATTTAAATCAGTTAACGATACATTGAATTTGACCACGTCATTTAAGCTGCCACCAGCAGCTTCACAGATGGCTTTGATGTTTTCAAATACTTGCTTCGCTTGTGCATCAAACCCTTCTTTTAATTCCATGGTGATAGGGTCAAAACCTAGCTGACCTGAAATATAAACAGTATTGCCAACTTTTACCGCTTGTGAGTAAGTGCCAACGGCTGCAGGTGCTTTATCCGTTTGGATGGTTTGACGTGTCATGATATATCCTTATCATATTTTTTTGGTGTTTGATGTGCTAAAGCTATTTTCTAAAAGTTAGTAGAAGTGTTTAGCACGATTAAAAGTTTTACACATTTCAAAATCATCTATGTGTTAAGAGATAATTTAAAAGGCATATATTTTAACAGTTATGATGATAAAAGTATTTATAGTTGATATAAACGCATAATATTGGGGAAACCAAGTAAGGAGCGTAGTTCACGAATACCTTGGGCTAAGTGATTGCGACTACGAACCACAATATGAATGATAGTATCATTGCTACGTACGTCGACCTTTTCAACCCCTATATTTAACTGCCGCAGATTATAAATAACTTTACTGATTTGCTCGTCGCTCAGTGCTATAGACAGTTTTAAATAAGCAGGAAAACGAATTTTATTATCGTGATCTTCTGAGTCACTTTGCTTGATCGCCTTATCATTGCGCCAACGTAATTGGATGACTTGATAGGGATTGTCTTTACGAATATCGTCTAGTGAAAAGCACTTATGTCGATGCACGACCAGACCATGACGGGATAAATGTCCAACGATAGGATCACCATAAATCGGATGGCAACAATTGGCAAAATCAAGCTCAACGCCTGAAGCATTGACGATCAGTTGCTGTGGTTGGGTCATGTCATCGATACGTTCTTGCGATTGGATATCACAGACTTCATCGCTAAACAAACGCGTGACCACGAGTTGCGGTAACAACGTACCGGAGCTTATTTGCTCAAATAGCGCTGATTTCTCAGTCAGTCCACGCCATTCTGTTAGATTCTTCCAGTCACTATCGGTTAGATCGTCCAAGCTTTTTTGATAAGTTTTCAGTGCGCGATCTAGTGCTTGTCTACCATGGTGCTGCTTATCAGCCGCCGATAAATCTTTGAACCAACGCAAAATCTCTACACGGGCTTTATTAGTAACCACAAACCCAAGCCATTCTGCTTTTGGCTCAGAATGGCTATTAACCTCGATTTCTACTAACTGTCCATTTTTGACTACCGTCCCAAGCTTGGCATGTTTTTTATCAATATTAGCGCCAACCGCGACATTGCCAACCATCGGCCCAACAGCATAAGCAAAGTCTAGCGCAGTCGCACCTTGTGGCAACTCATAAGCGCGACCTTGCGGGCTATAACAGATGATTTTACTAGAATGCAGGTAATCCATCAGCTCATTAATAGTCGATACTGCGGCGGCAAAATCAGGGTTGCCTTCGTTTAAACAGTCCTCATCGACCAAATCTTTCATATTGCGTAATGACGCCTGAATGACTGATTGACTGACATCAGAGGCATGCTCTGCACCAATAACCCCAAGCCTTGCGGCACTTTGCATCTGCTTAGTCAAAATCGTTACTTTAACAAAATCATTATCGCGCTCGTAGATAAGCGTCAGTGATTGATTGCCGCCAGGTAAAGGTCTGCGGATATTGTCCGCGATATGACTGTCCGCAATTTGATATTTTTTAATGAGATAGTAGGCAAGTTTGTCACAAGCTTCGATATTATCTAGCACAATCTCAAACGCGTAATGGCGTAGCAGTGCATTAATCTCACCGCGATTTCGGAAAAATTGCCGGAAGATAACCACGCGATTGTCTAAGACTTTAACCATGCCATCAAGATCAAGATTATTGAGGACAATACTTAAATAACGATGAATGGCTTCTCTCTGAAAATTGCGCCCAAGCCCATGTTGTAGCAATTTATCAGAGATCTTGTTATACATCTCAGAGTTAAGATTGCGATAACAAAGTACCTCAATATAATCAGCAATATCGTTGAGACCCATGAGCCGTGCAAAGGGCACATAAAAGTCTAAAGTTTCTTGCGCGGTGGTACGTTGTTTTTCAGGACGTACCGCATCTAGTGTCGACATATTATGTAAGCGGTCAGCAAGCTTGATAATCAATACACGTGGGTCTGCGAGGGTAGCCGTCAGGATTTTATGAAAGGTCGCCGCTTTATTTTCTTGTTTATTATGCGTCGATGATTTTAATTTGGTCACACCATCGACCAGCCTAGAAACCACTTTGCCATAACGCTGCTCTATCTGCTCATCGCTCACTTCCGTATCTTCAACCGTATCATGCAAAATTGCCGCAATGATGGTATCTCGATCTAAGCGAAAGCCGGCTAGTATCTCAGCGACCGCAATTGGATGCGTGATATAAGGCTCACCTGACTTGCGCTTGTCTTTAATATGCGCAACATCACCGAACTCACAGGCATCAACAATATCACGGCGTTCAGCGCCTGTGAGGTAACCTACTGAACGCAGCAGATTATATTGAGCGTCATCAACTAACGGATGACTGAGTTTGGGCAAGTTTTGAATCATAAAGTCACGATCCTATGTTCTTTTACCTGCTTAAATGATGATTTAGCAAGGTAAAGAATGGCTGAATAAGTGCTGAGCTATTGATATAGAGCTTAAGAATAAAGCTGAAAAATGGGCAGACTACCCTCTAATTAATCGTAAATCGTCGCCAATGTCAACCGCTAAGCAATAAGCTAATGTAAAAACTGGAGAATTCTTACTTAAGGTTAGGTTTTAAAAGCCAAACGGCTACTAAAACAGTAAAGCCAGTATCATTACAACCAAAAAACCACAGCCTATGCTGTGGTCTCTATCGTCAGTCAATACTCGTATGCTTGCTAAATTCATACTTTGTACGGTAATTTACTAGAAGCTATGATCGCCTGACAATGCTAAATCTAACGAGCTAGTAGCAAAGTTATGCTCTGGCTGATTTAAAATATCACGGGTAATTTTACCAGCAGCGATTTCACGTAATGCCAATACTGTTGGCTTGTCGTTATCAACATCAACCAACGGCTCTGCAATGCCTTTAGCCAACTGACGTGCGCGCTTGCTTGCGACTAGAACCAGCTCAAAGCGATTATCAACATTATCCAAACAATCTTCAATCGTCACTCGTGCCATAAATAGCTACCTCGGTTGTTTTTACTGGTTGCGAGCATGGCGCGCCACTCAATAAAAATAATATCAAAAATATAAAAGGGGATAGCTAGACATTATAGCATTTTTTTGCTTGCAGGCGTAATTGCTTTTTGCTTGTCTGCTGATAACTATTTTCAAGATGAAGCATTAAGGCAAATCAACGCCACATTTACTCGTCTACTGTATTGTTAAGTAGATTGGTAATCGTGCGCTGATAACGCTGCTGTTGACGCTTTAGAGTCTGTCTATCGGCAACGATAATTGCTTTAAGCTCAGTTAAAGCAACCTCAAAACTGTCATTAATAATGACATAGTCAAAATTGACGTACTGCGCCATCTCATTAACAGCACCAGCCAAACGCTGCTCTATCACCTCCATACTGTCCTGTCCACGCGTTGATAAGCGTTGACGTAAAGTGGCGATACTTGGCGGTAAAATAAAAATCATGATGGCATCGGTAAAGATCTTTTTGACTTGCAGCGCGCCTTGCCAATCAATCTCCAAAATTACATCGACACCAGCGTCTAGTTGCGCGCGTACACTTTGCTCTGAGGTGCCATAATAATTGCCAAATACTTCGGCATGTTCTAAAAACTGACTTTCACTGATGGCTGTCACAAACTTATCAACGTCAGTAAAATGATAATGATGACCGTCAATCTCGCCTGGGCGCGGCTCACGAGTGGTGTGTGAAACACTGACAGTCAAGTCATTGGTGGTGGCAAGTAGCTGCTTAACCAAGGAGGTCTTGCCTGTGCCAGAAGCGGCAGTGATAATAAATAATGAACCTGTCATACAGTGTGTCCTAGTGAATTGTGTCTTGATAAATAAATAAAAGTATTCGAATTAATATAAAAGGCTGGTAAAAATAAAAAACACCATCATGTATGGTGACAAAAGTAGTAATCGATGCCTCATTATAAACTGCTTTAAAAGCAAATTATGCTAAAGTAGGGTATCGTTTTTATCCCAACTTTTGAATAAAAGTTTCGGTGGCTTAAGCTTTAAGCCTAGGCTTTTATATAAATTATCTAATGATAGGTCTTCTTATGCAAATTTATCTTGCCAATCCACGTGGATTTTGTGCTGGTGTGGATCGCGCGATTGCGATTGTCAACGAAGCACTGTTACGTTTTGAGCCACCCATTTATGTTCGTCATGAAGTGGTACATAACAAGTTCGTGGTATCCGACTTGGCCAATCGCGGTGCTGTTTTTGTGGAAGAGCTACATGAAGTGCCAGACGGCTCTATTGTTATTTTTTCCGCTCACGGGGTTTCAAAAGCTGTAGAAGATGAAGCAGAACGTCGTGATTTGACGGTGTTTGATGCCACTTGTCCTTTGGTCACTAAAGTACATATCGAAGTCGCTAAATTTGCGCAGGATGGTATGGATGCGGTATTGATTGGACATGCGGGACATCCTGAAGTAGAAGGCACTATGGGACGCTTTAACCATCGTCATGGCGGACAGATTCATCTGGTTGAAAACGAGAGCGATGTTGAAGCCTTGAGCGTACAGAATGCTGAGCGCTTAGCATTTGTGACCCAAACGACCTTATCGATGGACGATACCGCGCGCGTTATTGATGCATTGAGAGAAAAGTTCCCAAGCATTCAAGGTCCACGTAAAGACGATATCTGTTATGCCACTCAAAATCGTCAAGATGCGGTCAAGGATTTAGCGGGTCGCTGTGAGGTGGTCTTGGTCGTTGGCTCACCAAACTCATCAAACTCAAATCGTTTACGTGAATTGGCAGAGCGCATGAATTGCCGCGCGTATTTGATTGATAATGCCACTGAAATGAATAAGAGCTGGTTCGATGGGATACAAAGTGTGGGCGTGACTGCGGGTGCTTCAGCGCCTGAAGTATTGATTCAAGAGGTACTACAGCAGCTGCAAGATTGGGGCGGCGATTTGCCAAGTGAGCTGTTGGGTATTGAAGAAAATGTCACCTTTAGCTTGCCAAAAGCTTTACGAATTCCAATGACGCAAGTTGGCAAATAAAATAAGCAGGCTTTGTATATAGCGCCAGATAGGTAACATAAAATGAAACAGCAGAAAAAAAGATTTGTCTTGGCAGAAGCTAGCCTTGATGAGATCAATAAACAATTAAAAATTAATACGTTTACGATTGTCATCCTGATAGGAATGCTGATGTTAAATACAACCCAGTTTATGAGAGATTACAGTCTGTTATATGGCGCGCTTATCGCCATTATGGCTTTCTTTCTATTTGTAATGGCTAAAAGTCGCACGCTGCTGACGGTGCGAAAACAAGCCCTTATGCGCTAAACAAAGAAAGCCTACCTTTCTTTTATACCTAATCAATCTATTTTGAAAAGAATTCGAGGACATTCATGTCAGCTTATTACACTTTTATAAAACGTGAGCAGCAAGCAGATGGTAGTAGTGTTGCTTATTATCAGCCAACGAAGCATGCGCAAGGCGCTTGGAACGAGCATGAGCAACATATGGCGCCAGCCACCGGCTTGCTCACTGCTGAATTACAAAGTTTTATACCACAAGAAAATATGCGCATTGCTCGTATCAGCTTGGATATTTTAGGGCTGATACCGCTTGATGACTTTACCGTCACCACGCGCTGTATCCGTCCGGGTAGGACTATTGAGCTTATCGAAGCAGTGATGAGCAGTCGTGGTCGCGATGCCATCATTGCGCGTGCATGGCGCTTGATTACTCAAGATACCAGTGCCATTGCAGGGCTTGAAGATCAAAAATCCATACATAAGCCTGAAGCGTTACCCGATTGGGATGGTATGAAAGGCTGGCCCGGCGGTTTCATTGAAAGCGTACGTTTGGTAGCTGAACCTGATCGCCGTCCTGGTAAAGGTATGGTATGGATGACCAATGATATCGACATGGTAGAGGGTATGCCTACCCAAGACATGGTGCATTTATTGGGCATGGCCGATACTGCCAATGGGGTTGTACCAAGGCTTGGACTGGGGATGGCAAAACTGGAATGGATGTTCCCCAATACTGATTTGCAAATTCATATGCACCGCGCGCCGCAAGGTCGCTGGCTTGGAATCGAGGCCGTGCAGCAATACGGTGCTGATGGCATAGGGATTAGCAGCGCGATATTACATGATACGCAAGGACCTTTTGGTCGTAGTGAGCAAATTCTGACTATTCGTCCCATGCCGCGCTAATGCAAAGATGTATCCAATAGGTAGTCATTGTTTGAGATCGCTCTATGAATGAAAAGCATTTGGATGAGTTAGACAATATTTTGAGTAATTATGAAAAACAAAACGAAAGCATGTAATTAATTAATTATACAAATCAATGCTAATCGGTTGTAATGGTGTCTAACGAGGCAAGATTACTGTGTTTACAGGTTACTATGAATAAAAATAGCCGTTTTTCAGAAACATTTACAACTATTCTGGATATGTTATTAGAGGCTTATTCAGAATAGGTTTTGTACTTTCATCCATTTGCTATCCAAAGGAATATGATTATGAGCGACAACAACAGTAATAATAGCAGCGATAAAAAATGTCCTTACGCCCCGACCCAATTGACGATGAGCAACGGCGCACCAGTTGCAGACAATCAAAACAGTCTCACTGCAGGCAAGCGTGGTCCATTATTAGCACAAGATATCTGGCTAAATGAAAAGCTAGGCAACTTTGCCCGTGAAGTGATTCCAGAGCGCCGCATGCACGCTAAAGGCTCAGGCGCATTTGGTACTTTTACCGTAACCAATGACATCACTAAATATACCCGTGCGGATATTTTTAGCGAAGTGGGTAAGCAAACTGAAATGTTCGCGCGCTTTAGTACCGTCGCAGGTGAGCGCGGCGCGGCTGATGCCGAGCGTGACATTCGCGGCTTTGCTTTGAAATTCTACACCGAAGAAGGTAATTGGGACATGGTGGGTAATAATACGCCTGTGTTCTTCTTACGTGATCCGCGCAAATTCCCAGACCTAAACAAAGCCGTCAAACGTGATCCACGTACCAATATGCGTTCGGCGACCAACAATTGGGACTTTTGGACTTTATTACCTGAAGCATTACATCAAGTTACCATCGTTATGAGTGATCGCGGTCTGCCAGCATCGTATAGAAATATGCATGGTTTTGGCTCGCACACGTATAGTTTTTGGAACACCGCCAATGAGCGTTTTTGGGTCAAATTCCATTTCCGCACGCAACAAGGCATCAAGAACTTAACTGATGCAGAAGCGGCGGAAGTCGTTGGTTCGGATCGTGAAAGTCATCAAAAAGACTTGTACGATGCCATCGAAAATGGTGACTTTCCAAAGTGGAAAATGTATGTGCAAATCATGCCAGAAGCTGAGTCTGATACCGTTCCTTATCATCCGTTTGACTTGACCAAAGTATGGCCAAAAGGGGATTACCCACTGATCGAAGTGGGTGAGTTTGAATTAAACAAAAACTCTGACAACTACTTTGTCGATGTGGAACAAGCAGCATTTGCCCCAAGTAATTTAGTACCGGGTATCAGCGTTTCACCGGATAAAATGCTACAAAATCGCTTGGTTAACTATGCCGATGCTCAGCGTTATCGTGTTGGTGTCAATCATCAGCAAATTCCGGTGAATAAGCCGCGTTGCCCTGTGATGAGCAATCATCGTGATGGTCAAGGACGTGTCGATGATAACTATGGCAGTCGCCCGCATTATGAACCAAACAGCTTTAGCCAGTGGCAAGAGCAGCCTGATTATGCTGAGCCACCATTAAAAATTGACGGCTATGCGGCGCATTATGATTTCCGTGAAGACGATAGCGATTATTTCAGTCAACCGAGAGCGTTGTTTAATTTGATGAGTGCTGAGCAACAACAAGTGCTATTTGAAAACACAGCGAACAATATGGCGGGTGTGCCGGACTTTATTCAGTATCGCCACATTCGCAACTGTAACTGGTGTGATGCCGCTTATGGCGAAGGCGTTGCCAAAGCATTAGGCTTAACGGTTGAATATGCAATGGCAGCCCGTGATTCGGATCCTGCTCGTCACTTGCCTAGCTGCTTATAATGGATAAAATTTATACATAAGCAGTTAATCAGCTAAATATCATTACAATGACACCGCCTCAGGAAACTAGGGCGGTGTTTTTTATTGAATCAAGCTTTTACGCTTGAAATTTTCTCCCGCGCCCCTATTAGTATAAACAGCTTAGCAGTGTTCAAAACGTAAGCTATCTAATATTCATTGAGTAAGTTTCGTTTGAGTACTGCTATCTTATAATAAGTTTTTAACATAAATTGAAGGAGTTTTTTATGAGTGAACAGAACCCAACAGACAATAAAAATGTTGATGACATTGTTGATGATATTAATGTTAATAAAGACACTGCTAATGACAGTGCCGCTAATGAAAGTAGCCCAGAATTAAAAAAACATACCTTTGAAGCAGAAGTAGCTCAATTATTGCATTTAGTGACGCATTCGCTTTACTCTAATTCTGATATCTTTGTGCGTGAGCTGGTTTCAAACGCCTCTGATGCCTGTGATAAATTGCGTTTTGAAGCGACCAATGATGACAGCCTTTATGAAGACGATGGTGAGCTAAAAATTCGTATCGCTGTCGATGAAGACGCCAAAACCATCACCTTTACCGACAACGGTATCGGGATGAATGAAGCCGATGCCATCGAAAACTTAGGCACAATTGCCAAATCTGGCACTAAAGCATTTTTAGACAAGCTGTCTGAATCACAGAAGCAAGATGGTCAGTTGATTGGTCAATTCGGGGTTGGCTTTTATTCGGGCTTTATCGTTGCCGATACGATCAGTGTTGAAACCCGCAAAGCTGGCGAACCTGCGGATAAAGGCGTACGCTGGGTATCAGATGGTACGGGTAGCTTTACCGTTGAGCCGATCACGAAAGCGACGCGTGGCACCGCCATTACTTTGCATTTAAAAGAGCAATATAGTGAGGGTGAAGACAGCTATTTAGACCGGGGAAAAATTAAGCAGTTGGTTAATAAATACTCAGACCATATCAGCTTGCCGATTCAGATGCGTAAAGAAGTTTGGCAAGAAGATGAGGTTGAAGAAGGAAGCGACACGCCTGCCAATGGTCAAATGGTCTTAACAGACGAATGGGAAACTATCAATAAAGCCAGTGCCTTATGGACACGTTCAGCCTCTGAGATTGAAGATGAAGAGTATATCGATTTTTATAAAAATATCACCTATGACATGGACGCGCCACTAGCATGGACGCATAACCGTGTCGAAGGTCGTGTTCAGTATACTCAGCTATTGTATATTCCTAAAAAAGCCCCTGTAGATTTGTACACTCGTGAGCAGCAGCATGGTCTAAAGCTTTATGTTAAGCGCGTCTTTATTATGGACGAGGCAGAGCAGCTGTTGCCAATGTACCTGCGTTTCGTTAAAGGTGTCATCGATTCAGCAGACTTGCCATTGAACGTGAGCCGCGAGCTATTACAAGAGTCGCGTGATGTGAAGTCTATCCGCGATGGTAACGCGCGTCGTATTTTGACTTTGCTTGCCAGTCTAGCCAACAGTGAAGACAGTGATAAGCAAGAAAAATTCGCGCAGTTCTACGCTGAATTTGGTGATGTTATCAAAGAAGGCGTTGGCGAAGACATGGGCAATCAAGAACGTATTGCCAAATTGTTGCGTTATGCAACCAGTACTCAGGATAGTGTGACGACCAGCTTTGAAGACTACAAAGCACGTATGAAAGACGGTCAAAAAGCCATTTATTATCTAACGGCTGACAATCTAGCGGCTGCTAAAAATAGCCCACAACTTGAGCTATTCAAAAAGAAAGGCATCGAAGTTATCTTGATGACCAGCCGTGTTGATGAGTGGGCGATGAATTTCTTGACCTCATTTGATGAGACACCGCTACAAAACATCGCTAAAGGTGCAGTTGATTTGGGCGACTTGCAAGACGAAGCTGAAAAAGCTGAAGCTGAAAAAGCGCAAGAAACCATGAAGCCAGTCGTTGATAAGCTAAAAACGGCGTTAGGCGAACGTGCCAAAGACGTTAAAGTATCGACGCGTTTGGTTGATAGTCCTGCTTGCTTAGTCGTTGGGGAAGGTGAGTTATCACCACAAATGATTCAGATGCTTAAGCAAATGGGTCAAGATGTGCCAGAAAGCAAGCCGACACTTGAGGTTAACCCTGATCATCCACTCATTAAAAAGCTTGAAAGTAGCGAGCAGTCAGCCGAAGATTTTGATAAATTGGCGCAAGTTATTTTTGACCAAGCATTACTAGCAGATGGCGGTCAGTTAGATGATCCAGCCGCTTATCTCAGACGTGTTAATGAGTTATTAATGAGATAATGTTCAAGGTTTGATAGAAGGTTTTGATAAAAAAGGAGGTCTTAAATTTAAGACCTCCTTTTTTGATGGGTTTTTAAGCGAATTTTACAATTCAGCCTTATGCTCTTGACCAACAATCCGTTACAATCGCGATAGATTAGCGAGCTAAAATATTAGTCAATAATATTAATGTGCGCTATCCGTCTCTTATATTCATTTCATAGTGAATTAAATATAAAATTGATATCCCTATGCCATGTAAAAAAATTAAATGAAAGACAGTAAACGGCATGGATATCAAAATATTTTATCATTGATTTGTTTTATTTCTCTCGACTGGCTAGAGGTCTAAGTCTTTGTCACTTGCGTCGTTAAAAACCGTCTCACTGCAGCGCTTTTCGCTCAATTTCGCTGCCAATATTATTGCAACCTTGTGGATGCTAGTAGGCTCAACACGGGCATTCTCTTGGGTTAAACCTACCTTTGTTCAGTTCGCTGTATTTGCGCTATTGGCTTTGGGTAGTAACGTCCTATTTTCTTGGTTAGCCGCTCCAGACGGCAGTATATTCAATGAGCAAGGATTGGTAAGCTATCTCATATGGCCGATGATTATTCTGCTTGGCGGCATTATTCTGGCACGGCGCGCAGGCAATCAAGCACTGGTTTTTGTGCCTGTCGTACTGTGGTTGGTTGCTGATACTTTATCTGCTCTATTACAAAGCTTAGTACAGTTTTTAGGTAGCTATAGCTGGTTGCCCGATTGGAGTTATTCGTTTTTACCAACGCTATTTTTGGTGCTGTTTTTATGGCAGACCTTGGCATTGTTATGGATATTTTCTCGTCGCCTGCGTATACCGTGGTGGGAGCGGATCATCGTCATCATCGGTGCTGTTGCACTATTGACGATATGGCAGCGTAACGTCGCTGACCAGCCCATATTTAAGCAGATACCCGTAGAGCCAGTATTAGAAGAAGCCGCCTTATATGAGCAGCCGCGTTTATTACAAGAGGCGCTGGCTCGTATAGATCCTAGTATACCGGGCAAAAGTGATTGGTACTTTATGGGTGTGGCGGGATTCTCTGATCAAAACGTCTTCCGCTCTGAGATTAATAAAGTACGTGAGCTGTTTGATGTGCGTTTTGGTACTAGCGGGCATTCATTGACACTGATTAATAATAACTACACTTGGCTAGATGAGCCAATTGCCACCAAAACCAGTATTTTACGCGGCTTAAAAAGAATTGGTCAGCAGATGAACGCTGATGAAGACGTGCTGTTTATGACACTATCATCGCATGGCGATCAGGATTTTATCCATTTATCTAATCCGCCCCTTGCGATGGATAATCTGGATGCGACATGGCTGCGAGAGTCGTTAGATGCCTCAGGTATTCGCTGGCGGGTCATCGTGGTATCGGCTTGTTATTCAGGTTCTTTTATTGATGAATTGGCGTCACCGACGACAGTGGTGATTACCGCTTCGGCAACAGACAAGATGTCATTTGGCTGTACCAATAGTGCTGAGATGACCTATTTTGGGCAAGCATTTTTTGCTGAAAGCTTAAGAGAAAACACCAGTTTTTCTGCTGCCTTTAAAGACGCCGCTTATCGAGTAAAAGAGCGTGAGCTTTATATGGGTTTTGAGCCATCAGAGCCGCAAATGGTGATCGGTAGTTTGATGGAAACGGCGTTGCCAGCATTTGAGCAAGTGTTATTTGATAAAACACGACCGCCGCTTGCTAGCATTACAGGTACTTCGAATGCGACAACGACTATCAATATTTCACCGGATACGGGCGCAGACTCAGTTGTAGATGATAAGAACACAGCGAACTGATTTTTATCCCATTTTTAATCAGATGCTTTTTTAAATAAGCCTCTGTTTTCAACTATTTTATCTTAGCTAAAAAGGATAATGCTTATGAATAATTCTTATAACCACAGTCTCTCAGCCAGCACCCAGCTTACGCAAAAAAGTGTCAATCGCTGTTTTGATGGTGAGCAGCGTTATTACAGTCATCAATCAGCGGCTACCAAGACGCCGATGACCTTTAGTATTTATCTGCCTGATGAGGCACTAGCAGGGCAGCGTTGTCCGGCGATTTTATATTTATCAGGTCTCACTTGTAATGCGGATAATGTGACACACAAAGCGCATTTTCAACAAAAATGTAGCGAACTTGGTATGATATTTATCGCGCCAGATACCTCTCCTAGAAGTAGTGAAGGTAATGAGGTAGCAAATGATGAGCGTTATTTTGTTGGTCAAGGCGCAAGCTACTATGTCGATGCGACGCAAGCACCTTGGGCTGAACATTTCAATATGCAAAGTTATATCGTTGATGAGCTATATGATTTATTACGCTCAGAATTTCCGATTCATAGTATTGGTATCACGGGTCACTCGATGGGCGGTCACGGTGCCTTATTATTAGGCTTTAAATTCCCAAGCAAGTTTGTCAGTGTGTCAGCTTTATCACCTGTGTGCGCCGCTAGTGAGTCGGCATGGGGTCAAGCAGCTTATACAGAGTATTTTGGTGATGACAAGAGCTTGTGGGCGCAAGCAGACGCTTCTCAGATGATTGAACAAGTCGGTCAGCAATACTCAAGCATCTTGGTTGACCAAGGCGCTGCCGACGAATTTTTAGCCGATGGTCAATTACAAACCTCAAAGTTACAACAAGCCTGTACAAAGGCCAAGCAGCCATTAACATTGCGCTATCAAGCTGGTCACGACCATAGCTATTATTTTATTCAAACAGTGATCAATGACCATATTGAGCATCACTGGCGTATGGCACAGCTTAGCTAAAATTTGCTCTCATATTGTTCGTTATAGTGTTTCAGATTTAAAAGGTCATACCTATGGCAAGTTATCAAGACTTAAGTACCGTTACTGTCGATACTCCATCAGTAGAGGATAATTCTGTTGCTACTAAAGCTACGCTTGCCACCATGCAAGCGGATATGGATGCTGCTTTAAAGAATAAACAGCGAGACCTTACCAGTACCAATTTAAATAATCCTCAAAATCATGCAGTCAAATCAAGCCCAGTTATCGCCGCTTCTATCAATGATATGACTGTTCATGCCCTCGATGAGTTACAAGTGTCGCGCGTGATAGAAATGGCATGGGAGGACAGGACACCGTTTGAGGCGATAGAGCATAGCTATGGTCTCAATGAGTCCGGCGTCATTACACTTATGCGTCAGGTGCTAAAACCGTCCTCGTTTCGCTTATGGCGTCAACGTGTGAGCAATCGCGCTACCAAGCATGAAGCGATGCGAGGTTTTACGGTAGGTCGTGCTTATTGCAAAACCCAATATAAACCGCGCTAATTGTCTGCATGTGCTGAGCGTAGCTATAATATCGATACTCAGTACCCATTATAGACTCTGATTATCCGTTATAATAGACATACGTATTATTCGTGCTATGCATACATCTATATATTAAATCCTTAGTCAAATATCCATTAGGTAGCTCAATTATGATCAGTCCCTCTAAGCCGTATCTAATCGCCCCTTCTATATTATCTGCTGACTTTGCCAAATTAGGCGAAGAGGTAGAACGTGTATTGGCGTCTGGTGCTGATGTCATCCATTTTGATGTGATGGACAACCATTATGTACCCAATTTGACGTTTGGTAGCATGATTTGTAAAGCACTGCGTGATTATGGGATTAATGCACCAATTGACGTGCATCTAATGGTTAGCCCTGTTGATAGTATGATTGAGCAGTTCTTGGAGGCAGGTGCCAGCATCATCACATTTCATCCGGAAGCAAGCTCGCATATCGATCGTTCTTTACAGTTGATTAAAGATGGCGGCGCTGAGTGTGGTTTGGTATTGAATCCAGCAACACCATTGCATTATTTAGACTATGTCATGGATAAAGTGGATCAGGTCCTACTGATGAGTGTCAATCCTGGCTACGGTGGTCAGTCATTTATTGAAGGGACGCTAGAAAAGGTTCGCCAAGTACGTCAGCGTATCATTACTAGCGGTCGTGATATTAGATTAGAAGTAGATGGCGGTATCAAAGCCAGTAATATCCGCGCCATTGCTGAAGCAGGTGCTGATATGTTCGTCGCCGGTTCAGCGATATTTAATCAAGAAGATTATAAAGCAGCAATCGATGCCATGCGTGCAGAGCTTGCCTTGGCAAATGGGGAGTAACGCCCCATATAGTAAGTTATATACTATTAAATAGTAAAGTTACCTATTATTAATAGCCGCTGTATGACTGATTATATTAAGCGACACGTCAGCTAAAGGTAAAATATGAATATGCAAAATGCAAAACATCGAGCCGAGTCCCAGCAAGCCTCACAATCACGTAGCTTAGTACCCAAAGGTATTACTATTGGCTTAGCCATGTTCGCCCTTGTTCTGAGTCTAGCAGGTTATGGCTTTCGCTTAATGGTTGGTGAAGATGCTGGTGAAGTATTACGCCATGCGGCGGTGATCGTACCCGCATTTATACTAGGCATTCCCCTTTTGTTTTGGCTAGGTTCACGCCTACTTAACAAGGTTAAAGATATGCATATAGAGAGCTGGAATGCCATTAGTTTGGGGTATTTGACATCTTGTATCTCAATGCTGTGGTTAATGGGTACTTATAGTTAAGTTTTTACTAGTAGAGATAAAGCTCCTTAATAAAGATAACATTGTAATATTTTTATAAGTTGTTTTTTGATACACTTTTTCACCGTTAAGTCATGCTCTATAAGCTTGACTGGAATTCTACATGAGAATCATACCGACCAGTATTGCCAATATCATTTATCCAAAAGACCTACCAAATGGTTTATTCACCAGCTTAATTATTGCCTGCCTGCTGCTAGGACTGTCTTCACTTCGTCATGGAACTGATTTGCAAGGTTGGCTACACGTCTTTGAAAACTGGCTGCTCATGTTATTGATACTACCAACCGCGACTGCGACAGTAGCGTTACCGTTCAAATATCGTGATCCGACATTAGAGTTAAAGCTCATGTACTATCTCGGTATGTTTGTTGCTTTCTTATTTACCCTAGCAAAACTGCGTTACTGGCGTTAAACGCTGTTAATTTCTATAAAACTAAGACTAACGAACCTGAGTTGTGCAAAAGACTTATAGAACAGCTCTTGAATTATAGCGCCAAAGCGTCCATTGTATAAATAAGATAGTTTTGCCCGCATGACTGTAAGACAGTAGCTTTAGTAAGTGGAATCAGCGCGTTTTTTACAGGTATAAATCGGGATAATAAGGATACAATGAATGCCATACGATATCGATAATGAGATTGAAGTAGATAATGACAGTACCGATCAGTTTGCAGGGTTTGCCAAAGAGACAACCCTTGAGCTGGTAGAAGCAGACGATGGCAAATTGCTCTTACGTGATGCTGAACAAGATGATGCGCCGCTGATGACCATTGATTTTTCTGATAAGTTAAAAGAGATATTAGGTAGTGATACCCAAGCGATTGGGCAGCATATGATTCATGCTGCAATCCAAGTGATTATGCAAAAGCAGATGAGTCAATGGCATGCACATGTCTATGACAAAGAGCCGACGCACTATAGTTAATGATGTATAAATCAATAGCAAATAGATAAATAGTAGTCAGTCTAAATAACGACAATAAAAAAGGGTTTATCAATTGATAAACCCTTTTTTTGTTCAAATAAAACCATTTATAAAAATAGAGATTATTTGATTTTTGCTTCTTTAAAGATCACATGCTGGCGTACTTTTGGATCAAACTTTTTGATTTCCATTTTGCCAGGCATAGTGCGCTTGTTTTTGGTAGTGGTATAGTAATACCCAGTACCAGCTGTTGATACTAATTTAATTTTATCTCTCATGATGGCTTTCCTGTAAATGAGCGGTCTTAAATCGATAGGTATGGGTCTAAAGTATTAAGTTGCTGTAGATAGTATCCAGTCATAAATATATGAGCTGGTAAATATTCAGCATAACAGCAGCCTAAATAGCGATATTTATCGATAGATTAGACTGCCAATATTTACTTAAACTTTTTGACCTTGTGCGCGTAGATCTACTAGCACTTTATCGATACCCAATTTGTCAATGATGCGCATACCTTTGGTAGACACACGTAGACGTACAAAACGATTTTCAGACTCTACCCAAAAACGATGGTTGTGAAGGTTTGGTAGAAAGCGACGACGGGTTTTGTTGTTTGCGTGCGAAACATTATTACCCACCATAGGGCGCTTTCCAGTCACTTGGCAAACTCTAGACATGGCGAACTCCTAATCTATGAGGTATGAGTTTTTCTCATACCAGTCTGGGCAAGTTGCACGTATTTGCGGCATGGACACAGCAAGCGGCAGCTTTGCACCAAACAAAACTATATGAAGGTTGAGCTGATTTACTGTCATCTAAAGGCAAATAACAGGCAAACCAAATCAGAAAATTTTAAAGCCGACATTTATACCATAAAAGTAATGAATACTCAAATATTTTTGTGATAGTTGTTGGTTTAAAGGGTAGCTATTATACCCTGAAATGAGCGCTCTATGTTATTGATTATTTAATAATAAGGATTCACTTTTTGGTTGTAAGTTATGACAAAAGTCAGTAAAGTCTCAGTTATATATTTAATACAATCTGTTAATACTACTGGCATTATTGTAAATGTATGTATCATTACCAATCCATTAGGATTCCGTGTAATGATTTTGCCTGTTTACTTATATAAATGATTGCCGTTGCGGAGTTCCAAACATGTCATACAGCTCATTACCATTCACTTTTAAGTTATTTCAGCTCACTACTTTAACTGGAGCCTTGGCATTAGCAGGTTGTGGTGGCGGTGATGGCACAGACATAATTGCGCCTGCACCTGATTTAGGTGTTAAGCCAGATACTGGTGGTGGTAATAATGGCGGTGGTAATGGCGGGGTACAGCCTCCAGTTATTGAACCGGATTTTTTTATCCAAAAACTTAGCACAGCACCTACCATTATTGAGTTATCAGATGAAGAAGCTATCTTTACAGTTACTGTCAAAGCTGCTGAAGTGGGCTCTGGTGGGGCAATGGTTGGTAAAGCAGTCAGCTTACAAGTAAAAAACTCTGAAACCAATGGTATTACGATCGAAGGTCAAAGTGTAC
Organism: Psychrobacter sp. ANT_H56B; assembly: GCF_008369245.1. Lineage (NCBI taxonomy): Bacteria > Pseudomonadati > Pseudomonadota > Gammaproteobacteria > Moraxellales > Moraxellaceae > Psychrobacter > Psychrobacter sp. ANT_H56B. Next base: position 233,085 of record NZ_VOBF01000002.1, read on the forward strand.
AAACTACCGATAATGATGGTAATGCTGTTTATAAGCTTAAGTTAAATCCAAATGCAGTTACTGATAAGGCTGCCCTGATTGAAAGTGGCTTTACATTAGTAGCAAGTGCTAAGAAAGCTGATGGTACTGCTATCGCACCACAAGAACTAAAAGTTTCTGTAAATAGAAAAGGCAGCGGTGATGGCACGCAGGTAATAGTGAGCAAGCTTAGTGTGAAGACTAACATCAAGACGAGCTCTGTCTCTAATGGTATTTTAAATCCTTTTGGTGATACAGGCTCATTTAGTGTTGAAGTCCAAGATGAAAAAGGTACTTTGACTCCTGATGTAACAGTAGGTTTAGGGATTATACCTTTAGAAGGCGTATCTATTAGTCCTTCTAATCAAGTAACTGATAGTAAAGGTATTGTAAATTTCAATATCAAAATAGATGAGAATCTATCAGAAACTGCACGCGAAAACCTGTTAAAAGGTATTACTTATACTCTTAATATTCGAGAAAAGAGTGGGGCAAGCAAAAGCGTCACTAATAGCTTAAAAGTAGGGTTGCCTGTTTCTGACTATAATTTAAAGGTTACAGGAAATTCAAATAAACTTAGTGCTTATGGTGATAAACAAAGTCTTACGATCACGGCTGCTGCTATTAGTGCAGCTGTTCCTACCAAAATTGAAGGCGCTAAAGTCGTTTTTAAACTGAATAATGCTCCTACGGGTGTAAGCTTAGCAAGTAATCAGTTGACTCTAGATGGTAAAGGTCAAGCAGTTGTTACTTTGTCTCTAGCACCAGGATTAAGTGACGTTGTGCGAAAGGAGCTTGCAGAAAACGGCATTAGCTATACTGCTACTCTGTCAGAACCTAATCATTCCGTGACAGCCAAAACATTTGAAAGCTCAGTTGAAATACCGCTCGCACAGAATATTGTTAGTTTCGAAGGGAGTGATAAGAAACAAATCTCAAGCTCTGGTGGTAGTGCAGTTATTAGCTTTAGGGTAAATAACCAAAATGGTGGAGCAGTAGCCAATCAATTAGTTTCAGCAACTCTACCAACTGCCTTGACAAGTAAAGGCTTACTAACTATTGATGGGAGTACTGAACAGACTACTAATGACAAAGGTGTTGTAAGCTATGTAGTACGTGTGCCTGCAGGACTAAGTGAAGCACAGAAAGCAGCATTAGAACAGGCTAGTAATTTTGTATTAGCTGTAAAAGCAGTTGAAGCTTCTGGTGCTAGTAGTATGGCGAGTAGCAGTCTAATTGTTATTGGTTCAGAGATTGGTCAAAGTGAGATTACGTTAACGGCCCAAAGCATTCCTACTACTGTAAATATCTTAGAAAACCAATTTAAATTGCAAATTGCCGCCAAACGTAAAAATGGTAGCGCTGCAGATGGCAGAACGGTAAAACTGGTTCTAAATGAAGATTCGAGTACTGGTGTTACTATTCAAGGTAATCAGCAAACTACTAATAGTAGTGGTGTAGCAGAATTCAATATTGGTATTAGCCAAAGTCTAACCCAAGCCCAACGTGATCAACTTATCAAGACAGGCATTGGTTATACTGCTATCGTAACTGATCAAGATGGGACTCAGTCTAAAATTATTCAAACTATTAAGGTAGAGCAACCGTTAAGCGCCATCCAATTTGCATCTATTGAAACACCAACTATTAGCGAGCTTGGGGGTAAAGGCACCATTAGTGTCAAGCTATCGAACAAAGATAAGCAATTACCTGTTACAGGACAAGCAATTGCTATCCAGTTAGGTAAAGTGGCGATTGACTATGGCGTTACCATTAATGCAGTATCGGCAATAACTGATTTTAATGGTGAGACAACCTTTATAGTTAGTATTCCTAATACACTAACAGCGGAAGAGCGGGCGAAGCTTAAGCTTACTGGTATTAACTATCAGCTTTCCTATGTCGAAAAAGGCATTACCTACTCTGAAATCGGCAAAGTTAATATTTCAACTCCCAAAGTTGACTTAAATATTCTTAATGCAACTAATAACATTGACAATCAAGCTGGCTACATTCTTAACAACGTAGGTAGTAATGTTACGATACAAGCCCAGCTTAATAACCAGTCAACTGATGAGCAAATAGCCAATCAGCCAGTCAAATTAATATTTGAAAACAAATCACTAGCAAGTCTTCTAATAGTAAATGAGCAAAATGGTTCGTCAAATATTATTGCTACTACAGATAAAAATGGTTTAGTTAACTTTAATGTTGTCGTCCCAAGCAATTTAACCGATGCGCAAAAAGAAGCGCTTAGCAAGGAAGTTTTAACTGCTACCTTGACCGAGACGTTAACAGGTAAGCAGCAGCAAGTTAAAATCAAAGTACAGTCTATGACTGCTGCAATCTCTTTGATTGCTAAACAGACAAACCCACTGAATCTAAATGGTGGAGAAACTCAAATTGAAGTGACTGTTGCAGACAAATCAGTAGAGCCAAAAGTTGTTGCAGGCCAAAAAGTATTCTTGGCGCTGCCAGCAGCTATTGCCAGCCAAGGCGTTACACTAGTATCAGGTAATAGTCAAACTACTGATAATTCAGGTAAAGCTATTTTTACTGTCGCTGTACCTAACAACTTAACTGATGCACAGAAAGCAGATATTGCAAAAAATGCCAACAGCTTTTCTATTGGATTATCAGCAGCTGATGCTAATGGTAATATAGTAACCCAAGCCAGTTCAGTGACTACAGTGACCCCAGATCCAAGTGGTACTAAGGAAAGTCTTAGTATTGGTGCAAATAAAGTTGTCAATACCAAAGGTGATACATTTAAGGTATTCGTTCGTTTAGAAAATAAAGATGGTGCTATTGCTAATCGTGCTGTTCGTTTAAATGTAGACGATCCAATAAAAACTGGGGTTAGCGTTTCTAATGGCACTGTTAACACTAATAGCGACGGCGTAGCAACTTTTGACCTTAAGCTTGAAGCCGGTGCGAATGTTAACCAAGCTATATTAAAAGCAGGTATTCGTTTAACAGCAACCACGACGACCGTAGAAAATATCAAGTTAGAGCAAAACTATATCGTTGCTGTAGATAACGCAACAATCGATAGTTATCAGCTCATAGCATCTTCTGATAAATCTACCTTAAATACTGGTGGTGACCAAACGAATGCTATCTTCCGTGTGACTGATAGCAGTGGTGGCATACTAGTAGGGGTGCCTGTACAATTTAGTATTGAGAATCTAGAAGCAAGCGGCGCAGCTTTAACGACTCCAAGTATGGTAACGACAGATGCTAATGGTCAGATCGATGTTGGTGTTATCTTAGCGGCCAATACGGTCAATGCTCGTCTAAATCATAGTGTAGTGATTAATGCTAAAATCGTCACGCCACAGTACGATGCAGATGGTAAAGTCAGTATGCAAATACGTGAAGAAAAATCTCTCAGCTTGTCAGCGGTAGGTACTGAAATTACCCTTGCTGCTACAGAGACTAAGCTGAAAGATGGTGGACTAACTACTATTAGTACCACTCTGGTAGATGGCGCTGGACGTGCTATTGCCAATGCTGGTATGGAATTGATAGGTGAAGACGGTAATATTATAGCCACTACTGCTACGGCGATTACCGGTGCAGATGGTAAAGCGAGCTTCAATATCAGTGAGGATACCTTATCGTTTGATAGTAATGGCAACCTACGTGTGTATGCCCGTGCCTTCGGTGAAAATAAGGTAAATAATCAACGTAGCTTAAACAGTATTGATTTGGTCAAAGTCTCACAAGCAGGCATCAGTTTTATTGACGTTAAAAACGTTTATGATGTTAATACACCACAGGTCATAAATATCCAGATACGTCGTGATACAGCGGTACAAGCGGAAGGTCTGATTGGTAAGCAAGTCGAAGTGCAAACGACGCTTGGTGAATTTGCAGATGGTAGTGCTGCTAGCAACAAAGTTATTGTTACAAAAACCATTGACGCCGCTAATATAAATGGCAATATTATTACGATACCAGTTACTTTAACATCGCAGCTTGCTGGCATTACTGCTTTACAAGCGACCATATTGGGCGATACATTGCCAAATGGTGAACCACGTTATAGAACTACTGTTGATACGCGATTCCGAGCTACCACCCCTGCTAGAATGCTATTCCAAGCAGTCAGATCTGTTATTACTCCAGGTGGTAGCACTGAAGTTATTGCTACGGTCAAAGATAAAAATGATGTACCGGTAGAAGGGCAAACGGTGGTATTTAGTCGCGCCTCAGACTCATCGGCAGGTCGCTTATCTGCTGCCACAGCAGTAACAAACAGTAGAGGTGAGGCACGAGTTATTTATCAGGCTAATGCTAGCTCTCCTATTGGTGGCGTGATTATTAATGCACGTTTATTAGAAGACAATGTAGGTATTGGTATCAAGACTGCTAATATCACCGTCTCAGAAGAAGCGGTATATACTACTTTGGCATTCAGTAATAAATTATCATCTGATGATATCTATTATACGATACGTGGCTCAATATCTGTCATGGATGGCTCAGGACGTGCTGTACCGAATCAGGAAGTTTCGGTTAAGTCTTATGCTACTGAATACGCACAAGGAAAATATTGTTTATTGGATAGTACCGTAACTTATCAAGCGGCTGACATTAAGGAGTTTGATGAGAATGGTAAGCTCATTAGTGTGACAACGCCTGAACCAAGATCTTTCTCTGAGAAGACTCCAGTACCTCTAAAGTCTGGATGGTATCCTACAGAAGATGCAAACTATAATTATACTCTAGATAAAGATACTGACATTATCCTGAATGAAGATAAAAATGCTAATGGTACACTGGAAGCGATTAACCCAGTCGCTATTATTGGTGGAACATTATCGGATGACAGTTATACCTTTGTTACTAACAATGAAGGTCGCGCTGATTTTGAGATTCGCTACCCATTGCGCTACTCGAACTGGGTAAAAGTGCGCTTTGACGCTTCTACTGTCTTAAATGGTAGTGAGAATACCCAAAGTATCAATTATCAGTTACCAACTTCAGTAGATGATTTATCAGTAAATGGGTCAACTCTGATAACTCCTTGGATTAATAATACTAGCCCATTTGGTGATGGTGGAGCGACTTGTACCAATAGTATGAGTGTAACTATTAATGAGAATACATCGCGTACTAGAGTTGCTTTATCACCTTATTCTCCAAATTACAGCGTTTCTATTAATGGTGAGACTTCAGCCAACGCACCAACTGCAGGCTTTAATTCTTATATTATAGATTTTAGTAAAGCATTTGAACTAGGTTCAACTGTTAATGTAAGTAACAATGGATTCGGTTTTTCTAAAACCCTAAAAGTTGAATAAAAGCGTAGTAATTTTTTAATTAGCATTTTACAACTCCCCAACCCTCGCGTTGGGGGTTTTTGTATTTATAATCTCAATAATTAAATACAACCAACTCAATCAGCAAATTCTTGCAAAAACGATTAGAATAGTCGGTTTCCTATGCTGTTAGCTATATTCAAAGTAAGCAGCAAGTTTTATTTTTAATTGAGCGTATTATGTCAGACACCGCAACGATTGCTTCACCAAAAACGTCACTTCAAATGACACCTAGAGAGATTCCTACTATTACTGCTACAGCGACCCTATTGATTAAATGCCGTGACCAAGCCGGTATCGTACAAGCCGTATCTGAGTTTATTCATCGCTATGGCGGCAATATCATTACGTTAGATCAGTACTCAACCGCCCACGAAGGCGGTCAATATTTTATGCGTTTAGAGTTCGCTTTAGCAGGATTGAGCGAGATTATCGATAACTTTGAAGCCAGTTTTGCGCATACCGTTGCCAAACGCCACAATATGGAATGGCGCTTACATGACAATGCGATTAAGACCAAAGTTGGTATCTTGGTATCTAAATTTGATCATGCCTTATTAGACTTACTATGGCGTCATCAGCGCGGCTTGCTTGATTGCGAGATTACCTGCGTGGTGAGTAATCATATTGCTTTACGCCAATCAGTAGAAAATTTTGGTATCGCTTTTTATCACGTTCCAGTGACCAAAGATAATAAAGTAGAAGCAGAAGAGAAGATCCATACATTGATGGCGGGTAATGATTTATTGGTGCTAGCGCGCTATATGCAGATATTGTCGTCAGACTTTGTTAAGCGCTGGCCGATGCAGATTATCAATATTCATCATTCGTTCTTGCCTGCGTTCGTCGGTGCTGACCCTTATCGTCAAGCTTACGATAAAGGGGTGAAGTTGATTGGCGCGACCGCCCATTATGTGACTGCTGAGCTCGATCAAGGACCTATCATTGAGCAAGATGTGCACCGCGTCACCCATCGTCAAGGTGTCACTGAACTGCGCGCTATTGGTCGCGATATCGAGCGTAATGTATTGGCTCGCGCAGTCAATTGGCATGTACAAAATCGCGTGATTGTCGCAGGGAATAAGACGGTAGTATTTAATTAGGTTTTCATTAGAGTGGTTTGAAATTTAGAACAGAGTATTAAAAGATATTTAATAAAAAAGCTGCGAGTATTATTATTTAATACTCACAGCTTTTTACTATATTACTACTGTGGAACTGGTTCTATAACAGCATCTCTAATACAAACTTGCTACCAACAAAGCCAATCGCTAATAAAATAAAAGCATAGATAGTCATATTAGCGGCACGTTTTCCGCGCCATCCAGCACGCCAATTACCGATAAGTAATGCGCCAAACAGCAGCCAAGACATCAGGCTAAAGGCTGTTTTGTGCACAAGATGCTGCGCCATCAAGTCATCTACGTAGATAAAACCAATACCCAGTGCGATACTAAGCAGGACAAAGCCGACCAATAGCATATCGAATAATAGGCTCTCCATGCTTTGAAGAGACGGCAGCTTGTTGACCCAAAAGCGGTGAATCGATTGATGCTTAAGCTCACGTATTTGTAGTCGCAAAAATAGCGCTTGTACCGCTGCCATCAGCAGCACACAATATGCGGCAAGCGACAGCAAGATATGAGACTCAAGACCAATGCTAATATCCGTAATCGGACGATAAGGCGCGCGTCCAATATAACCGATTAGCATACCTACAAGAGCGGTCGGTGCCGCGAGGATACCCAGACTGACAATAGGTCGATACAGAGAAAACATGACGTAAAAAAACAAAAAGAATAAGCTGATCAAGCTGATGATATTAAACAGATTGAAATTTAGCCCATAGAGTGTGACTATGTGTGGATAAAGTAGCCCTGCGTGTGCCACCATGCCCACAAATAATAAGCCTAAGCTTGGGCCTTTATGGATAGGTCTATCTTGAATCAGCGCCCAACCAATATAGATGCTGACTAAGAAATAAGCCATCGCAGCAAGTAAAAATGCAAGTTGCAAGATATAAAACCTCATCTCATAATGCGCGCAAAATACGCGCTTAATTTCATGCTAAAGTGGTATTATTAGAATAATTACCCAATTTATCATAAAATGGCGCTCAATTGAGCACCGTCTTATGTATTCCTGATAAATGCTTAGCAATTGAGCTTGAATACCTGTGATCGCATACCCTAATAGTATTTATCAACTCTTTCATTTATGAAGAGTTAAGCTTAATCTAGAATTATTTTAACTGAGAGTTATTTATGTTTGATACCTTAACAGAACGATTGTCGTCTAGTCTGCGCAATATCGCAGGCACGGGGCAATTGACCGAAGACAATATCAAAGACACTTTACGCGAAGTACGTATGGCGCTGTTAGAAGCCGATGTGGCATTGCCAGTCACTCGTGATTTTGTGAAGCGTGTCAAAGAGCAAGCGCTTGGCGCTGAAGTGCTTAAAGAGTTAGCACCAGGACAGGCATTTGTCAAAATCGTCCATGACGAGCTGACTGAAATGATGGGCAGTGCCAATCAGCAGCTTGAGATGACAGGTAAGCCGCCGGTTATTTATCTGCTAGCAGGTCTGCAGGGTGCTGGTAAAACTACCACTGCCGGTAAATTGGCCAAGTTCTTACAAGAGCGCCATAAGAAAAAAGTCATGCTGGTATCTGCTGACGTTTACCGTCCCGCAGCGATTGCCCAGCTTGAGCAAGTAGCAGGGCAAGTAAATGCCAAGTTCGTCAACTCAAGTAGCGACGAAAACCCGATTGATATCGCCTTGCGTGCTATCGAAGAAGCTAAAATTCAATATCAAGATATCTTGATTATTGATACAGCGGGTCGTTTGGCTATTGATGAAACCATGATGGATGAAATCAAGGCGTTAACCGCTGCGGTCAATCCTTCTGAGACACTGTTTGTTGTTGATGCGATGACCGGTCAGGATGCGGCAAATACCGCCAAAGCCTTTAATGATGCGCTGCCATTAACGGGCGTTATTTTGACCAAGACTGACGGCGATGCTCGTGGCGGTGCGGCGCTTTCTGTACGCGCCATCACAGGTAAGCCAATTAAATTCTTGGGTCGCGGTGAGAAACTAGATGCGCTAGAGCTATTCCATCCAGAGCGTATTGCCCAACGCATCCTTGGCATGGGTGACGTCTTAAGTCTGGTTGAAGAAGTTGAGCAAAAGATTGACCGTGATAAAGCCGAAAAAATGGCGAAAAAGATGCAAAAGGGCGGCGAGTTCGACCTTGAAGATCTATTGACCCAGTTTCAGCAAATGAAAAGCATGGGCGGCATGGCAGGCTTCTTAGATAAGATGCCAGGTATGGGCGGCTCTGATATGCAAAAAGCCGTTGAAGATGCCAAGCCTGAAGAAAAAGTACGTGAGATGGAAGCGTTGATCAATTCGATGACGCCATTTGAGCGCAAAAATCCTGATAAAATCAATCCAAGTCGTAAGCGCCGTATTGCTGCAGGCTCAGGTCGTGAGATTCAAGACGTCAATCGTTTGCTCAAGCAGCACAAGCAAATGGCAAAAATGATGAAAATGATCTCTAAGCCTGAAGGCATCAGTAAAATGATGAAATCGATGCAAGGGTTGATGGGCGGCGGCAGTGGAGCAGGCGGCGGTGGTCCATTATTCGGCGGTGGCGGTCAGCAAGGTGGTGTTAAAGATGTGAACCCACAGCAAATGGCAAAGCAGATGGGACTTGACCCAAATAACATGCCAAGCACTGAAGAGATGCAAAAACAGATGCAAGAGCTACAAAACCAAGCGCCGAAGAAGTTTAAAACACGTTTTTAAATGATTTAGTGCTACTGGGAAATATTGATAATAAAAACCTCAAAGCTAAATGAGCTTTGAGGTTTTTTCATATTTTGGATATTTGAGTGAATTCTCATAAAGAATGCATGAAAAATATAGAAAGTAAGTCAATTAATCTGTCCTAAATGCTATGATAGGCGCTGTTTTACGATGTCAAGAGAATTAGCCGAGGTTATGATGTTTTTAGCAATGGATACCGTGTTCGATCAGTGTTCGATCGCCATTTTAGATGCCAGCGGTCAAGTGTTATCGAGTCATACTGAGACAGGTAAGCGCCAGCAGACGCAGCAAATCTTACCGATGATTGACGCGGCATTATCTGAGGCGCAACTAAAACTGGCTGACATACAAGCGCTTGTCTTTAATCGTGGTCCTGGTGCCTTTAGTGGTATACGAATCAATACGGCAGTGGTACAGGCGCTATCTGTCGCGCACGATATTCCTTGTGTGGGCGTTTCAAGCCTGCAAGCGATTGCGCAAGCGGCGTATCAGCAACAGGGTTTAAGCGAAGTATACAGTGCCCTTGATGCGCGTATGCAGCAGGTATATTTTGGGCAATATGCTCTAATAGACAATATTATGCAGGCGGTTAATCAAGACAATGGCGAAGATACTGAGCAGCTACTTGATTATGATAGCCAGACAGCGCTAGAGATTCCTATCGTTGGCAACGGTGCCGGTTTATTAAGTCTACATGACGGTCAGATTATTCATGCTGATATCCATCCTGATGCGACCGTGATAGGACAATTGGGTGTGGCTCAGTTTATGGTCAATGGCGGAACAGAAGCGGCGCAAGCTTTACCCAAATACTTACGCAATCAAGCGTGGAAAACGTTGAAAGAGCAAGGTAAGGCTTAGTATACCCTTTCTATATTCAGTGCTTATAAAGCTTTCAAGTGTCGCACGCGACAATAACAGTATTACGAATATAACAATATAAAACAAACGCCTTTACTGTTTTCGGAATTTCTTAGGAATAATTTTGTGGATATTATTTTATTAATTCAAGCTGTCATCATGGGTATCGTTGAAGGTATCACTGAGTTTTTGCCCATCTCTAGCACAGGATATTTAATTTTATCCGCTGATTTGATGGGTTTTTGGACCAAAGAAAAAGTCGATTTGTTTGTGGTGGTGGTGCAGTTTGGCGCTATTTTAGCGGTCATATATGACTATTGGGGCAGACTCTGGCAGGCACTGATGGGTTTGCTGACGGGTAAAGCAGAAGGGATGAGTAATCCTCGTCAGCTGGGACTTAGCTTAATTGTCGCCACTATTCCAGTGATGATTGTTGGTTTTACTTTTGCTGATGAGATTAAAGCCTATTTATTCAATCCTATCGTCGTTGCAATTATGCTGATTATCGGTGGTTTGCTGATCTTTTATGTTGAAAATCGCCCGAAAGCCATTATTGCAGAAGAAGCAGAAGACGTTAGCCTAAAAACAGCTTTGATGATAGGTTTGCTGCAATGTTTGGCATTGATACCCGGTACATCGCGCTCAGGTGCGACGATTATTGGTGCATTGTGGCTTGGCGTCTCACGTAAAGCCTCTGCTGAATTTTCATTCTTCTTGGGTATTCCGGTTATTATTGGTGCGGCTCTACTAGATTTTATTAAGCATCGTGACGTTTTAACCAGTAGTGAAGATTGGTTAGTGCTAGGCATTGGTACTGTCGTATCATTTATCATCGCCTTGCTTTGTATTCGCTTATTGGTCGCTTGGGTCAGTCGCCGTGACTTTAAAATTTTTGCATGGTTGCGTATTATCACTGGTGTGTTGGTTTTAATAGCCGCTTGGGGTTTTGGTTATCAGATGGCAGGCTAAGTTTGTTGGTGGAATGTTTTGATGGTAATTCATGCGCTTGTAAATACTAGAAAGGAATGGCGGTCATGACCAATTTGAAGCAAGTGCTGACTGCTGATATAAGCTGCCAACTACTTTATGTTAATGAAACGCAGGCCAGTCAAGTTGAAAGCTTGCAGGCACTCATAGCTGAGCATAAGCTACCCATTATTTTGAATACTGAACTGGTGACAGAGAAATTAAATCAAAAACGTCGCCAGCAGTTAAGCCAGATAGCTACCCAACCTATATTGCTGTTAGATGAAAAAGATAAACTTTCATGGCTGAGTGATGGGTTAAGCGTTGCCCCTGAATGGGATAAAATGCAGCGGCGCGTAGTCAGTGCAGGGCGTAAGTCGGAGCTGTTATTACAAGCAGCGAAATTGACCGCAGATAGTCAGGTCATTGATGCAACTGCTGGTTTTGGTCATGATAGTCTAATACTGGCGAGTACTGGCGCCCAAGTTACCATGCTTGAGCAGCAGCCATTGATGGCGTTATTGTTGCTTGTAGAGCAGCTGCGTATGAGTACGCTGCCAAATTGGCAAAAGCTGATGTCACGTTTGCAGGTTATTAATACCGATGCGCTCACTTATTTTGCAAGGTTTAATAACTATCTAGGGGCTGATAACGAGCAGGCCATTGATGTGATATATCTTGACCCTATGTTTCCAGAAGACAGTTATCAAGATAGCAAGACGGGGAAAGGCGCGAAAGTCGGTAAGCATATGCAAGCGTTGCATCAATTAGCGCATCCGCCAACGTTAGATGAAGAACAGCAATTACTACAATCTGCACAAGCCGTTGTCAGTCAAAACGGTCAAAAACAAGGTCGCGTCATCGTTAAGCGTCCCCAATTTGCGCCGTTACTTGCTGATCAACAGCCAAGTGAAAGCTGGAATAATGAAGCAGTACGTTTTGACGGTTATTTCGTTTAATAATATCAAATAAGACAGCTTATAAATTTAGGAGCAGGGAATGTCTGTATTAATCATTTGGGTGATGGGTGCGGCGTTATTGTTAATCAATATTATGCTGCGTACCAGAATCTTGCGCCTTGAAGCACGTCTAAAAGAGTTAAGTAACCCTAAAGAGCAATTGGCATTTTTACGCCAGCAAGCTGCACAAAAAGAGAAAGTTGCTGCGATTAAAGCCTTACGCAAGCAGTATCCCGAGCTATCACTCATTGAAGCCAATAAGATATGGCAACAAGTCTAGTGGCATTATTAGTATCAAAAAAAGTATAGTCGATTCAATTTAAAAAGAATACAGTACTGCTGGGATAAATTTTACGAAGCCTCTGGAGTGCGAAGCGCACAGCAAGCGAGAGAAATTTATTCCAGCATAATGCTATTCTGAGCGTAACTCTTTTATATTGAACTCACTATAGCGTACGCCAAGTTCTATAACTTAAATTGCTATACACCCAAATCATTATTTACTATTTTCTATCCATGATAATTAAAACGCCATGACATTTAACGACAAGCTACAAGCTTATATTCAGCTGACACGTTTTGATAAGCCAGTAGGTATTGAACTGCTACTATGGCCAACATTATGGGGTGTATTATTCGCTGCGATGGGGCAGGCGCAGCAACAAGGCGCAGGCATTACGGCAGGGCTACCCAGTTTCAGTATCTTTGTGATTTTTGCCCTTGGAGCGATATTGATGCGGGCAGCAGGCTGTGCGATTAATGATTTTGCCGACCGTAAAGTTGATGGTCACGTAAGCCGTACTAAAGGTCGTCCGTTAGCTGATGGCCGTCTGTCTGCTAAAGAGGCAATTGCAGCTTTTTCAGTATTAATATTATTGAGTGCAAGTTTGCTTCTGTTTTTACCCATTCAAGTATTCTATTGGTCGTTTGGTGCCGTCATATTGGCGTTTATTTATCCATTTATGAAACGTTATACGCATTTGCCGCAAGTATTTTTGGCGGCGGCTTTCGGCTGGTCGATACCGATGGCATATGTCGCGATACAAGGCGCGCCTGATATCTGGTGTTGGTTGTTATTCCTTGCTTATATGTGTTGGACAGTTGCTTATGATACTCAATATGCAATGGCTGACCGAGAGGATGATATAAAAATAGGGGTCAAATCAACCGCGATATTATTTGGTCGTTATGATGTGATTATCATCTCATTACTACAGATGTTGTTTTTAGTTATCATGGGCGCAGTCATGTGGCATTATTTTGCCCCGACCAGTTTAGGTATTACGCCAGTCTTTGGCTTGGCGTTAGTCGCGATGATGTTTGCTAAGCAAAACAGTGCGTGTGCCAGTCGTAATGCTTTGGCTTGTTTTAAAGCATTTTTAGCCAATATATGGGTAGGACGTTACGTCTTTGCTCTTATAGCCATCGCTTGTATCTGGACGACTTTTAATGGATAAGCTCAATAAATTTTCGAGACTAAAGACCAAGAAATCATCTGTGCATAATATGCCTAAGAGTGATTATGAGGCAAGATTGGCTGAGAATGGTTTGACGCGCGAGCAGGTGATTGAGACGGAGCGTAAATTGGCAAAATTTGCCAATACCATGGATTCGCTCGTACGTGTGCCTTTCACCAAGCAAGGCATGGGCGCAGATGCGGCGCTCTCGACCATTCCGCTGGCAGGAGATTTAGCAGGTCTGGCATTAACCAGTTATGCATTTATATTGGGTCGTCAGCTCGGTGTACCCGCACATAAAATGACGCCCGCTGTTAGATTGGCACTGATTGATATGGTGGTTGGTATCGTACCGGGTATCGGGACGCTGCTTGACATCTTTATTCGTCCTAGTCGTAAGACCTTGAGCATCGTCCATGAGCATCTACAAAACGAGTATGGCATCACCGAAACCATCCATATGGATCGCCCATTTTTGCATCAATCACTTGAAGATAAGCAGCAGAGTCGTTTTGGCGCTTTTTGGCGCAATCGAGTGGTTGCTTGGCTGTATCTGCATATTCCTGATATGTTAGGTCTCATTGTCATTGCTATTATTGGCTGGGGTCTGTGGTCACTGATGAGCTGGCTTGTGGGTCTGTTTGGTAAAACTACTGGATTTGGTTAAATAACAGAAAAATGGGTCAGTTAGGCAATAAAAAAGGCCGCAACGATATCAACGTTTGCAGCCTTTTTTATTGCCATTTCCACTAACTTTACGACATGTTTTTATACTTATAAAGCTTATTCAGTAATCAATTCTGCATCGGCACTAATGGCATCAAAGCTTGTCATTTTATTATTTTGAATAAAATCTACCGTACCACCGCCAGCATGACTAATTAGCTGAACATTGCCATCGCTTGAGCGATAGGTAGGATTATTACCTTGACCCTCAGGCGCGCTTAAGGTCATTTTAGGTTTGTTCGGTAAGGTGATGATGGCATTAAGCATGCCCGCTGCTGAAGTCTCAAAAACGACTGATAATGATTCGCCCGAGGCACTTCGATATTTAACGTCAGTGATTTGCGCGCCTGTAATGGCTTGCGCTGGAGCAGGGTCAATGACAGAGGTATCCGTTGTGCCAAGATTATCCTCTAGCTCCGTTAAGTTCACATCTTGTTCTGGATTCACAGCAGACGCGTTGGCATTAATATCATCAGTAACATTGGGTACATTAATGTTGGAAGTCACAGGTGTCGTTTGAACTGCCACATCTGTGGCTGTTTCATTAGTGGTCTCAGGCTCTGGTGTTTTTTTGCAGGCAATCAACAGTGTTAAGCTTAAAAAAATGGCAGATACAGCCTGAAAATATGGTTTTGATTTTATAAGGGTAGAGGGAAGAGTTTTCATAATAAGACAGCTATCCATTAGTGAGGGTCATAATTAGGCATATAGCTAAGGTACTGAACTTAAATTAATGATTGACGTGTTTTATGCTTATGTACTTTATGTAGCCGCGCCCGATTGGGCGATAGGCGCGCCAACATAGCGGCAGATAAAGGTGTAAAACAGCCTAACATCATATCTGCTAAGGCTTCGGCACATATAGGTGCAATCGCATAACCTTTTGCACCCATTGCTGACATGGTCCATAAACGCTGACTCTGTGCAAGTAATCCGACCAATGGATGATAATCCATCGTTTGAGTACGAATGCCAGCACGCGCATGCCATGTACTGATATCATTTGGCAAGACGCTGCTTAATTCAGGCATATCTTCAATCAACTTGTCATAATTTTGCTGATTTTCTTCATCTCGGACATCGATATTGGTATCGCCATCGATAAAGCTTGCACCAAGTAAAAACTGTGGCTGATTTTCGCTAATATGGTTCAGTTCCGCATCACCGCTCTGTCCAATAAATGGCGCACAGTAGCCACTGTATTTGAGCGGCAATTTAGGCAATCTAGTCAGTTGCTGCGCAGTTGGCGTAAACCAAGACAGTTGCCCGCGAATCGTACGGCACTTAACGATACGTTTATCCAATTGATGGCTTTCATAAGCCGCGCAAATCACAACATGGTCAGCTGTGATAGTCAAAGAGGCTTGGCTCGCATTTTTGTCCTCTTTAGAGCCTATCAAAATGATACTGTTCTCGGTTTCCTTAATATTAATAATATTGAGCTGCTGATAGGTGATATTTGGGTGCGCAAGAATAACAGTTTTCAAGGCTTGTGGATTGACCAAACCGGACTGTGGCAGATACAAATTATGAGCTAAGTCTTTATCTTTTAAACCAATGATATCTTGTGCTTTTTCGGGGCTAGCAGTGGTTGCCATAACATCTGGATAATCTGAAATCTGCTCCGTACCAATATTAGTTTTCACCAGTAAGTCTAATGTGCCGGTCTGCTCAAGTATCAGCGGCGATTTTTGGATAGCAGCTTGCTGATTAAAGTATCGATATAATCGACCACTGTATAAATAGCCAATAGAATGCAGATGCTCATAAACATGATGAATAGGCGTCATATTCGGGGCGAGTAGGGCACGCGGATTACCAGATGCACCAGCCAGCGGTGCGTCTTTATCGAGCACTGTCACGCTTATACCACGATTGGCAAGTGACCATGCAGTCAGTAGTCCTGCCACACCAGCACCGATAACGACTGCATTATTAGGATAGTTGGACAAAGGCACCTTATTAGATAAGGTTGAAATAGGCTTATCTAAAGATGACATCTCGCTCATAACGGCCGTGAGCATCTCACGCTTAGACCCAAGCACTTTGCTCTTTTTAATGACAAAACCCTGCGACTGTAATCCACGTTTGATGATACCTGCAAAGCTATAGGTAGCAGCAGTCGTACCAGCACGTGATAGGCGTTGCATGTGGCTAAAGATACGCTCTGTCCATAAGATCTCATTGCAAGAAGGCGCAAACCCATCTAGAAACCAGGCATTGATGTACGGACGCTGAGTAGCTACTGCACTATCTAAACTTGCTAAGCTATCACTAGCATCACCTAGCCAAATATCAAGGGTTAAATTATCATCAATAAAATCTAGCCGATGACAACCAGCGATAAGAGGAGGATAACTGGTTAAAAGTTGCTCAATCAACAGTGCCAGTTCAGGTGTGCATTGTCCCAGTGGGGCAAGTATCTTTGCTAAGTCATTAAGGGGGACGGGATGTTTTTCGGTAGTAATAAAGTGCAAACGGGCGCTTGCTAAGTGCGGATGTTTTAATCGAAGCTGTCGCCACAACTGCCAAGTCGCGAGTAAATTAAGTCCTGTACCAAAACCTAGTTCGTAGATCGTAAAGCATTGCTTAGGAATAAGGTTTGCCAATCGCGTGGGCAGCTGATCATGTCCCAAAAATACATGGTGAGATTCTGCTAAACCATCTGCTTGCGAAAAATAGGCATCGTCAAACTCACCTGATATTGGCACTTCATTACCAGCATCATCAATTTGCCACTCAATGTTGGCTGGAGAGATAACATATGCTGGTGTCGTGCTTTTGGTTGTATTAATAGCCATAGAATCTGGTTTAGGCATAATTATTTATCAACCCAACAGTGGTCAAGCAAGTAGGAAGTGGAGCATCAAATCGGTAGACATCAATCCAATAGATGATTTCAATCGATAAAAATGCAACTACCAGCGTTCACGGCGAACAAATACCAGCCATGAGATGAAAATACCGACCAATAGGCTAAGCAAAACAGTAAATGCACCATATAAAAATAATTGACCTTGACTTTCATAAACCAAGACGTTTGCTTGCGTCTGCAAATCATTGACTTGGCGTTGCAGCTGGGCATTACGGCTTAGTAATTCTTGGTTGGCAGCCGATAAAGCTTTATTTGATGGTTGCAGCTGTGCCGCCAAGGTATCGTTAATATCGGTAGCAGGCTTTGCTGCGGTAGCCATTTCTATGACCGGAGCAGTTGTTTGAGGGTCGCTCGATTGAGGAGCGTTGTTAGCTGCGATTAGTGCTGGCACAATCCCTGCTGCGGGCTCGGTTTGACTAGTCAGTGTTGGCGCTGCATGTACTGACATTGACAGGGCAGCAATAGATACTATGCCCACAAAAACAGTACTTACAAGACCAGTTTTACGACTTTTTAATGAGAGTAACCGCTGAATCACGATGATGCTACCTCATTTGTTGTGCTGACATTCACTGCTGGTAGAGCTTGAATAAATGGCTTGATGTCGACATGACTGTAAACACCGTCACGCAAATACGGCTCAGCGCTTGCCCAGTTCTGAGCTGCCTCAAGCGAGTCAAAGTCCGCGATAATCAGGCTGCCTGACATCTCGCTTTTCCCGTGCTCGATAGGGGTTGGACCGGCGATAATCAAGCGCTGCTCACGATTCAATATTTGTAAGCGCTCAACGTGCTCTGGGCGTGTCAGCTGACGTTGCGCGCTACTGCCTGCTACGTCATGACCGATAATGGCGAATAAAGACATGTTGCTTCCCCAATTAATAATAAAAATAGAGCGTTAGAATCCATAACTATCATGCGTCATTTTGTCTTATCAGACTTTATAAAGCATGATAGTTATCAGTGGCATTCAGAGATAACAAAATATCTACTATTAAGTTATCAGCTCCTATTTGACTTTTATTTAGCTGACTTATCCGTCAATGCAGGGTTTAGATGCTTTTTCAATAACAAAAACTGAGCAACTACGAATACCAGCATCAGCGGAATCCAGCCATAAGTTTTAAAGTTAATCCAAGCTTCATCTGACATGGTAAATGCCGTGATATAATGTAGGACAGCCATCATCGCAAAAAACAATGCCCAAGCAATGGTCAGTTTTTTCCAACCACTCATCGTGAGCGAAAAAACATCTTTCATTGCCAATTGCATCAAAGGTTTATTGATTGCGGCACTGACCAACAGCGTTAGCGCAAAAATACCGTTAATAATCGGTGATTTCCAGCGCAAGTAAATATCGTCACGTAACAGCAGAGTACCACCGCAAAAAACGATAGTTAACAATAAGACGACCCATTGCTGTTTGTCGAACTTGCCCTTTTGACGCACAAAGTGAATCGCATAGACGATGATAGTAGCAACGAGCAATGCGCCAGCTGCTGCCAAAATACCATTGTAACGAGCAGCAATAAAAAACGCGATCAAAGGAATGAAGTCTAATAAGGCTTTCATAGCAAATAAAATGTCCAACTAAAACGTATGCGCTAGTTTACACGTCTACTGCGCCAAAAAAAAGCAATCAACACTATAATCCTCTGATATGAGCTGCTTTGACACTTTTAACCTTATTTTACTCAAGAATATTCAAAACTCTAAGGCTTGCTTTATGAAAATAGATTTACATTGTCATAGTACCTGCTCTGATGGCACTTATGCGCCGGCAGAAGTGGTACAGCGCGCCCATACGGCTGGCATTAATGTATTGGCCTTAACCGATCATGATACCTTGCTAGGTATCGATGAAGCACGCGCCGCGGCAGAAGCTTGCAATATACAACTGATTAATGGCGTAGAAATCAGCTGTGAGCATACTTTGAGCGGCGGCTACGGTAAAAATAAATCTACCAATAAAATTATTCATGTACTTGGTCTTGATTTTACCGACCGCGAAAAAATGCACGCCACCCTACAACAGTTGCAAGACAGCCGCGCGACTCGCGGTCAACGTATTACAGAAAAACTCAGTAAGCTGCTTGGTATCGATTATGATGAGCTGTGGCAAGCTGTTCTTGCTAAAGCTAGTGGCAACCCGCAAGCCGTTGGGCGCGCACATATCGGACAAGTGTTATTTGAACGTGGTGAAGTAAAGACGGTACAAAAAGCCTTTGATAAGTATTTGGCAGACAATAAACCCGCTTATGTGGCGATCGAGGCGCTGACGATGCAGCGCGGCATTGAGCTGATACAGGAATGTGGTGGCAAAGCGGTGTTGGCACATCCAACGCGGTATCAGCTGTCAGCGACGCGCGTCCGTAAGCTTATCGAAGAATTTGCGCAGCTTGGTGGTGATGCTTGTGAGCTACCTGCCAATAGCGAGCCTGTCAGTACGCGTAAAATGGTTGACCGTAGTATTGCTGAGCACAAGCTTGCTGCATCGATAGGCAGCGACTTTCATGGGAGTAATATGCCATGGCGACGCTTGGGCGATGTCCCCAACATGCATCCCGAACAGCAAGGTATCTGGCAATCTTTTGCGGCTTTATCTTAAATAGAACACAGCTGCACTTATTGACCGATGAATCAATTAAACGGATTGATAAATAGATCAAAAATTGCCACACTCAATGATAAGTTCAGATTTAGTATCAATCATGACACCGGATGGATTGCTCTGGTTTTAACTCAATCACTTTCATTGTTTTCGGTAGCTCATTATGGCTTTTTCGATATCTCATCTAGGCTATAGAAAACTCTCTCGAGTTATTTTCGAGTGGCAGGCTGCTGATAGAGCATTGCTGCTAGCATTGTTTGTATTGATGGAAATTACCTTACATTGGATCTGGTGCTTGTATGTTTGGTTTCGTAGAGAGACCTATGGCTCCTATGTTGACATGGCGCTATTGTATCCTTTATGGATTGGCATTACGCTGCTCGGACTCTTCTTTTTATGGATGATCAGTCGCTCATCGCCTATTAAAACCGGTCGCGGCTCGCTACATACGTGGCAGGCGGTATTAATCACGCTTTATAGTACTTATATTGCGGTGGTTATTTTGGTAATGGGGCATAGCAGCTTGGTGGCTGGGGTGTCGCTGGTGGGCGGGGCGATGCTGGGTATGATGCTTATACGGCGACGTTATGTATGGAAGGCTTTTTTGGCTCATAGTATGCTGATTTTTTCGGCTGCATTAATTCCCTATTTCGGCTTTACGATTCCCAACCTGCAACAAATGACAACGACCTCTTTTCCCTTGGATAGCTATAACTATTTGACCTATAGCGAGACCACGGCTATCGAAAATGCCATCTCTGCGTCCATATTCCAAAATGGGACACTTAGCTGGGATACGTTTAATCAACTGCGTTTTTCTTCCGCGTTTTTTTGGCGCAGCACACATATTTATATGTCGCTGCCAAAAGCGATTTTTATCATCTATATGTTTCGCACGCTGCTGTTGATATTGGATAACAGTAAAGCGGAGATTATGCAGTATGCCAATCATGACGAATTGACTCAGCTAAAAAGTCGCCGTTATGGCTTAACGCAAATGCAGCAGGCGCTTTTGGCAATGAGAGATCAGCAGGACGTCAGTATTATATTATTAGACTTAGATTGGTTCAAAAACATTAATGACAATTATGGTCATGATGTTGGCGATCAAGTATTGTCAGAGGTTGCACAAACCTTATTGAATTCATTGACAGAAGAGGCGATTGTGAGTCGGTATGGTGGAGAAGAGTTTTTAATCGTGCTCCCAGATACCTCGCATGATAGCGTCATGACGATTGCTAAACAGCTGCGACGAGATATTGCTGAGCAAGTCATCAGTGGCGACAACCATACAGATTTTAATGTCACGGCAAGTTTAGGGGTTTATACTTTAACGCATGCTGAGCGTATTCATATTCAAAGTGAATATAGGGCTACTGAATTAGAAGAGAATATACAATCGCCAAATAATTCAAAAAAAGACCGTTTATCTATTAAAGAATTGCAAAAAAGTAGCCCAATACAAAACAGCTCGCAACGAAGAATTGCTCACAGAAGAAAACGAGTCGCCACAGAAATCGCGAAGGCACAATTGCCCATCGACATTTGCCAGCGCTTGATTTGTATCGCTGATAAAGCACTATACGAAGCCAAGGATCGTGGACGTAATCAAGTCGTTAGTGCCAACGAGATACTAGCAGCAGAAAGTAGCACGGTTATCTCATTTTATACCGCTAGCAAATAAATCAGTACTTTAATCTTTTAGATTCTTAACCGGTTATGACATAGATAATGTCTAGGTATTTAATTCTTGTACCAAACTTGCTAATACGCTGGTCGCAAAGCTACCGGTCGTCAAAGTAAAGTTTAAGATCAGTATCTGACTACCTTTTGTATCCTGCCATTCCCAGCTTAATGCTTCAATAGGTAATCGTAGTGCTCGCCTTTGCGCCTTGATATCACGCTGCTCTAGACCTGTGGCTAGCTGTGTTAACAATGGACTATGCGCTACGGTGTCCGCTTCCATGGCTGCCGCTTTGCCGCTGACCTTCTCATTACCTGTGCCCCACAGCACGGCGGTCGGATGGATATCGCCTGATTCAAGACGGGCTCGTAAGGTATCGTCTATCTCGTCGCTTGCAAATATCGAGCCTGAGCCATCTAGATTAAATACTTCACCTGCAAGTCCGTGGTTCCAGCTGCCATCACGGACACGTGCTGCCAATATCTCATTAAATATCAAACTGCGTGCCGCCGATAGCTCCATAGTGTTTTGCTCGCGTGGCACGCGTTTACGTTTGCCTTTATTAAACGGCGGACGGGCCTCAGGTACAGGACGCGCAAACAACGACAATGCTTCTCTAATATTGTTGCCACTGCGACCAAAGCGCTGCGGGCCAAAATAATTGGGCACGCCCGTTGTGCTGATATTGGCTAAATGCTGCTCGACAGCACTTTTGTCACTTTGTTTAGCCGATAAATCCTGCTCGGACGCTGTAACTTCTAAATCAGCAAACTGGATATCTCGTAAAGTAATAATAAATTGATTGGCGCGGTGCGTGCCACGATTGAGCTTTTTATTGTGCCACTGCTGCTCAAGGATAGTGATTGACTCATTAGCACCGATATCTACGGGCGCAAACTCAGAGTCTGGTAATTGCTTTTTTGGTATGCGCAAGCTAAACCACTGCGTTGTTAGCGCATGACGGTCTTTCAGTCCTGAGAAGCCGACATCACGTAAAGGAATATCCGCCCATTCGGACAATAATTTGGCAAGATACGCCGTGTTCATCCCTGACTTTTGGATATGTAGCCAGAGATGCTCACCCTCACCGGTGAACTCTAATGGTAGCAACTCGTTAACAATAAAATCCGTGGTATGAGCCTTATAAGTAGCATGCTTTAACAGCGGCTGTATCGGCTGCGGTAAATTGGCAGTATCAGTAGCAGCGGTAATATCATGGTCTTGAACAGTCATAAGATAGTCTTTTACGTTTTATAGAACATTAATAGGGATTAAAAAAGCAGTCATTACGTTTTGCAACGTGGTCAATATACAAAAGAACAGCATAAGTGAAGGAGGCTTGCTACTATCGATAAGTCTCGACACGCTTTAAACAGGAACCATTATAACCGTTAAGGATGACTTATGAGTAAGGCAGCTACTATAAATACAGTCACTATCAACAAAGCTGATATTGTCAGCGGCGGCATGAAATCGTACAAGCAAGATGACGATAGTATCATTTTAATTACCCGTGACGACAGCACGTTTCGCGCTTTTGATGGCAAATGTCCGCATGCTGGAGCAGATTTGGGTACAGGTTTGCGTTGTGGTAATCGCGTTATTTGTCCTTGGCATCATGCAACTTTTGATAGCAGCGACGGCGCATTACTGGAGCCAATCGCGACAACAGGCTTGACTCAATATCAAATCATAGATAATGGTGACAGCCTAACGGTTGATACCTCAGCCAAGATAGATAAGCAGGTTGAAAATGATAAGCTGACTGATACTCATACTATTATCGTTGGCGGCGGCGGTGCAGGGTTTATGACTGCTCATCAGCTGCGCAATACTGGCTACGGTGGCAAGATTACCTTGGTGAGTGCCGAGGACAAAGCCCCTTATAATCGTCCTTTATTATCCAAGGCTTTTTTGGCCGGTAATATGCCAGAAGAAAAGTTATTACTAGGCGGTACAGATTGGGCAAGCAAACACGATATTGAACTGCGCTTAAACCAAACGGTCAGTGAAGTGTTGCTCAATGAGCGTAGTATCGTGATAACAGATGAAAAGGGTGATAGCAACAAGCTAACAGCGGAATTTTTAGTTGTGGCAACCGGCGCTGAGCCCAAGATTCCACCTATTAAAGGGGCAACGCTTGATGGTGTCTATACCTTGCGTAGTATAGATGATGCCAAATTAATCAAAGCCGCCAGTCATGATCAGCGCGTAGTCATCGTCGGGACGGGATTTATCGGTATGGAGGTCGCGTCAGCATTGGCGCAATCGGGCACCACAGCTTCTATCACCGTTATCGGTCAAGACCATCGGGTGATGGGCAATATCGTCTCAGAAACGGTCAGTAATGCGCTGATTAAATTGCATAAAGAAAATGATGTTGAGTTCGTGTTTGATGCCAGTGTCTCTGAAATCACTGCAGCTAAAAATACTACTACTAATAACGAAGATAACTTCTCACAAGTTAATGGCGTCACATTAGCCAATGGTGAGCAAATCGATGCTGATATCGTCATTTTAGGAACAGGTGTCGCACCGCGTATCGAGTTATTACAGAATACAAATCATCCAGATGGCGTACAAGTCGATGAGCATTTACAACTGCGTGATGGCGTCTATGCGTTGGGGGATATTGCCAAAGCGCCCAATCAACTGGGGCGTATGCGTATTGAGCATTGGCGGGTTGCATTGCAACATGGCATGGTGACGGCTGCTACTATCTTAAATGACGATAACGTCAAATCGCTTCAGGAGCGTATTCCTTTCTTTTGGACGATGCAATATGGCAAAAGTTTGCGTTATAGTGGACATGCTGCGACGCCAGATCATGGCATTCTAATGGGTTCGCCAGATAGTTTTAACTACATAGAATACTACTTCGATAACGAGGGTGAAAACACGCGTGCCAGTGCAGCAAGCTCACTTGGACGTGATAAAGAGCTGGTGGCATTCTCTGAGTTATTACGCCAAGGTCATGCGCCAACGCGGGCACAGATTAGCGCAGGGTTTGATATCATCGAGCAAGCGCAGGCGTTATCGCGCTAGTAATGAAAACGGATAAATATTACTATTAAAGCTGAGCTATTTATTTAGGTCAGCTTTTTAATCTAGGATAGATATCACATAAAAAACTCACGTATTTTATCGATACATGAGGCAGATAGAAATTTTCTTGCGTGCTGTGCCTCCGCCGAAAGAGGCTGCAAAAATTTCTATCAGCCTCTTTATGACCTTTTTGTAATGAACTGAATATACGGATAATAAAAGGACAAAATAATATGAATGAAGCCCAGACTAATAACGACAATATTAATAACGACAATGCCAATAAAGAAACTGTTTTCTTACGTCAAGCAGAAGCTAGTGATATCGACGCACTTGAGCAGCTATTGAATCGTTGTTATCGGCAGACAGAAGGCTGGACCAACGAAGCAGACTTAATCGGTGGTATTCGTATCACTCAAGATGAGCTGGCTAGTACCATCGCCAATCCCACCCATTATCTCTTTGTTTATCCAAAGACGACCACAAGCGAGCGTGATGGAGAAGAAACAGGTGAGCTATTAGGCTGTATCGGAGTAGATATGCAAGTTAATGCTGCTGGTGATAAGAAAGCATATATCGGTATGTTTGCCGTCCATCCTGAGTTACAAGGACAGGGCGTTGGTAATGTGATTTTGCAAGCAGCCGAGACATTTGCAGGTCGTCATCTACAACCAGATGAGCAAGTTTCTGATAAAAAACGGGCTCGTTTGACCATGTCTATTTTAAGCCATCGTCCTGAGCTATTGTCTTATTATCAGCGCCGCGGTTATCAGCTAAATGGCAATAAAATGCCGTTTCCAAATGATGGTAATAATGGCGAGCCAAAGCGTCAGGATTTGGAATTATTAGAATTGGAAAAACCAGTCAGTTAAAAAATATGTAAAGGCTAATATTATTGACCCCAAAAGTATGTGAAAGTCATAAACAGTCCTATACTCAGCAGTAAAAATGCCACCACAATTAAGCGCTTAAACCAGTTAAATGCTGGTAAGCGTGTGGCATTGTCATTAGAGGTGATATAGGCAAATAAAAATATCAGACTGACAACCAAGGTTAAAATACCAAGCCCAATCGGTAATATAAAAAAATACGCCTGCCACATGATTATCTCGCAACCATCATTATTAAGCACATCATAGCAGCATCCCGATTGTACTGTCTGACTTATCCGCACCTTAAATTTTATAAACATATCAGGACGACGACGTGAGAAATTTCAAAAAATCGGTATTCATTATGGTATTCACGCCGTTTTTTACCGCGTGTTCTAATGCGCCTCCTGAAAATACGGTTGAAGGGCTGATCGAAGCGCAATATGAGCAAACTACCAAGATAGTAGAGGACGCAAAGGCTAACGCAGGCAATGATAAGATGGCAAAAGCCATGAGCGGCATGATGGAGACCATGATGCCAAAGCTTGAGCACATTGAGAATATCGACTGCGATACCATTGAGGGTGAAAATGCCTATCTCTGTAGCGCTGATGTCACCCAAACGATTGCGGGTAATAGCCAAACCAACAAGACGGGATTTAAAGTTTATCTAGTCAATGATGAGTGGGTATTGGGTAATTAGAGGCTTTGATACTTTCTAATAAATAAGCACTAATAAATAAGCACTAATAAATAAGCACTTCTATTGGTTGCTGATAATAAAAAAGGATACCCAAACGGTATCCTTTTTATATAATAGATAAGGCTATTACTAATATTACCTAGTCCATTGCTAACGCATCGTCACAAACTCTTCTGAGCCAGTTGGATGAATGGCAACGGTATTATCAAAGTCAGCTTTGGTTGCGCCCATTTTGATCGCGACCGCAAAGCCTTGAATCATCTCATCCACGCCAAAGCCGATACCGTGCAAGCCAATGACTTTTTCTTCCTCACCTAAACATATCAGCTTCATTGTAGACTTTTGGCGATGCTGAGTCACCGCACTATACATATCCGTAAAGGTGGAGGTATAGCATTTAATACTGTCTTTACCAAATTGATTTACGGCATCGATTTCAGACAAACCAATGGTGCCAATAGGAGGGTGGGTAAAGATAACCGTCGGTATCAGCTCATAGTTTAGATGCTCATCAGGTTTGTTATTAAATAAGCGCTCTGACAAGCGACGACCTGCTGCGATAGCCACTGGCGTCAAATCAACACTGTTTTCGATAATATCGCCTACCGCATAAATCCCTTTAACATTGGTGTTTTGGAATTTATCGACTATGATTTTGCCAAACTCGGTCGTTTCCACGCCCGTCACTTGCAAATTGATATTGTCCGTCGAAGGCGCGCGACCAATCGCCCAAATCAAGCAGTCTACGGTATCAAGAGCACCATCTGTGGTACACAAAGTCAGGCTACCATCGTCATTTTTAACAACTTCAGTGAGCATGGTGTTAGTATGCAGCTGAATACCGTCTTGCTCCATCTCTATCAGCAAAGTCTCCACAATGGTGTGATCAAACGAGCGCAGCGGCGAGTGCTGACGGACATACAAGTGTACCTCAGCGCCAAGACTATTCATCACACCAGCGATCTCAACGGCGATATATCCCGCTCCAACGATAGCGACCCGTTTTGGCAAATGATTTAAGGCAAAAAAACCATCAGAATCGATGCCATGTTCTGCGCCTTTGATATTTGGCTTAATAGGATGACCGCCTGTAGCAATCAAAATATGGTCAGCGGTAATAAGCTCGCCATTCACTTCTACGGTATGATTATCAACAAATTTGGCAAAGCCTTTTATCACTTCAACACCGTTTTTTGCCAAGTTATTGTCATAAGCGCGGTGAATGTTTTGAATATATTGTTGACGGCTCTGTACCAGTTTTTGAAAATCAAAGCCTTTTAGTTCAACGTCAAAGCCATAATCTGGCGCATACTTATGAATGGCTCCAGCAACTTGTGCGCCATACCACATCACTTTTTTGGGTACGCAGCCCAAGTTCACGCAGGTGCCGCCCAATTTATCAGCTTCGATAATGGCGCATTTTTTGCCATAGCTCGCTGCGCGGTTAATCGAGGCAATGCCGCCGCTACCGCCGCCAATGGAAATATAATCATAGTGTTTAGTCATATTGAGTCTCTTTATTAAGGGGTTGTTAATGTAATTTGGAACGTTAATTGAAAACAGTGCCTAGCTATAAACAGTCCACCATCTATACGATGGCACGACGTCTATAAAATAATAGTCCAGGAATAGATAAGCCGAGTACCAATCCTGAGGTCACAAATAGGGCCTCAAATAAATACACCATCATTTGGCTAAATAACTCGTCGGAAAAGCCAAAATAGCCAATCTGTACCATACTGACCATTGCTTTATAAGCAGCGATACCTGGCATCATACAGATGACACTGGGCGAAATTAATGCTTTGGGCGGTAGCGTGTACTTTTTAGAAAAATACACCCCCAAAAAGCTGGCAAGCATCGCCCCGAAAAAGCTGGCAACCACGATATGTACATGTTCATAAACGAGAGCCGTCTTTAGCCCGAATCCAAACGCGGTCATCAGCAAACAAGGCAAAATGTAACGTTTGGGCACGCTAAACATCAGCGTCCAACCAAGGGTAATAATACACGACAGCGCAACGGTTTCAATGAACCACATGTCAAAACCCCCAGTGCTGTATTCTAAGTAATCCCAGCGCCATTACGATACCAACGCACGCGGACAAAGTCAGCATATAGGTAAAAACGGCACGCCCAATCCCAATATTGACATAGCCTTTTAGGATATCTGAGAAAGAATTGATCAAAGGAAAGCTTGGTACTAATAAGAGTACACTAGAGGCAACAGCAATATCGGCATTATTACCAATATCAAAATAATAGGTCGTCGACCCAATTAAAGAGGCGATAAAAGCGGTCACGATGACCGCTATAAAGGGATTAAAATGGTGCTTGGACAGGTAGATACGAGTGAGCATCGCTACCATACCCGCGATAAAGGTTACGGCGGTAATTGACCAACTGCCGCCGTTTAGATAAGCAAATGCAGCACAAGACGCCCCAACAAATATGCCCACCAACCATGTTGGATACACCGACTTATTATCTAACTCATCAAAAGCAAGGGTCGTGCGTTGAGTTAGCTCAGGTTTCAGTTTGTCATTATCAATATCTGTGTCGGCTTCGGTTTTATTGACAATTTGCTGGATTTGTACCAATAAATTGACATTAATGCTCTGATTGATCGTGTCTCTGGTGGTGGTGATACAGCGCTCATCGCAGATAGTGGTCAAGGTAATGGCATTAAAATTCAGCGAACATTCTACGCTGTTCATCCCCAAGGCAAGCCCTAAGCGTTTGGACAAGTCCACCACCACGGCAGACTCAGCACCATATTGCATAAGGAGCAAGCCGCAGCGCACGCATAATCGAGTAATATGCTGTTGCTGTACGTAGCTGATAGAAGTCATGGATTAGATACGCATATTGGCTATTGTGATATTTTCGAATGATATAAATATAAACAGTGTGAGTGGTTATAGGACATCGATATGGCAAGGTAACGATAGCATAACTTGCCATGCTTATTTGCTACTATTATAAAGCGTAAACCACTGTTGCAAGGAGAATAAAATGCATATCGCTATCTTAACGCTGACTTTTGCGCTACCCGGTTGTGGCTCATTAAAAGAAAAGCGCCAACGCATGGGTGGCTTGCATGCACGCTTTGGCAATACGCCAAGCGTTGCAGTATGCGAGAGCGGCGAGCGTGATCGGCATGATGCCAGTGAATGGACGTTTGTGATCGTCGGGCTGTCTAAACGTGAGGTTGAATCGCAATGCAGTCAAATCGAGGAGAAGATAGAACGGACGATAGATGCAAGAGTGATGAATGTTGAGAGGGAGTTTGTCTAATTGAGAGCATTTTTATAAGAGCTAATCCCGCTTTCCACTCATATCTTGGTCGCCCATATATTGGTCAACCAAGGCAATTGGGGCTAAAACGCATCTCAAAGCAACTATTCAGTATTACGATCAAATATTCTCTAAGTTATCCGTAAGTTCTAAAAGATGTTCGATAGCTGCTTTACTGTTTGGATTTTCTTCAATTCTCTCTTGAAGTAACTCTAGAGTCCATCGCTTAACTTCTTTAAACTTAGCAATATCAGTTCTAAAAGCAGGGTGTTTTAGCAACTCTCGAATATATAGCATTCTACTTGACCCATTAATGAGTGGCTGCCAAATAACAACACTGAAGCTTTCTTTGCTAATATTTTGTATAGCTGCGAAAAAATCCTCACTATCATTTCCATGTTTGCAAAATCGCATAAAAATTTTAGACATAATATTAGCGTTGTCATTTAAGATAAGATCTTTTTTATGTCTTTTTACAGCTTGCTGGAGAAAGTTATAAAAAAGATCATTTGTATTTGAATGATTCAAATAATAGCTTTCCATCAGACCTTGCTCTAAACCTTCTGAAACTTTTGCTTCAATATAGTTCTCTACCAACTCTTTAAGTTGGTTAGATAGATCAGAAGCTCCATTTTTCCTCAATATATTACAACAGAAGGTTAGGTTAGGTAACATTTCTCTATCTACTCTATGTTTAATATTATCAAAAAGTCTTTGGTTAAATCCATGCTCTGGGCTTAAGCTATGATACTCAGCCATCAAATCTCGCTTTTCTCTATCGCTTTCTAAAGCTTGTTCAGTGATTAAGTCTTGGTTTAGTAGTCTTTCGAATTTTTCACTATCTATATCAATATTTGTAATAAGTTCGACAACAACCTCAGTCCACCCTTCCATACGAAAGTTAGGGTAGAACTGTGCAAGCTTTTCCTCTACAGCTTCTTTCTTAGTTCTCACAGTTGCTTTTAACGCGTCATCATCACTCTTCAAAAAGATATCTAATCGGCCATCGAGACCATCTTCGGAAAAATACGTTTCTAGCTCTTTTATATCAACATCAAGAATTTTAGGGATATCATTAACAAGCTTGATAATAAGAATTTGTCTTAGAATTTCTTCCTTGCTCAACTTTGATAAAGATGATGAGTTTTTTACTATTTCCTGATAGATTTTCTGAACGCGCTGATAAAATCTAAGATTTCTAACACCCATAGTTTGATAAAATTTCTCGTATATAGGAAAAATCTCATCATCGTTAACAGTTTCTTTAACCATTGATAATGAATCATTTAAAACTAGTATTTCATCAAATACTTTTTCTTTTTGCGTATCAAAATCAACTTTGTCTTCAGACTCTTCGTCATGCAAAATCATAATAATTTGGCAATTTCGCTCGTTCTTAAGATAGTTAACTAATCCCAGAACTTCTGCCATTGGTAAGTTTTTTGATTTTCTTTCAATATCATCTAAACATATCAAAGTGTTTTTGAGATGGGACATAATGATGTTTGTAATCAGTTTATTGCCAATGTTTATACCAAAACGTATATCACCAGCAGTACCACTTGTGCTTCCTCCACCTACGAAATTGAACAGTTTTTTAAAGTGCGTGGAGACGTCAGTATTTAAGATTGAGTCGTCAGTCGAAGTAGTCTGTACTTCAGTAGCAATCGCAAGCTTAAGACTATCTAAAGAGTCTAAACCGAATAAAGAAATATAAGCATATTTTCTTAGTTTAAATTGATCATGATATTTTTTCTTAAAATTATTCCAAAATTGTGTTTTCCCAACTCCCCATTCGCCAGTTAAAGCAATGGCACAAGGTTTTTCAGTTTCGATAAGCTTTACAAGCTTTTTTTCGAGGTTCGTTACATTTGCCATTACTTATTACCTTACAGATGTTCTTAAAATAATTATCATATTAACACTAAAATAAAAACTCAACCCAACAAAAAAGGCCACTCCCTAAAGAGTAGCCTTTCATCAATTATTACCTAAGTTCTACTAACTTATTTCTTTCATAGCCTGCTTAAGCATTGGCTTTAAAAACTCACCAGTATACGAGCCTTTGACTTCCGCCACTTCCTCAGGCGTACCTTCCGCAATGATCAGTCCACCACCTTTACCACCTTCAGGGCCAAGATCAATCACCCAATCCGCCGTTTTGATGACATCCAAGTTGTGCTCGATGACCACGATGGTATTACCTTTATCTCGTAGCGCATGCAAGATATTGAGCAGCTTATCGATATCATGGAAATGCAAGCCAGTGGTCGGCTCATCCAAGATATAGAGCGTCTGTCCGGTATCACGTTTGGCCAGCTCACGCGCCAGTTTGACACGTTGCGCTTCACCACCTGATAGCGTCGGTGCAGACTGACCTAAGCGAATATAGCTCAGACCAACATCCATCAAGGCTTGCAGACGACGATAAATCGCTGGAATGGCTGAGAAGAACTCAGTGGCATCTTCGACCGTCATATCAAGCACGTCGGCGATGGTTTTACCTTTATAGTGAATCTCTAAAGTCTCGCGGTTATAGCGCTTGCCTTCACAGGTATCACACGGCACATACATATCCGGTAAGAAATGCATCTCAACTTTGATAAGACCATCACCTTGGCACATTTCACAGCGTCCGCCTTTTACGTTGAAGCTAAAGCGACCCGCTTTATAACCACGGGCGCGTGCTTCTTGAGTTTGTGCAAACATTTCACGAACTGGTGTAAACACGCCAGTATAAGTCGCTGGATTTGAGCGCGGCGTACGACCAATCGGGCTTTGATCGATATCGACCATTTTATCCAAATGCTCAAGACCGCTAATACTGTCATGCTTATCCGCGATGAGCGTGGAAGCATTATTTAACTGTGTCGCGGCAAGTGGCATAAGCGTACGGTTAATCAAGGTCGATTTACCAGAACCCGAAACACCAGTAATACAAGTCATGATACCTATTGGCAAGGTCAAATCAACATCATGTAAGTTGTTGCCGGATGCACCTTTTAGCTCAATAGTCATCGGTACTTGTTTAGGCTTGGCTTTTCCTTTAACTTCCATATCAATCGTTTTGGCTTTATGACGAATGCTTGGAATCTCGATTTTTTTCTTACCAGACATATATTGTCCAGTCAGCGATTCTTTATTCGCCATGATGTCATCGACCGTACCCTGAGCGATGATATGACCACCATGTATGCCAGCGCCCACTCCGATATCGATAACATGATCCGCTTGACGAATCGCATCTTCATCATGCTCAACGACCAGTACCGTATTGCCCAAATCACGCAAGCGCGTTAAAGTTTTCAGCAAGCGATCATTATCACGTTGATGCAAACCAATCGATGGTTCATCGAGTACATACATCACACCCATCAGACCTGCGCCGATTTGGCTAGCCAAACGAATACGCTGCGCTTCACCACCTGATAGCGTTTCAGCAGAGCGCGCTAGCGATAGATAATCAAGCCCGACACTAACGAGGAAGTTGAGACGCTCATTAATCTCTTTAAAGATTTTCTCCGCAACTTCGCCTTTATGACCGCCAATTTTAATGGTCTTATAATATTCAGCCGCGTCACCGATAGACAGCTTTACGATTTGAGCGATGGTTTGATCGTCAACGCGGACGTTGCGTGAAATCTCATTGAGACGCGCGCCATCACAGACATTACAAGTAGTATCAGCCAAGTATTTCGCCAGCTCGTCACGGACGAGGTTGCTTTGCGTTTTAGTATAACGACGTTCTAAATAAGGTAACACACCTTCAAATGGTACGGTCTTGTTAGTTTTACGACCGCGCTCATCAGTAAAGTTAAACGTCAGCTTCTCTTTACCAGAGCCTTGCATAATAAGGTCTTGCTGTTCTTTTGGTAAATCTTGCCACGGTGCATCCATGTCAATTTTGAAATGATTGCAAACAGTTGATAGCAAACCAAAGTAATAGGCATGACGCTTATCCCAGCCATTAATTGCGCCTTGATTGAGCGATTTTTCATGATGGGTGATTAGTTTTTCGGCTGAGAAATATTGACGTTTACCAAGGCCATCACAGCTTGGGCAAGCACCGTACGGATTGTTAAAACTGAACATGCGCGGCTCAAGCTCAGAGACTGCACGATCACAGACAGGGCAAGAATGCTTGGCTGACATGACTTGGTTTTCATCGCCGCCTTCTTTTGGATTGCCATCCATAAAGTGTAGCGTCACCAAACCTTGACCTAGACGTAGTGCTGTCTCTAAACTTTCAGCGACGCGGTTGCCCAAATCATCACGGACTTTAAAGCGGTCGACCACCACTTCGATGGTGTGTTTTTTCTTCTTATCGAGCGCTGGTAGTTCATCGGTATCATAAACATCGCCATCGACGCGTACACGTACAAACCCTTGCCCAATTAATTGCTCAAGCAACACCGTATGCTCGCCTTTGCGCTCACGAATGACGGGTGCCAAAATCATGATTTTGGTGTCATCTGGTAGTGCCATGACTTGATCAACCATCTCAGTCACTGACTGCGCGACCATTGGCTCGCCATGCTCAGGGCAAAACGGCGTACCAATACGCGCATAAAGCAGACGCAGATAGTCATAAATTTCGGTAATCGTACCGACGGTTGAGCGCGGGTTATGGTTGGTTGATTTTTGCTCGATAGCAATCGCCGGTGACAAGCCTTCGATACTATCAACGTCAGGCTTTTCCATTTGAGATAAGAACTGACGCGCATATGCTGACAAGCTCTCGACATAACGACGTTGTCCTTCAGCATACAAGGTATCGAATGCCAAGGAAGATTTACCAGAGCCTGATAAACCCGTAATGACCACAAATTTATCTCGTGGAATGTCTAAGTCGATATTTTTTAGATTATGAGTGCGTGCGCCGCGAACCTTAATATACTCGTGTGCCATCGGTGATAGGTTTCCTATTTGCTAAATGATATTTTCAAAAAAATTAAAAGGAGCAATCAATATGAGTCAAATGATTCATCAAAAACGTGGATAATTTTAAAATTGCTATTCAAATTAATACGGCTTTATAAAAATATGCAGTTTTCACAAAGCGATAGTAATGGCTGTCTATATTAGAATATGCTTTTAATACTTGAAATGGATAAAGGTAATCTAAATAAAGATTAACTAATATGAGTGGTTTGTTATAGATTTGGCAGAATAACGTCGTTTTGTAAAAAGATTTATCATAAATTTTTTCAGACCACAACGTTCTCAACGTCTTACTTTATTGTCATGATAGCTGCATTATTCAAGGTGTAATGACCCATCAGATGCACTTGGTAACAAAATTATTGCGTAAAATGAATGGCTTAAGTCGGTGTCCACTATGATGCTGAAGTAGGAGGGCAAAAGTCTCGGCAAGCAAACGGCGAATGTCTTATACTAGTGAGCTTAATTTGTAGGCTAAACCCTTGATACAGTCGTAATAATACAAGCAGAGCTGCCGTGATAAACCAGCAATGATGAACCAGTGAGGCAAGTATGAATAGCGTAGAAAAACGGGCAATCCTCGGGGTCGGTGGTATCTTTGCCTTGCGGATGATTGGTTTGTTTATGATTGTGCCAGTATTTTCTGTATATGGTGATAATTACGCGCATGCGACTCCGTTTCTGATTGGTTTGGCAGTCGGTATTTATGGGCTAGGACAAGCGATATTTCAGATTCCAATGAGCCTTGCCGCGGATAAGTTCCCGCGTAAGCCAATTATATTTTTAGGTCTTGTCTTGTTTGCCATCGGCGGTATTATTGCTGCCAATGCCACAGATATTTACGAGGTTATTATTGGTCGAGCACTGGCAGGTAGTGGCGCGGTCTCTGCGGTATTGATGGCGTTACTTGCTGATGTAACTCGTGAGGAGATGCGCACTAAAGCGATGGCGACGATGGGTTTGACCATTGCAACCTCTATCATGCTTGCTTTTGCCTTTGGGCCTCTATTAGTAGGCTCGCTTGGCATCTCAGGATTATTTTGGTTGACTGCAGGCTTTGCAGTTTTGGCGATGTTATTGTTACTGTTCGTCCCGACACCGCTACGGGTACTTAAGCACAATTTAGACAATAAATCGATTGGTCAGCAGTTGGCAACAGTCCTAAAAATTGGTGATCTAAATCGCTTGCACATTGGCATATTTGCTCTGCATCTGACCATGACCGCTATCTTTGTTATTTTACCGCATCAGCTTAATGACGTACTAGGATTGTCGGTACGTCAGCAAGGCTTGGTCTATTTACCTTTATTGTTCATCGGTTTTGCCGTCGCGATACCTTTTATTATCATCGCCGAAAAGAAACGCAAAATGCGCCAAGTATTTTTAGCCGCGATTGCACTGATGACGGTTGCCTTAGCATTATTGGCGCTCGGTGGTCAGGTTGGCGTCGGTATTATATTAGGCTTATTGCTCTACTTTATGGGCTTTAATCTACTTGAAGCAACGATTCCTTCATGGATATCTAAACGCGCACCAGTCGCCAATAAAGCCACTGCGATGGGGTTAAATTCATCCAGTCAGTTCTTTGGTGCTTTTGTTGGTGGCGCAATGGGCGGGTTGTTATTGAGTCAGCCTAATTTGTTGGCATGGGGCATATTGGCAATTATAATGGCCGCCTCTTTATTGCTGATTATTCCTATTGCTGATCCACCATATTTGTCAAGTACGACTGTGACGATACCAAAGAATATCGATATTCAGGACTGGTCACGGCAAATGCTGGCAGTAGAGGGTGTTGATGAGCTGGTGGTCATGGCAAAAGAACAGGTCGCTTATTTAAAATTGGACAAGACACAGCTCACAGATACTTCGCGACAGGAGCTGTCGCATTTGGCGCAAAGTCCTCTAGATATTTAACAGAAAAATGGTTAAAGTAAAAGTATATTACTGCTAAGATTGAGGCTTTATATTAAAGACTCGATTAAAGCTGGTAATAAAATTATTCATAAGTAAAAGGACGATATCATGCGCGGTGTTAATAAAGTTATCATCATCGGTAACCTCGGTGCAGACCCTGAGGCACGTCAATTCAATAACGGCGGTAGCGTGACCAATATTTCGGTTGCGACATCAGAGCAGTGGACAGACAAGCAAAGCGGTGAAAAAAGAGAAGCAACGGAATGGCATCGCATTTCGTTGTTTAATCGCTTGGGTGAAATCGCTGCGCAGTATCTTCGTAAAGGCAGTAAGGTATATATTGAAGGCAGCTTACGTACCCGTAAATATCAAGATCCCAACGGACAAGACCGTTATATCACTGAAATTCGTGCTGAACAAATGCAAATGCTAGATAGCTCGACAGGTGGTAGTAATGATGCTGGTGGTGGTTTTGGTAGCAATAACCAAGGTGGTCAAAGCAACCAAGGTAGCTATGGTAATCAGGGTGGCGGGTTTAGTAACCAAGGTGGCCAGAACGACTATGGTCAGCAAGGAGGCAATCAGCCCGCTCAACAAGGTGGTTATAATCAAGGCGGCGGTGCGTCACAGGGTGGTCATCAAAATAGCTTTAACAATCAGAATGCGCCCGCTCAGCAGAATCAATTTAATAAACCGACTCAAGCACCAGCGCAGTCGAAGCCTACAGCGATGCCAGATGGCCCTGTAGACGATGACATTCCGTTTTAGGATACACCTGATTAAGTAATGTTGATTAAGTTAGATAGAGCCTTGCTAATGCAAGGCTTTTTAGTATGTACAGATAATGAAAGTGTAAGGAGTCATTTATATAATTAAGTCATTTTAAAACCGATATGCCAACAGAACCTGTGCATCAATGATGCCTCATAATAGCTATACAGTCTTAATCATTACGGAGGCTATTTAAAGAAATATTAATAAATAAAGCTATTCATTTAATATCTCTGATTGTCATCGAATTAACCACCATTTATTGATTTTAGTAGAAAATAACGATAAGTCATTGTTATTGTCAATATTTTTGTTTATATTAGCGTTGCTTATAATTTTAAGCATTCACACCATATTTATCAGTAGACAATCAAATTTTTATCAATATTCGAAAGATTTATTATTTAATAATTACTGTATTTAGTAATTCTTGATAAATCTATTTTTAGTATAAATGCTATTTATTTATACCCTTTATTTTAATGTGGAAAACACTATGAACAAAAGTAATGTTATTGATTTAAACAGCTTAAATGTTGATGAGCTACGTGCTATTACTGAAAATGCACAGCAGCTTATTGCTCAAAAGCAACACCAGCGCTTGTATGATGCTTATACGCAGTTTGAAAAAATCGCTGAAGAAAGCAATGCCAGTATCGAGGAGATTTTACAAGCGGGCGAAAAACTAGAAAAGAAGCGTAGCATTAAATACCGTAATACCGACAATGACGAAGAAACATGGACTGGTCGCGGACGTAAACCAACATGGTTAGTAGAGGCATTAGCCGCAGGTCGTCGTCTTGAAGATTTTGCTATTTAATTTTCTAATGGATAGTCGCTGTTATATTTAGCAACGAACGCTCTGTCTATAAAGTTCTGTTTGATTAACAAGTAGATCGAACCTTTATAGGCAGATAAAAGCCAGTATCTTTTTACCACTATTTTGGTAAAAAGATACTGGCTTTTTTGCTGTCATCTGTATGCTATTGTTTGCTATGATAATGACGTTTTTACCTGATATAAGAGTTATGCCATCGTGCCCCAAGTATCTGCCTCGTCTCATAAGCATCCCCGTAAGCTGTGGTGGTTGATTGGGCTTGTCTTGTTCGCGCTATTTGCTGTTTTGCAAATGCCGGCAGCATGGCTACTTGAAAAATATGCACCAGAGACGCCTTATATACAGCACGTGTCCGGTAATGTATGGCAGGGCGCTGCAATTTGGCAGATACCTCTGTCAGCGACGCCATTGATCGGGGCGGCTGAATGGTCGTGGCAGCCGTGGCATTTATTATTGGGTAAGTTTGGTGCGAAGATTGATATTTTATCAGAGCAAACTCGCCTCAGTGGGCAGGTAAAAATAGGCGCAAATTCTTGGGAAGTAAAAGACATGAGCGGTAAAATTGCGCCTGAGACTTTGACTCGGGTTGTCGATTGGCAATTACCAAATACGCCAATTCAGGTCAATAATATCTCGCTCAAACGTCAGTCTGGTTCAAACGATGGTGATTCAAACAGTGACTCTAATAGAAACACGTCTGGCTTTCGTCAAGCGTCAGGTCAGCTGACATGGATTGGCGGCGAGCTTGGTTATCCTAGCGGTGGCAAAATATTTTATCTCACCATACCGGCGCTGCGTGCTGAGCTGAGCACCGAGCAAAAAAATAATAAAAATCTGCTGCATATCAATCTTGTCAACAATCAGGACAAGCGTTTAGGCGACTTGTATCTTGATGGCGATAATATGTTGGATGTCAGCTTGACCCAGCGTCTACTCGAGAGTATGCCTGAATACAAGGGGAAAGCGCCGCAAGACACGCCTGTGGTTAGTGTGCGTCAACCACTGTTAAATGGGCTAGGGACACGCTAGATGATGACGCTCCCTACAAGCTTAAAACCTGTGCTAAATATTTTTAACCGTTTTGCCGTTTGGCTGCTATTATTGGCAATCACTTGGTTAAGCTGGACGGCAGCGCGACTACTATGGCTGCTGCTTGCGCCACCGTTAGCGCCGGCATTACCACTGGTACCTTTACAGGATAACGCCTTATCCGCTCCAGATTATAGTAGTGTATTTGCTATTTTTGCCGACCCTGATCCTATCGCTGCTGTAGTGCAGCCGCCGCCTAATATTGTGCTAAAGGGTGTATTGCTGGCCATTCCAGAGAGTTTGTCTTCGGCACTTTTAGATGTTAATGGTGAAGTCAAAAACTACCGAATTGGTGACATCTTAAAAGACAGCGATTACACGTTGGTTGCGGTTGCTTGGAACGAGATTATTATCGCTGATACTATTGACAAGGAAACGGTGATTCGTATGCCAGAAGCCATGCCACTTGATCAAAGTGCGATGATCGCAGGCGGGGTCAGTAATCAGCGCTTGCAAGATGGCAATATGCTACCTAATGCGCCTGTGCCTGTGCCTGACCTAAGCAATACTGGTAATCAACCGGCTGCCGAAGCACCTAGCAACAGCGCGCCCAAATCTGCAATTGACGAAGCAGTGACTGAATTACAAGAAAACCCTGCCAGTTATTTAAGTAGAATGGGTGTAATGGCAGGAGGCGATAACTATCAAGTTACAGCAGCGATGCCTGCTAATATACGCAATCGCTTGGGACTTGAATCTGGTGATCGAGTACTGAAAGTCAACGGGCAAAGCGTCGGTAGTAATCCTGCTCAGGATGCTCGCGTATTACAACAAGTGAAGCAATCAGGGGAAGCACAGATAGAAGTACAGCGTGGCGATCAAGTTATTACGATTCGGCAGCAGTTTTAGCATATATAAGTGACAAAAAGGATTCTTCAAAATAAATATTTGTTGGTTGATATGATTGACGATATGATGGCCAACATAACTTAGTATCAATTAAAATTATGACTTATCAAAAGCATTAAAGAATCAGGACTTATCAAATCCAGTAACCATTAAATTCAATAGTCATTGAATTCAGTACATACCAAGCGCCATCACTGTAGGTAATCATCAATATGGTCAGTTCTTATAATTTTTCAGTCACACCTTTGCATCATATTTTGCAGCGTTTGATGCGATTGTGCCGTCCTCTTTGCTTGGCCATACCACTATGGGCGGCTAGTACTGGGCTGGTGAGTGCTGAAAGCTGGAAAGTCAATTTGCAAGATGCTGATATCAAAGCCTTTATCAATGAAGTGGCGACGATTACCAATCAAAACTTCGTCCTTGATCCGCGCATCAACGGTAATGTGACTGTGATCTCCAATAAGCCTTTGTCGCGTGATGAGATTTATCAGCTGTTTTTGAGTGTGATGCAAGTCAACGGTATCGCTGCTATCGATTCAGGAACAACGATTAAACTGGTGCCAGATAACGTCGCCAAACAAACCGGTGTTGCTGTTGATTTACGTGGTGAGAGCGTCGGTGAAACCTTGGCAACGCGGGTGATTTATCTGACGAATACCCAAGCAGCGGAAGTCTTGGGCGTTATCCGTCCGCTCATGCCACCGTCTGCACATGCCGCTGCTGTGCCTGGAGTCAATGCCTTAGTGCTGTCCGATCGTGCTGATAGCCTAAATCAGCTGACAGCGCTTATCCGTGATTTAGACAGCAATGTGAATGACAGCTTACAAGTCATACCACTACGTCATGTCGATGCCGAACGTATGATGGAGTTGATTAGCGCACTGGTGGCGAGTGCTGGTAGCGGGCAAGCGCAAGGTGGCAGTAATCAGCTAAAGGTTATCGCCGACACGGCGAGCGATAGACTGTTGGTTAAAGGCAGTCCTGAGATGATTGCCAAAGTGCAAGAGATGGTCAATCAATTGGACACAACGCCTTCAAGGCGCTTAAGTGGTCTGCGTGTTTTCCGCCTAAAATATGCCAGTGCCGGTCATATTGCTGAGATGCTGCGCGGTCTCCTTGCCAGCCAATCCATCAATAGCTCTGGCGGTTCTTCAACATTAGAGTCAGCATCATTGAATGATGCCGCTGCTACAGGGTCGTCGCTAACTGGTGGCGCTAATAGTAAGGTAGGTAGCAATAGTATCGGTGGTACTGCTGCTACGCCTTTACCTAATAATAGTTCCGCGGGTACAAGTATCGGTATCGGTGGTCGACCTTTTAGTATTATCGCTGATGAAACTCAAAACGCCGTCATTGTTAATGCAGCACCTGAGCTGATGTTTGAGATTGAAGATGCTGTCAATCAGTTAGACAGCCGCCGCTCGCAAGTATTGATTCAAGCAGCTATTGTTGAAGTATCAGGCGATGATGCAACGCAGCTTGGGGTTCAGTGGGCACTGGGTAATGCCAATAGCGGTTATGGCGTGGTGAACTTTAATAACGTGGGCGCAAGTGCGGTTTCACTTGCCGCTGCTGCTTTGTCAGGTGGTACAGGGATAAGCGCGGCAGCAGGCTCCATTGCTGGTGCTTTGTTAGGTATTGGCAGTAGTAGTAAAGACAGCAAAGGCAATGCGCAATTCTATGGTGCTATCCTGCAAGCGCTTGATTCTTCTACCAGTGCCAATCTGCTATCTATGCCATCGATTTTGACCTTGGACAATGAAAAAGCCAGTATCTTAGTGGGTCAAAACGTGCCGTTTGTGACAGGCTCCTACACCACGGGTAGTGACTCTTCGACGAACCCCTTTCAAACCATCGATCGCCAAGATATTGGTATCAATCTAAACGTCATCCCGCATATTGGTGCAAACGGCACCGTACGTTTAGAGGTATCACAGGAAGTTTCTTCAGTCGTACCGGGTAGTGCTGGGAATGCCAGCGGTCTTATCACCAATAAAAGCCTGATTAATACCACGATTTTGGCAGATGATCAGCAGACCATTGCTTTAGGTGGCTTGATGCGCGACAACTCCACTACGCGCCAGCAAAAAGTGCCAGGTCTGGGTAATGTACCCCTTATCGGTAGACTGTTCCGTTCGGACAATGACAATAGCCAAAAAAGCAATTTAATCATATTTTTACAGCCGACTATCCTCCGTGATGGCGGTGCAGTAGCAAGCGTGACAGAGCGTAAATACAATCAGATGCGCGTCCTTCAGCTGGTTATTGATAAAAACGGTACGATTAAACAGCTGCCATTAAGCGGTACCGAAGGTTGGAATGGTGATATTAGTGCTGATTACGAGCTTATGCCACTCAATCCTTTGATTCCTAAACGGGATCAAAAGCCAAAAACAACTTCCAAAGGTTTTACTCGTGTTGATAGTCCAAGCACAGGTATCACAACTTATCCCTTAAATCGTTAAGCGCTTTTATGGCTGTTCGCTAATAAATTATCTAGGCTTTTAGCGTTTACCAAACTCTGCTTTCATATCTCTCTTAAAGTTTTACTATACTTAAAAGTACGGTGTATTACATACACCGTACTTTAGTTTGCGTATTCATATAATAGATAAACATATGCCTTGGCTATACGCGTATAATAAAAACAGATAACATGGGTATGTCACGCTTTTGCTGATAGTACGATATATTTGTTAAAATAGATAAAGGTCAGCTATAAAGCCGTATTTATCAAATATCGGCTAAGTACTATTCGTCAGTTAATTTTAAAAGGTAACTATAATGGCAAGCACTAATAATAAAAAAAAGTGGCTGGCATTAAGCGTAGTGGGTATTGCATTGGTACTGATACCAAGACGCAGTAGTCAAAAGGCGCATAAACCAGTGCCTGAAAATTATGACCCTATAGAAAAAGCTAAAAGTACAGATAGTGAGTAAAATGATTATTTAGAAAGTAGTTAATGGGAAAGCTGACTTATCATAGCAATGATGAATTTTGGAGTTTCTTGATGACGGGGATTGATACATCAGCTATCAATAATAAAGTAAGAACGAAGATTTTTCCTTTAATTGATACTCATACGCATTTTGATGCTCCTGTGTTTGATAAGGATAGAGGTGAGCAGGCGCAATTTGCCTATGATAAAGGTGTGCGCCATTTAGTTTTGGTTGGTTACTTGCACCGATATTTTGTACGGCTTTATGAGAATCAGCAGCAGATAAATGATCTTTGTCAATTGGATAAAAAAAATTGTTTGAACCAAAAAAAACGTTTTCCTAAAGTACATATTGCACTAGGTTTACATCCTTTTTATATTGAGCAGCATACAGAAGCCCATTTGGAAGAAATGGCGCAAATGCTAAATGAACAGCGTCCATTGGCCATTGGTGAAATAGGTTTAGATACTTTTACCGATGCCATGAAGCAGCCTGAAACGTTTGCCAAACAACAGCGGTTTTTTATTGCGCAGTTAGATATGGCAGTGGCACATCAGCTACCTGTTATGCTGCATATTCGTAAAGCACATGCCGAAGCACTGGCTTTACTAAAAGCACATAATTATGACGCGCATAAGCTTGGCGGCATTGCCCATAGTTTTAGTGGTGGTGTACAAGAAGCCAAAGCCTTTGCGAAATTAGGGTTTAAGCTTGGCGTGACTGGGCAAATAACCAATCCCAATGCGAAAAAACTGCGCCTTGCCATTCAAGCTGCGGTTGAGAGTTATGGTATTGACTGTTTGGTTATCGAGACAGATTGCCCCGATATGATGCCTATCCTAGGCCAGACGCTAGATAATAATTTAGAAGATGCGTCATCTAATAACGCGTCTGTGCTTGGACGAGATAAAAATAGCGAATGGGGTGATACATCTATGCATAGTAGGAATGTTCCTGCTAATTTGCTTTACGTATTACATAGCTTGAGCGAATTACTAAATGTTCCTGCGGCTATTCTCGCTCAGCAATTGTGGCTCAACAGTTGTAATGCTTTGCAAACTAAGTGGTCTTATACGCTTTGAAGTTTTTAGCGCATACTAATTAATATATAGTTGGTTTAACAATAAAATTTTTAAAAGAGTTTCTACATCGTTATGAATGAAGACACACACATGCAGTCAGATATTATCCAACCAGAGCCTATCGAAGAGCCGATTTTTGTACCTGAAATATTAGAGATACCTGATAGAGATAGAGATGCCGAGCAGTATGAGCGCCGTTTTAAAGGTACTCAGACACTGTATGGTAATGCTGCAGTAGATACATTTTCTGCTGCGCATGTTTATGTTATTGGTATTGGCGGTGTCGGTTCCTGGGCAGCAGAGGCTTTGGCGCGTACAGCTGTTGGTACTATTACATTAATTGATTTAGATATATTGGTAGCATCCAATGTCAATCGGCAGCTGCCTGCTTTAGATAGTACCTTTGGGCAAAGTAAAATTGAGGCGATGGCAGCACGTATTCGTGAAATCAATCCAAAAGCTACATTGCATTTGGTTGATGATTTTTTGACTACTGAAAATGTCGCAACATTGCTGCCCAGTCGTGAAGAAGCAAAAACGGCGGCACAAACCGCTCCGATTGTGATTTTAGACTGTATCGATGATATGGATGCCAAGCTTGCCATTGCTTTGCATTGCCGCTTTAACAAACTAAAATTGGTCTGTGCTGGCGGGGCAGGTGGTAAAATAGACCCCA
This sequence comes from Psychrobacter sp. ANT_H56B, assembly GCF_008369245.1. NCBI lineage: Bacteria > Pseudomonadati > Pseudomonadota > Gammaproteobacteria > Moraxellales > Moraxellaceae > Psychrobacter > Psychrobacter sp. ANT_H56B. The sequence goes on from NZ_VOBF01000002.1 coordinate 277,424, forward strand.
GTCAGATCAGAGTCGGCGATTTACGAGACACTTATCAAGATCCATTATTGGCCAAATTACGTAATAAATTGCGCCATGAAAAGGGCATTAATAGTGCCTTAAAAGAGAAATTTGGTATCAAGTGTGTTTATTCGACAGAACCACCGCGCGTAGACAAGAGCTGTCAAACAGGTGGTTTGCACTGTGGTGGTTATGGCTCGGCGGTCGTCGTCACCTCAGTGGTTGCCATGCTTATGGTGAGTGAGGCATTACAATTATTGCTTAAGCAGGCGGCTGTTAAACCAAGCCTCTGATATGAATTTATGGAGTCCACCTTGTCTATATCCAACGTACCAGACTTTGATTACCCTATCGCAGAAGATGATGCGGAGCGTATCAATAGGCTCAAAAAATATCAGGTATTTAATACCAATCAAGAGTCTTCTTTTGCACGTTTGACTGAGCTTGCGAAACTGTTTTTTAATGTGCCGATGGTGGCGATTACTTTTATAGATGAAGAAACTCAGTACCTAAAATCTGGTATTGGTCTTGACGAGGTATGTACCACGACACGTAATGTGGCTATTTGTAATTATACTATATTGTCTGATAGTATTTTTGTGGTAGCTGATTTGGCAAACGATGAGCGCTTCAATACATATCCATTTGTCGCTCAATGGCCTAAGATACGCTTTTATGCTGGTGCACCCATCATCACGCATGAAGACGGTAAAAATTATCGTTTTGGCTCTTTATGTTTGATGGATATAGAGCCTCATCATGATTTCAGTGATGAAAAAGCCAACATACTAGCCCAATTTGCGACGATGGCAGCCGACGCTTTAAAGCTACAAGAGCAGCAGCGTAATGCCAAATATGCCAATGAGATGAAGTCAGCGTTTTTGGCCAATATGAGTCATGAGATACGCACACCGATGAATGGTATCATCGGTATGGTTGAGATGCTCAGTGACACCATGCTGAGCGTTGAACAAAGAGAATATATCGAGAATATAAAAGTATCAAATGAGCATTTGCTCGCGATTATCAATGGTATTTTAGACTTATCAAAAGTCGAAGCCGGTAAAATGACTATCGATTCTATCCCGATGAATCTATCTAGTCTCTGTAATGAGGTCGTTAGCTTATTTGCTATCAAAGCTCGCCAACGCGGCTTAGTTTTAGACTATCACTATACCGAGTCACTATCGCCTTATGTTAAAGGGGATCCCGTACGTCTTAAGCAGGTCATGGTAAATTTGGTCAATAATGCGATTAAATTTACCCGTGAAGGCGGGCGTGTAACGATTGATGTTAAACATATGCAAGACAATCCTTGTCTAGATAATAAGGATTGCGATCAGACTAAAGGCAGTAATGATAGTCGTTTAGATTTTGCCATTGATGATAAAAATAGTACAACGATTCATCAAGAAATGACTTTATGTATTGAGGTTACGGATACGGGCGTCGGTATTAAGTCTGAATCATTAGAGGCAATATTCGATGCTTATGATCAAGCAAATAAATATACCCACAGGCTTTATGGTGGTACCGGACTTGGATTGTCTGTCTGTAAGTCTCTAGTGGAGCTAATGGGTGGCTATATTGAAGTAGATAGCGTAGTCGGCATTGGCACAACCTTTAGAGTATTATTGCCGCTACCGTGTATTGCTGCAGAAGATTATGAGATATGGCAAACGGACAATGACTTTACAATAACGTTGCCGAGTGATGAGCTGGTCGGTCATATCTTGTTGGTTGAAGATGATAGTGTGAACGCGATGATTGCCAAAAAAGCCCTTAATAATGGTGGTCATACGGTCACTCACGTCGATGATGGACAACAAGCGATCGAGATTTTTGCGTTATATCCTGAGCGCTATGATGTGATTTTGATGGATCATCATATGCCGATTATGGATGGGGTACAGGCAACCATCAAACTTCACGAGCTCTATGCTCCTCAAGACTTGCCGCCTATTATTGCGTTGACTGCCAATGCAATGGATGGCGAGCGCAAAAAATACCTTGATGTGGGTATGCAGGATTATTGTACCAAGCCTTTCAAACAAGAGCAGCTGAATGCGTTGGTTCAATATTGGTTGATGCATAAGCAATCATTAGAACAATAACTGGCAGTTTAATTCCACCCTTTATTATTCATGACTTATTTGCTAGCCATTAAAAAAGCTTAACCTCTCTCTCTGAGCGGTTAAGCTTTTTTGTTTTTACAGACAGACTAGAGCTATCTATTAATAGCTTTAGCTAACGCGCGTTTGATAATCGCCAGTACGAGTATCTACACGTACTATCTCACCTTGCTGCACAAATAATGGTACACGTACCACAGCGCCAGTTTCTAATGTTGCAGGCTTGCCGCCGCCGCCTGAGGTATCACCACGTACACCCGGATCGGTTTCAGTGATTTGCAATTCAACGAAGTTTGGCGGTGTTACTGAAAGAGGAGCACCGTTGAATAAAGTGATGGTACATAGTGCATTGCTGTTTTCTTTTAACCACTTTATTGAATCGCTCATCGCTGTTTTGTCCGCTTGAATCTGCTCAAAACTCTCAGGATGCATGAAATGCCAAAATTCACCATCGTTATAGAGATAGTTCATTTCAGTGTCCATGACATCAGCAGCTTCTAAGCTATCGCCTGACTTAAAGGTTTGTTCCAATACTTTACCACTACGAAGATTGCGCAATTTAACACGGTTAAAGGCCTGTCCTTTACCTGGTTTGACAAACTCGTTTTCAAGAATGGCACAAGGGTTGCCATCGAGCATGACTTTGAGACCAGATTTAAATTCATTGGTAGAAAAACTTGCCACGGAAGACTCCTAAGGGTTTAGAAAAAGGGTTGAAAAAAAGGATGGTAAATATTTTTAGTGAAAATGGAGTGCCAGATTTACCGTGCTAAAAGATATGAGCCATTCTGGTACATAAACGATAGGACGTTTGCTTTGATAGGCGACGCCCTAACAGCGTATAATATCGGCTTTTGGGCACAGGTATTAGGTTGTCATGATAAACCATTTAATCACACAAAAAAACTGGCAAACGCAATTATCCGAAGCCATTACCTCTATCGATGAGCTGCTTGAGATATTAGAGCTACAATCTCTGCGCTCAGAGGTCTACGTGCCTAAGCATTTTGAGCTGCGAGTACCGCGTGCCTTTGTGGCAAAAATGACCGTTAGTGATCGTGATGATCCTTTGTTAAGGCAGGTCTTACCCAATCATAAAGAGCAAATGGCAGTGGCGGGCTATGTGGCTGACCCACTAGCCGAAAATGCGCATAATCCTGTCAAAGGCGTGCTGCATAAATATCAATCAAGACTGCTATTAACCATTACTGGTGCTTGCGCGATTCATTGTCGTTACTGCTTTCGTCAGCATTTTGACTATAGTGCCAATATGCCAACTGCCAGTGCAAAACAGGATATTATCGATTATATCAGCGCCCATCCTGAGATTAATGAAGTTATCTTAAGTGGCGGTGATCCATTAAATGTGACCAATAGACGTCTATTTGCTTGGCTAGATACCTTGGAGGCGATTGAGCAACTAACAACCATTCGTATACATACCCGTCTGCCGCTCGTGATTCCAGCAAGGCTTGATGATGCGTTATTAGAGCGTTTGGCACAAAGCCGCTGTCAAATCGTCATGGTCATTCATGGTAATCATGCCAATGAGATTGATGCGTTGACAGCAGAGTATTTGCAGCGCGCTCGTGCTGCAGGAATTACTTTATTAAATCAAGCGGTACTTTTAAAAGGTATCAATGACAGCGTTAGTGCGCAAACGGCATTGAGTCAGCGTTTATTTGCAGCGGGCGTGTTGCCCTATTATCTACATGTACTAGATAAAGTGGCGGGCGCGGCTCATTTTGACAGTGATGAGAAATTTGCCATTGAGCTTTATTGGTCGCTATTGGCTAAATTACCGGGATACCTAGTACCCAAACTGGTCAGAGAATTGCCAAACGAACCTTTCAAGGTACCAATTAATGTTTACAATAATAAGTAAATTGTGCACTATGATAGGGTTTTTTATTTTGGCAAATACATAACAAGAAATAGATTTGAGAAAATTATAAATAAGCAACATTTATAGAGGAATGGTTAGGTATGATAGCAATATTCTTTTTTAAGAATATATCCTTCTACACTCATGGATAACTTACGCAATTACTAAGGATGGTAATGGTAAATTTATCGACGTTTCAAGCGTATTTAGCGGCTGAACCCCCTTTGTTAGAAGCTTGCAATAAGTCTAAGAGTAGCAATGAGCCGCACTTGCATAAATGGGCGGCACTATTGCCAGCGCAAACAGAGGCCCAGCAAGTCGAACAAATAGAAAAAGTATTAACAGAATTGCGTCTGATTCCTACTGATGATAGGCTGCGTTTAAGATTGATTAAGATTGCCATTAACGCCGCCAGTCAGCTAATTGCGGCGCTACGCCAACAGTACATTTATGAGACAGGGGCGCTCAATGAAGCTCAGCTTGGCTATGTTGCTCAGGTGAAGTCGCTGTACTATTCATTGATTATGACCTATGACGGCGTGATACGCCGCGAAATTACCCTTTTAAAGGATAAGCAGCAAGCACCTTCAAGTAATCTGTTGCAGCGCTATTTTACCAGTGAAAAATCATCTCCTGTTACCTTGGCGATTGCCACTTACCAAACGCTACTGATGTATCAAAAACTGCTATTTGAAGATGGCTTTTGCTATCAAAAGTCGCCATCCTATATATGGGCCAATGTAAATAACTTATATCTTAACGCATGCCAGCAGCGAGCCTCACATATCGTACTGAGTGCTTACATTCCAGCGCAGCAAGGTGATACTATCCATCATTTATATTGCCAAATATGCTTGCATGAGTTGCTAAATGTACGAGCACTGCGTCGACCTCATATCTTACTGCTACAGCGTCTGCTGCCAGCGTGGAGTGCACATATAGTTGCTACCATAGAGCCGCGCACAGCAACGCGAGTGTTCATCAATCTACAGAGTAAAGAGCCGCCTACTTATTTAACTGCATTATCTACTATCAACCCATATGATGCTCATCACACCTGCTTATTTATAGAGCTTGAACCTTTAGTGACGTATTTACAATCGCGTATAAAAACCTTAACTGATACTGATCGAAGAGGGGTTGAATATTTTCTGATTAATACCGTTTCAATGGCGATAAGATATCGTTATATTAAACCAAAGCGCATGCCTCCTATTGATCAGAATACAAAGCAGACGGCGACGATAATATCGGGTTTTAATGAGATGCATTATCGTATCAGTAACGGTGAAGCTTTTAGAAGTTTAATAGCATCTAAAAACCTGCCAGAGTATCAGCAGCCGCGTTATGATACCTTACCAAAAAATATTGCTACTTATAAAGAATTAAGGGCGGATACATCTGAGGGTAATAATCAGTTGTCACACTTTCGTACCCTACGCTTATTTCTAGATTCATCTGAGCCAATTGATAAAATTGATGATCTCACTTCCATCGCACCACCTTTACAAATAATGAGCCTTTTTTTATTGTGCCACAAAGATAAGGCTACCGCGCCTAAATGGTCCATGGGAGTGGTGCGTTGGCTTAATTTGGATAGCGCAAAACCCGAGCTTGAATGGCAAATCCTTGGTCATAAGATAATCGCCTGTGGAATTTGTCTACAAGATAGACAGAATCGCAGTCAGCATTTTGTGCCAGCGTTTGTCATCGGAGCTGATGAACACCTACAAACGTCTTATAGTCTATTGTTACCGACCTCTCATTTTCAAACAGATGATAAGGTTATCATGCGTATTAATGACCAACAGAAATCTTTGCGCTTGGGTCGTAGTCTAATGGTGACTGATGAATTTAGCCAATATGAAGGGGTGCAGGGTTAATGACGTTAATCTACATAAAAGCCGGACCTCTAAAGACCTAGTTAGTCGTGTCATATAAAATTGCTGTGTCGAATTATTTAACAATTACCATGATAAGTTAAGCAACAGTCGGCTAAATTATTGTTTATAATGACAACAATAACTACGACGCTGTTTCTTAATATTCTGCTATCTTTTATATATTTGACGACAGCTCAGCGGCGATTCATATTATTTTTTAAGATTAAAAAGGCTTTCTATGCGTACTCAGTCTCTCTTGAACTTATTGGTTATCGATGCTGATCAGCTTTATGCTGAGCGCCTTGTAGACTTGCTCGGTTCATACTATGACAGTGTGAATTTAGGTTTTTTGGACGATAAAGATGAGTTGCTAAAATCATTGCGTCAATCATGGGATGTGTTGGTTTTTGGTCAAGCGTATGATATGAATTTCACCGACGTGGTTGCTATTATTCAAGAGCAAGATATTGACTTACCATCGGTTTGTTTGATAACTAAAAACACGGTAGCCAACGCTCACGATGACGAAGGCTTACCGTCTATTATGAATGGTACGATGGTTAAGGCACTCTATGTAGAGCAAGAAATGGCAGTCATCATGGCTATTCGCTTATTGCACGAAAACTTGCACAGTCGCCAACAGCTTAAGACATTGCAGTCTGTGCTCTCTGAGGCAGAACAGCGCGCAAACGTATTGATTAAAAACTCAAAAAGCGCAGTCGCATACATTGATCAAGGGATTCATATCTTTGCCAATGATCCGTATCTGCAGTTATTTGGTTTTGAGGCGATGAATGATATTATCGGTATACCTGTGATTGATTTGATTGCAGGCGGTGATAATGTTAAAGCTGTTAAACAGTTTTTACGTCAGTTCGATAAAGGGAACCGTAAAGATGTTGAGTTTAATTTTGAGAGTAGACGTAAGGATGGCAGTACGTTTGAAGCAAAACTACAGTTGGCAATAGCGACACTAGATGGTGAGCCGGTCACCCAGATTATTATTCAACAAAATAATAGCAATAGCATTGAGGTCGCCAAACGTTTGGCTGAAGCTGAGCGTAAAGACAGCTTGACGGGCATTGATAATCGACACAGCTTTGAAGAGCAGCTGGCGGCAGCATATGAACAGGCAAGAAAAGGCGCTATGACGGCGGCACTCTTGTATGTGCAACTCGATAATGTCGGAAAAATTAGAAGCAGTTTAGGTCTGCAAGGTATTGATAGCACGGTGAAACAAGTCGCTCATACCTTAGATGAGCTGGTAGTCGATGGTCATGTCAGCCGCTTTAGTGATACAGCATTTACTATTTTGGTAGAAAATCAGACGACAGCTGCGCTTGAAAAGCTGGCTGAACAGATTGGCATGAGTATCAGTAAGATGCTTATTGAAGTGGATAAGCGCACAACCAATACGACAGCAAGTACTGCTATTGTTAAAATTGAAAAAAATACGCCTGAGCCTAGAGTGTTGCTTGAGCGCGCTATGGATGCTATCAATCAAATCATGATTGAGACCTCCAATCATGGCGGTCGTTATCATCTATATGATGCAAGTGAGCACGCCAATAGTGACGATCATGCGCTAGCAGAATCTCTGGTTGATGCCATTACCAATAATCGCTTTGAGTTATTGTTCCAGCCTATATATGACATCAATAATGACCGTAGTGACTTTTTTGAAGTATTCCTGCGGCTACCGCTAGCAGATGCTGAGAATACCGTATTGACGCCAGATCAGTTTATGGCGGTTGCAAAATCTAATCAATTATTAGAAAAAATAGACCGCTGGGTATTAATTAATGCCTGTAAGAGAATCAATGAAGTGCGTAAAACTCATCCAGAGGCGCGGTTACTGGTACAGCTAACCAGTGCGTCTTTAATCGATAAAAAACTGCCCAGTGTTGCAAGCCAGCTCATCAATGCCATCGGTGGTAAAGCTGGGGCGTTGACACTGCAGTTCAATGAAAAAGACATCTCAGATTACTTAACGGTAGCGAAATCTCAATTTACCGCGCTCAGTCAGGTAAACTGCCAGCTTAGCATCAATAATTTTGGATCATCTATAAAATCTGTGGAGCTTGCCAATTTTGTTCATCCTAATATGGTACGTTTAGCCCATAATTATGTCGAAGGGATTGATGCCGCTGACAATTTAGAAACGGTCAAATCAATTATCGTACGTACCAATGAGATTAATGTTGATGTATTGATGCCTTATATTGAAGATGCTGCAACCATGTCTGTTGCATGGAGTGTCGGCGCACGCTACCTACAAGGCAATTATTTAGAAATGCCGAGTAACAGTATCAAAGTCTCTAATGAGAGTTAAGTCTTATTTTATATTCATAAATACTATATAGGTACTCTGCATTTATGGTCTACAGACGGCTATCGATGTCTATCAACCTTTGCATTATAGGATGTTTGATGTAGACTCATCGACATCAATACCTATTAATTAAAGATGACACCATGTCTATAGTCAATAAATATCAACTGGTCGGTATGCTTGTCACCGCTTTGCTGCTAAGTGCTTGTGAGAAAACGCCGCCTGATTATCGTGCTACTGTTACGCTACCGCTTTATATTGAAGGCGATGCCGATAATGGTGCACTTATATATCAAGATGCTTGTGGTCAGTGTCATCAGTTAAACCCCGGTCTCAATAAAAAAGGCCCACAGCTGATGAATATTTATGGCGCGCCGGCAGCGGAACTTGCAGATTATACTTATAGTGAAGGACTTAAAGCCTCGGGTTGGGTATGGGATGCTCAAACACTTGATACTTATATTGCGGATGCTGAAAAAGCCATGCCAGATTCTAAAATGCTGTCAGACCCGATGCCAGATTCTAAAGAGCGCGCTGATGTGATTGCCTACTTGTCTACCCTTCGCGCAGCTGCCCCAAGCGTTGAAAATGACAAATAAACCTTACTTGATACCTTTTGTTTTCCTCACAAATTAAACCCATAATCGCCTTAACGCAGCCCCTAATATGCCCCTTTCATCGAAACATCAGCTGATATCAGAAACGCGTACTCAAACGGTGCCTAGTGCTGCTTATTATAGCCATAATCAGCAAAAAATTGCTCAGTTAATGTCGCAATTGAATCAAATCGTATTGGATAAATCGCAAGTAGTTAAGCTTGCGCTTAGTGGTATTTTAGCAGGCGGTCATTTATTGCTACAAGACTTGCCGGGTATGGGTAAGACGACCTTGGCACAAGGTTTAGCCCAATTATTAGGCTTGAGCTTTAGCCGTGTGCAGTTCACCAACGATATGCTGCCTGCCGATATATTGGGCATGAGTATCTACGATCAAAATAAGCGCCAATTTGAGTTTCGAGCAGGTCCTATCTTTACCCAGCTGCTACTCGCTGATGAGATCAATCGCTCAAGTCCCAAGACCCAAAGTGCGTTACTTGAAGCGATGGAGGAGCGGCAAGTGACACAAGATGGGCAAAGTTATCCCTTACCCAAGCCATTTTTTGTGATAGCCACTCAAAACCCTTTGCAGCAAGCAGGTGTTTACCCACTTCCTGAGTCGCAGCTAGATCGATTTTTATTGTGCTTATCGCTTGGTTATCCATCAGCTGCAGCAGAGCGGGCATTGTTAAAAGGTCAAGATCGCCGCGAGCTTTTAAACAGTTTGGGTGCGGTGCTTGATACGGAAGCAGTGTTATTGGCGCAGCAAGGGGTTAAGCAGGTATACATCGCAGATGTGGTCTTGGATTATCTTCAGCGTCTGGTCGCAAAGACGCGAGCAAGCCAAGAGTATCATGGGCTGTCGCCGCGCGGTTTATTGTCACTACAGCGCGCCGCGCAGGCTTACGCCTATGTATCAGGACATATGGAGGTCACGCCTGAAGATATTCAAGCGGTATTTGCTGCAGTCACTGACCATCGTTTGGGTCAGCGTTTTGTGCCAGCCCATGTCACTGGCGGGCAAGCTACCCCGACCATTTCTCAACGTATTTTGGCAGAAGTAGCAGTTATTGTTTAAATGTTTATGATTCGATAAATGCTCATCTAAAATCATTTAACACTGAAGGCGATTCTCTAATTGGTTATTCAACATATTGGTATCGAACGCTTTCTCTGAATATCAATGATATTGTCAATTTTATGGTAACGATAGGGTAGCCATGAGCCTTTTGCCAAAAGCTTTCACCGTAACAGCCGCCTCAGCAGCCAATCGATGGTTCGCTTCGCGTGCGCCCAAAAGTGACAGCGCCATCCTCAATTTGCGTAATGTCTATATATTTTTTAGCCGGGAAGGCATGCTATTTGCAGTGCTGCTGATCATTACTTTTATTGCCGGTATTAACTATGGCAATAACTTGGTGTTAGGTTTATGTTTTTATTTGATTAGCGTTTGGCTGATCAGCTTTCATGTAACCTTTGCGCACATTTCAGGCCTGAAAATACGTTTACTTGAAGTGACTATGGCAGAAGCAGGTGCGCCTGTTTGGGTGACTTTGCAGCTGCGGAGTGAGAGCCGTCAACCAAGACGGCAGTTGTTATTTAGCTTTGAGCAGACTGATGACAAGGCTAATAGCAAAAAAGATAAAAAAACCAGTAAAAAAATTAAACATAACGCTGATAATAAACAGTCAATACTGGTGACACGACTGCAAAACGAGCAAATTATTTGCTTGCCTGTACCGACGCAGAATCGTGGGCAGTTTGAATTACCACGGTTAAAAATAAAAACGGTTTACCCTTTGGGTATCATGCAGGCATGGTCTTACGTGTATTTTTCCCGTACTGCTTGGGTCTATCCAAAACCTGAAGTATTTGATTGGCAAGCGCAGTATGCAGTTGCCAGTTTGGAGGATTTACCTATAGGCAGGCAATATCGGCAAGGTCAAGATGACTTTGAGCGGCTAGATGGCTATATCGAAGGAGAGTCGCTGGCACGGGTTTCTTGGGGACATGTGGCACGCGGTCAGGGTATGCTTACCAAGCATTTTGCCGATCCTGTTGGTCACGAGCAAACCTTGGATTATGCCGATATGCCAGCTGCGCAGCATGAACAGAAACTGGCACAACTGGCTCACGGGGCGCTCACACTAGGGAAATTGGGTGTGCCGTTTAATATGTGTTTACCAAATGAGGCACCGTCTGAATTTTCCTCTGCGGTAATGACGGGCGAGGGCGACAGCTTTGCACAAGCTTGCTTACTAAGATTGGCAAAAGCGCCATGAACAATTCTAAACGATCTTCCTCAAATGACATTGAAAATGTATCGATCGATTCTCTTACTAAAAATTCTACAGAGACAGCCATTTTTGAGCAATTGGCAACGGGTCAAAGCACCCGCGCTAGTGTTGAACACGGTTACGCTAGAAAATGGTATCGCAATTTTTTAGCGCTACCAGCCTATTATTGGGTATTAATTGCCCAAGTCATTGTTATTTCACCTCATGCGGCACACTTACCATTATGGCTAATGGGTTTTGCTGTCGTCAGTATTATTGCCCAATTGCCACGCATCAAAGTGCGTTTTAAAAAAATAGCATATTTAAAACGCGTCTATCAAGGCATGCAAATGCTTGGCTTCTTATTGGGGCTAGCAGGATTGTGGCTGACCTACAATACTGCATTTGGACTGGATATGGGTGTGGCATTTTTAGTGCTCTGCCTTATCAGCAAACTGTGGGAGCTTTACAAGCGCCGCGATGCTTATGTGGTATTGAATCTTTCACTGTTTGTACTTGCAGCGTTGTTTTTGATGGATCAAGGGTTAATAACGACTTTAGAAGTGATTGTTGGCACGATTGTTGTGTTGTTGGCATTTATCGCGCTAAATGATGATGGTAATAGTCGCGGTGATGGTCGTCTGCGCACCTTGGGTGTATTGGGCATTGGAGCATTGCCATTATTGGTGGTGCTGTTTCTATTCTTTCCGCGTTTGCCCCCACTATGGTCAGTACAGTTATCAGGTCAGCAAGCGACCACAGGCGTCTCTGATAGTATGTCGCCAGGTGATTTTGCTAATTTAGGTCAGTCAACCGAGTTGGCTTTCCGTGTAGAGTTTACAGACAATCGACCCCCGCAGCAGGAGCTGTATTGGCGAGGCTTGGTATTTAGCGATTTTGATGGCATTACTTGGCGTCAAAGCCCTCAGCAGCGAGCATGGCAGCCTACGTTACCTATACCTACTTGGATTGAAAATGCATTTTCGACTGTTCCTGATGCGGTGAAAGCTGCCCCCAACACTTATCAGATTATCTTAGAACCTACTCAGCAGAACTGGTTATTTGGACTCGATTATCCGTTTGCCCAGCAGCAAGATGTCAGTGTCACCTCAGACTTTACCCTGTTAAAAGACCAGCCTGTTACCCAGCAATTACGCTACGATGTAGCACAGTTTACGCCGATGCAGATTGACCCTATACTCACTGACGAGGTGCGACGACTAAATCTTGCCTTGCCTAATAAAGGCAACCCACAAGCACGAGCATTAGCCCAGCAGCTTTTTGCCCAGTCAGGCTCAGATCCTCTACGCTATATGGCAGCTATTGAGCGCTGGATTCATAAAACAGAATTTCGTTATACACTATCTCCGCCACGGCTGAATAATAACCGTATTGATGAGTTTTTATTTGAGACCAAAGCGGGGTTTTGTGAGCACTATTCTTCCAGCTTTACCTTTATGATGCGCGCCGCTGGCATACCTGCACGGGTCGTGGCAGGCTATCAAGGTGGCGAGCTAAGCCGCAGTGGGAATGTTTGGGAGGTGCGACAAAAGGATGCGCACGCTTGGACGGAGGTTTGGGTTGAGGGGCAAGGCTGGGTACGTGTCGATCCGACTGCGTTTGTTGCGCCTGAGCGTGTCGAGCAAGGGATGGATGCGCTGACGCAGTCACAAGGGGCTACTATGTTTGGCGATGGGGCTAGCGCGCAAATCAGCTATCAGCAGTATCAGATGTTACAAACCTTGCGTCGTCTGTCAGACCAAGCCAGCTACTATTGGCAAAAAGACGTCGTCGGTTACGATCAGGACAAACAAGCAGACTCACTACTCAAATGGTTTAACATCCGCTCAGTGATGCAGCAGATTATTTGGTTGGCAGCAAGTGCTATTACTGTCATGGTAATTCTCGTTTTTGTCATTTGGCAACGCCGCCGCAAGCGCTGGCATCCAGCAGATCTGCCACTTGCACAGCTATCAAAACGTATTGGCAAGAATAATAAAACGTTGGCTAGGTTTGAGAGTGAAGGGCAATTGGCATGGCTTGAACGCTTGGCAATGTCACTTGATACAAGTGCTCGTCCAAAAACTGAAGCAAACACAGGGACAAATACTCAGAGTAGTAGTTCTAGTCAGTTGGTAGATAGCAATGCTTTAACAGTGGCTCAAATAAAAATAGAGCAGATTAAAAAGGATTATCGTCAGCTGCGTTATGGGCGTTTGAGCACGATAGATATGAGTAATAATGAGTACCAGCAAGTACTTAAGCAGCTAAAGAAAGACGTAAGGGAATTACCAAGGTTATACTGATTTGTGTGTGGTAGATGCACTAGAGTAAAAGTACTTAGATTATTTTAAATCAATAAATAAAGGGATAGCTCTATGGCGATATACGTCGATTTTATGCAGATAGAGTTTAAAGGCTATAAATGGTGCCATCTGCTGGCAGATACCTTGCAAGAGCTGCATGATTTTGCTGCGCTGATTGAAGTGGATGCGCGCTTATTCCATCGTCATGCCAGTTACCCGCACTACGATGTCACCGTACAAATGCGAGAGATAGCGATTGAGTATGGTGCTATCCCTGCTGATCGAAAGAAGATTATAGAATGTGCAAAGAAATTAAAAGTAGAGTTGCATGAGCAAATAGCACGCTCTGAGCATTGCTAATAAATAAGTTAATATTCTAGAGATAGAAAAAAGGTGGGTTGCGATTTGGCTACCCACCTTTTTATTGATTAAATTTTTTGCTAGAAATTTACTTGGCAATAGCTGCTTTACTAACACTGTTGAGCGCTTTTGAGATGTTAGAAATCTCGGTATCGCAACCTTTAATGTTATGACGATTTTTTAAATACTCAGGATTATTATATGACAGCCATACTTTTTTGTCGGCATCTTCGCTGATGAGAATTTTTTGCGGTAAGTCGATGGCGACGCTTTGCTCGCATTGCATCAATGGCGTACCCGCTTTTGGATTACCAAACATAATGACTTGTGTTGGTCTTAATGTTAAATCGACACTTTGTGCATTTTTTTGATGATCGACGCGTGCGAATACCTTCATACCTTTGCTTTCAATAATCGCTGCCAGCTTATCAGCGGTATCTTGCACAGAATGAGGACTTTGCATCGTAACCAAACCTTTTTTAGCATTGATAGCAGTCATCGTGTCTGGCGTTGATGGCATCTTATCAGGCGCATTTAAAATATTTCCAACACTGGCGCAAGAGGATACAGCCAAAGCTAGGGCCGCAATAGAGATAATCTTAAGCATAAAAAATCCTTTTTTATGGTGGTCGTTTATTCAGTGAGTGATGGTTGGCAACATCGAGTCCTTATAATATATTATTACATTGTGCGTAATAAACGGTGCATAGTAAAGAGTTGCATTGCAACATGCCTTAACGAATTATTAAGCCAAATGATCTGCTAGATAGTCCACCAACAGCCTAATTTTTGGCGATAAATGACGATTGTGCGGGTAGACTGCCCATATCCCTTCTTCTTGCTCTCTATATCCGTCCAATACCGTCATTAAACGACCGGTTGCTAGATGTTTTTGTACATAATAATCTGGCAATTGTACGATACCAAGCCCCTTTAGCGCGGCATCAACCAAGCTATAACCACTGTTATAACGTATCTTGCCGCTCACGCGTATATTGCGCTCTGTATCTGCTTCTTTAAAATGCCAATAATCAAGTGTACCCAATAAGCAGCTGTGTTGACTGAGTTCATCCAAGGTTTTTGGGCGACCATATTTCTCAAAATAAGCGGGCGATGCACAGACAAAGTTGGTACGGTGACTGAGTTTTTTTGCCATCATCGTAGAGTCGCTCAGCTTACCGATACGTATTGCCAAATCATAACCACCTTCAATCAAATCAATCTTCTGATTGCTCAAAAAAGCCGTCACTTCGATATCACTATATTGCACCATAAAATCATTTATCAGTGGCAATAGCTGCTGCTCTCCATAGGTGACAGGAGCTGTCAGATTGATTCGACCTTGCGGTTTGGACTGCAAATTACTGACCGCTTGCTCTGCGGCATCTAGTCCATCAAGGATGCTGCGGCAATGCTGATAAAACACCCGCCCTTCTTCTGTTAGCGACACTTTGCGCGTGGTTCGATACAGCAGCTTGGTATTGAGCCGCTTCTCCAGTGCAGTAACCTGACGGCTCACTTGCGCTGTCGAGATAGCAAGCTTTGCCGCCGCTTTAGTAAAGCTCTCAAATTCTGCCACGTAGACAAACTCACTGATACCATCCCACTTCATAATTATTACCACTGTGTAAAAGATATTTTCAAATATGCTATATTATCATTAGCAGGGAAGTAATATAAAATAATCACACTATTAAAATTCAACCATTAAAAAGAGAGACTTTTATGTCAGACAAATTTATCAAATCAAAAGCTGCCATTGCTTGGGGTCCTAATCAGCCATTATCGATTGAAGAAGTGGACGTCATGCTACCGCGTAAAGGCGAAGTATTGGTTAAAATCATCGCCAGTGGCGTCTGCCATACCGATGCGTTTACCTTATCTGGTGAAGACCCAGAAGGCGTATTCCCAGCTATCCTAGGTCATGAAGGTGGCGGTATCGTTGAGCAAATCGGCGAAGGCGTGACCAGCGTCCAAGTTGGCGATCATGTCATTCCTTTATACACCGCAGAGTGCGGCGAATGTAAGTTCTGTACTTCAGGTAAAACCAACTTATGCTCAGCGGTACGTGAGACTCAAGGTAAAGGCTTGATGCCAGATGGCACCACCCGTTTTTATAAAGACGGTCAGCCAATTTATCATTATATGGGTTGCTCAACCTTTTCTGAATATACGGTATTGCCAGAGATCTCTTTAGCCAAAGTCGACGCCAATGCACCGTTAGAAAAAGTTTGCTTGCTAGGTTGTGGCGTGACCACTGGTCTGGGCGCAGTCATGAATACCGCTAAGGTCGAAGAAGGTTCTACCGTTGCTGTTTTCGGTCTTGGTGGTATTGGCTTAGCGGCTATTATCGGTGCAAAAATGGCAAAAGCCAGTCGTATTATCGGTATTGATATTAACGAAGATAAATTTGAGCTCGCCAAAAAGCTAGGCGCAACTGATTGCATCAACTCTAAAGACTATGACAAGCCTATCCAAGATGTCATCGTTGAGATGACTGATGGCGGTGTAGATTACTCATTTGAGTGTATCGGTAATGTCGATGTTATGCGTTCAGCGCTTGAATGCTGCCATAAAGGCTGGGGTGAGTCAGTCATCATCGGTGTCGCTGGTGCAGGCAAAGAAATCTCAACCCGTCCATTCCAGCTAGTGACTGGTCGCGTCTGGCGTGGTTCAGCTTTTGGGGGCGTCAAAGGACGTTCAGAGCTGCCAGGTTATGTTGATCGTTATATGCAAGGTGATATTCCATTAAATGATTTTATCACTCATACGATGCCATTAGAGAACATCAACGCAGCGTTTGATTTGATGCATAAAGGCGAAAGTATTCGTACGGTTATTCATTTTTAACTTGTAGCAGTTATAAAATTAGCACTATAGACAGAAAAAAGCCGCTCCTATAATACCTATGATAGGAGCGGCTTTTTTCTGTCTATCTTTTAGTCCTTTTTAAAGCTATGCATGTCTTCTAACATCCCCGTAAACCTCTCGTATAGCCATGGCTCCATATCATCGACCACTTGATTATAAAAATGCGGACCTACAGTTTCGATGATAAAATCCAATAAGAACTTCGCCGGTAAGTTACCAATATCGATATCGAATTCCTCATTCATATAAACTCGTAGTTGATCTAAGATAAGGATCTCAGTTTCATCTGATAGGGTGATTGGTTTATCTTTATTCATACAAATGGCCCTACTAAAAAATCTTAATTTACTCTTTCATATTGGCTAGCTGCTCTAAAATATTGACATAATTGTCCACGCCTTGTGCGCCACTAACCAAGTGCTGCTCATTAAAAATAATAGCAGGCACGCTTTGAATACCTTGCCTTTGCCAATGCTGCTCTACCTCACGTACGTCATTGGCAAACCGCTGGTCTTCTAAAACCGTCAACGCTTCTTTACCATCTAACCCAATCTCTGCAGCAATATCGGCAAGTACCCTGATATCAGAGAGGTTTCTATTATCGGTAAAGTGCGCGATAAATAATGCCTGCTTTAACTCATGCATGCGCCCTTGCTGCTCAGCCCAATGCAAAAGCTGATGCAGATTAAAGGTGTTGTGCATACGCAAGTCATCAGTAAAGTTAAACTGAAAGCCGACATCAGAACCTGCCTCTGCTATTCTAGTGCGGCTAGCGTCTGACTCGGCTTTGCTTGAGCCATATTTCTCCATGATATGCTCACGCATGTTTTGACCCTCGCTTGGCATATTAGGATTTAGCTCAAACGGATGCCAATGTATCACATGATCAGTATTGGTTTGCTCTAGTGCTGCTGCTAGTTGGCGATAGCCGACGATACACCAAGGGCAGACCACGTCTGATACGATATCGATGCGCAGTGGTTGCTCTGATGTTAACTGCTTTGAGTTTTCCATATTTTTCACCTAATTTATTGTCTGTTTTTTATCTAATGAAGTACCATTTGAAGTAAGCTTTCTTACCTGAAGCTGACTGTAATCAATATGCTTATTAAGCGATACTTATCAAACGATACTAAGAGAAAGGCTAGGTGATTACAATGGCGGATAAGTTACTAATGATAACTACCAGCCATAATCATAAGCCGACTATTGATTATGGCGGCTTAAACTGGGTAGCCATCATAAGAATGGCTTGAGAAATTATGTAAATAGGCAATTTAATGAGCTTTATAGAGTACCAAATGAAACCTTTTATAGAAACAGAGCGTCTTTATCTTAGACAGTGGCAAGCAAGCGATTTTGCAATATTTGCTGCTATGAATGCCGATCCAGAAGTTATGAAGTATTTTCCCAAGCTTTTATCAGCTAAAGTGAGCGATATTATTGTGAATAAATGCCAGCAGCTGATTGAAGATAATGGTTGGGGATTTTGGGCGCTCAGTTTAAAAGAGGGTTCAGAAAAAAATGATACTTTTATTGGTTTTGTTGGCTTAAATCAGACGCATGCTGATATGTCTTTTGCTCCCTGTGTTGAGATTGCTTGGCGACTGCGTAAGGAGTTTTGGGGACAAGGCTATGCAACTGAAGCTGCTCGCGCGTCTTTAGATTTTGCTTTCAGCGAGCTAGCGCTTGATGAGGTGGTTGCATTTACTGCTGTGATTAATAAGCGCTCTCAACTGCTTATGAAGCGTATCAGGATGACTGATACGCAAAACAATTTTTATCATCCTGCACTTGAGTCAAATCATCTACTCGCTGAACATATGCTATATAAGATCACTCGGCAGCAGTGGCAGGCAGTTTAAGTAGCTTTAGAATGAGCGTTGCCATATCAGAAGAGAATACCTTAATGTATTACCATCTCATTGTGAATGGCTATTTCCATCACTTAAATGTGCTAATGACGCATTGCATATAAACAGTGTGCAATGCCTTAAATAATTTTTATAAGACAAGGTACCTATTTTCATTTAAAGTGTTATTGATAAAGCGATTGATAGCTAGATGAGGTATCAAACAGCGTTGATGGTTCTTTAACACCACTTAGCCCATCAATTTCATCAATGCCTCCAAAGCACATTCAATATCTAAGAATATTAAGCCAAGTTTGGCATTCAATTTAGCCCTAATATTCATTGCAGTCTTATAACCTGATGAAGTCATGATCACATAGTTTTTCACACTTTGAATCATGATACGGTCGGTGCTACCACAAGCCAATTCGCGACCAATACGATCACCCAGTGACAATAAAAGCTGCATAGCTCGAATGCGCTCTTCATCGACGTCTTTTGATAGTGCTAATGAAATCATTATTCATTGTTAAAGACAAATGCTTCAATATTTGCTTCAGTCGTCTAAAGCTTTCTGAAGTAATCACCTTTTTTTTAATTATTAAATTTTTACTACGCACTATTTTCAGATATTTTAATGATAAAAACTTATCCATAACTTTTGATGATGCTGATATTTACTAGACGTATACATCAAAAAAATGATATACAGTTGTGAGATAAAAATAGTCTGGGCTTCTTTATCATAATTTAGCGACCCAAACCGTTGGATTCTAATCCCACCAGTTGTCATACCAGATAGCGTATAGCAGCGACATCAATCCTACATCTGTGTTCACCATCCTATCATTTTCGGGTATGCGATAGTGCGCCGGTGTAAATCAGCACGATTACAATTTCTACCCTAAGGAACCTATATGAGTATCAGTCAGGCAATCGAAAAAATCGAAGCACGTTACGCCCATCAACCTGAGTTTATTCAGGCAGTAAAAGAAGTTGCAATCACGATTGCGCCACTATATGACTCTCATCCTGAATATGATGCTTTCAAAGTTTTTGAGCGCTTGGTTGAGCCTGACCGCGTGATGGGTTTCCGTATCAACTGGGAAAACGATAAAGGTGTAGTACAGGTCAATCGCGGCTGGCGTGTCCAATTTAGTAACGCGTTAGGTCCTTATAAAGGTGGTATTAGATTTCATCCAACCGTCAATCAATCGGTTTTAAAATTCTTAGGTTTTGAGCAAATTTTTAAAAATGCCTTGACCGGTTTGCCAATGGGCGGCGCTAAAGGTGGTTCTGATTTTGATCCAAAGGGCAAATCAGACAACGAAATCCGTCGTTTTTGCTATGCTTTCATGCGTGAGCTGCATCCCTATATCAATAAAGATACGGACGTACCGGCAGGTGATATCGGCGTTAGCGGACGCGAAATCAGCTATATGTTTGCCATGTATAAAAACCTAACCCGCGAATACGGCGGTGTATTGACTGGTAAAGGCGTAGGGTTTGGTGGCAGTTTGATGCGTACGGAAGCGACGGGCTATGGCGCGGTTTACTTCTTAGAAAATATGCTAACGGCTCAAGATGAGCGCATAGATGGTAAGCGAGTACTGGTTTCAGGCGCGGGTAACGTCTCTCTACATGCTGCTGAAAAAGCTCATATGCTGGGCGGTGTTGTGGTCACCGTATCTGATTCCCAAGGTACCTTGTATGATGGGGCGGGTCTAAATCAAGAAAAAATCAACTGGTTAAAAGCGCAAAAAGCAAAAAGCCAACCATTAGCAGATTACGTAGCTGTCTATGGCGGTGAATGGTTCGCTGGACAAAAGCCTTGGCATATCAAAGGCGATATCGCTATCCCATCAGCCACGCAAAACGAAGTGAATGAAGACGACGCTAAGCTGATGGTGGAAAACGGCATTAAGTACGTGGTTGAAGGTGCTAATATGCCATTGACTGCAGACGCAATTAATCATATCCGCTTGCACCGTGTGCACTATGCTCCAGGTAAAGCGGCAAATGCAGGAGGCGTAGCAGTATCTGGTCTTGAGATGTCACAGAACTCAGTACGTCAGTACAAAACTTTTGAAGAAATTGATGCGCGTTTAAAAGTTATTATGAAAAATATTCATGACGGCGCTGCAGAAGCCTCAGAAAAATACCATCAAACTGATAAAGGTTATATCGATTATATGACTGGCGCTAATATCGTCGGCTTTAAACGTGTTGCCGATGCCTTAGTTGCTTATGGTATCTTGAACTAAGAGCGGTTTATAGATCATAGTACAGTCGATTCAATTTAAAAAGAATACAGTACTGTTGGGATAAATTTTGCGAAGCCTCTGGAGTGCGAAGCGCACAGCAAGCGAGAGAAATTTATCCCAGCATAATGCTATTCTAAACGTAACTCTTTTATATTGAACTCACTATAAGACATAAGTTGTTAATGTGATAAGTTTCTTTCCTAAACTAAAAGCCCCAATCATTCATTGATTGGGGCTTTTTACGATTTAAAAGAAAATGGTGAGGCTATAAGGTTTAGCGCCATTCACCTTTAGCCATAATACCTTCAATAGGATTTAGCCCCATTTGATAGGCTAAATCAGCAGGGCGAGTGATATCCCAAAGTGCCAAGTCTGCATCACAGCCAACTTCTATACGCCCTTTATGAGCCAGACCTAACGCTTGAGCTGCATGAACCGTTGCCCCTGACAATACTTCTTCAGGGGTCATATAAAATAGCGTACAGCCCATATTCATCGCTAATAGCAGTGAGGTCAGCGGTGAGGTACCTGGATTACAGTCAGTCGAAATTGCCATTGGTACTTGATGTTTACGCAGTTCTTCGATCGGTGGCAACTTGGTATCACGTAGGGTATAAAACGCGCCTGGCAACAGTACAGCCACTGTATTACTTGCTGCCATTTTTTTGATATCGTCTTCTACTAAGTGCTCAAGATGGTCGCTTGATAATCCTTGATATTCAGCAACTAAGGCGCTAGCGCCTATATTTGATAGTTGTTCAGAATGCAGTTTCACCGGTAAGTTTAATGAGCGTGCGACTTCAAAGACGCGCTTAATCTGCTCAGTAGTAAAAGCGATATTTTCACAAAAGCCATCGACTGCATCGACCAAGCCCTCGCTATGCAATATTGGTAACCACTGGCAAACTTGCTCAATATAGTCATCGACACGATCTTTGTATTCAGGTGGTAGGGCATGAGCAGCTAAATAAGTGGTGCTGACATGAATGTTGTGTTTGTCACCGAGTGCGCGGGCAACTTTTAGCATTTTGCGTTCAGTTTCTAAGTCTAGTCCATAACCAGATTTAATCTCGATACTGGTCACACCTTCTTTGATAAGCGCCAGCAGACGTTTTTCACTTTGTGCAAACAATTCTTCGATATTGGCTTCGCGAGTGGAACGAACTGTTGAGACAATACCGCCACCTTGGGCAGCAATATCTTGATAGTTGGCACCATGCAGTCTTGCTTCAAACTCATTGCTACGGTTGCCGCCATAGACGATATGAGTATGGCAATCTATCAATCCAGGCGTTATCCAATGACCATCAGCGTCAGTGATTTGCTGACTTTGATAATGCGTGAGATAGGGTGTTATTTGCGTATGCGCCCCAATCCATGCAATTTTGCGGTCTTTGATGCCAATAGCAGCGTTTTCTAATTGACCATAAGGCGTGCTTTTTGCAGCTGCGGATATACTGTTTTTATTCTCAGCATAAGTATCGAAACCATATTGCGCTGAAAAAGTCGCAAGATTGGCATTGATAATAATATGGTCAAACGTTGTTAAGGCATCCATAGCATCGGTAGTATTGATAGAGTCGGCAAGTATCTGTTCGCTAGAGTTGTTCATAATAAGCTCCTGCTTAATACTGATAATCAGGTAAATATATAAAATTCATTTCTAAAGTTAAACTTATAAGCCTTTATCTATAAATTCAGTAAATGCTGCTCGATAATAGTCGCCAAAAGACGAGCAGCAACTTTGCAGCTACGCGAATCAATATCAAAAGTAGGGTTAATCTCAGCAATATCGGCTACTTTTACCTTACCAGAGGACAAGATAAGTTTGACTGCACGCTCAACGAAACTGAGCTCAATACCGTAGGCGGCTGGCGCACTAACGCCGGGTACGACGCTTGATGGTAAGCAATCCATATCAATGGTTAAATAAATAATATCAACGCTCTCGATAAAATCTGCAATTTGAGCTGCGATTTTCTTCCATTTTTTATTGGTACAATCTTCATCACTGATGATATCCACGCCCAATTGCTCAGCACGATCAAAGAGCGCAGCGGTGTTAGAGAAACGACTGACGCCAATACAACAATAATGAAAGGGTTGATCGTGTGCGTCAAGATGCTCGGCAATTTGTCGAAATGGCGTACCCGAGGTAGCGACATCAGACTGACGAATGTCCAGATGCGCATCAAAATTGATAATGCCAATACGCGGTAGCGCATCTGTATCACTATTAGTGTCTGTCTGCTGTAGAGCTTGCCACAATCCTAAAAAGCTACCATAAGCAATAGCATGACCACCGCCAAGACCGATGGGTAAGCCGCCTTGCTTGATAATCTGGCTTACCTTATCGGCATAATTGAGTTGTGCTTGTTCTAGCATGTTTGCAGCAAAACCATCATGATCATGACAGTGGATATCACCCGCATCACCCAGTAAGGTTGGCAGTTGATTGTCAAAGCGCTGCTGTAGCTCAGCGATGACTGGCAGCGCAGCAAACGCCTGACGAATCAATGGCGGTGCGGCTCTTGCGCCCACACGTCCTTGATTGCGTCTGACACCTTGATCACAGGCAAAGCCAATTAGCCCAATATTTTGATTTTCGTAGGGCTGAGCAAGCTGATACCAATAGCGGGCACGCGCAGTCTCAAATGGCTCTTCACGTCCTGTCCAGCGACTCATATCAGCTACCGTATGGCTCACGGCTTCTGTATGGGTAATCGTGCTTGCTGCTTTATTTGTTAGAGATGTCATTGCCAGCTTCCTTGTATTATTCGCTTTTATACTATTGGCTTTTATCAACCAGTTTTTATCAATCAGCCGTTATTTAGAATCATACCAATTACTACGCAATGACTGCCAATGCTCAGCAAGCGTACCGTCCAATACTAGCTGCTTTGCTGCTTCGATATCAGGGGCTAGGTAGCGGTCTTTATCATAAAAAGTCACTTGCTCGCGTAGTTTCTGATGTGCCACAGTTAAAGGCTCTGAGGTCTCTAATTCGCGATGGAAGTCGATACCTTGACCCGCAGCTAATAGCTCAATACCGATAATGGTGGCAGTATTTTGCGCCATCTCATATAAGCGACGGGCGCAATAAGTTGCCATCGACACATGGTCTTCTTGATTGGCAGAAGTTGGAATGCTGTCGACACTACCGGGATGGGCGATAGATTTATTCTCTGAAGCGAGCGCTGCTGCAGTGACATGGGCGATCATAAAGCCTGAGTTGACCCCAGCATTATCCACTAAGAATGGCGGCAAACCACCTGACAAAGTAGCATCGATTAGTAAAGCGATACGGCGCTCAGACATAGAGCCAATCTCAGCAATGGCCAATGCTAAAATATCAGCAGCAAAAGCCACTGGCTCAGCATGGAAGTTACCTCCAGAGATGGCTACTGGGCCGTCTTCATTGTTAAAGATCAGTGGATTGTCCGTGACGGCATTTGATTCAATCAATAGCGTCTTGCCTGCTTGATTGATGATATCGAGGCAAGCGCCCATCACTTGCGGCTGGCAACGCAGGCAGTAAGGATCTTGTACTCTGTCGTCTTGCTCGCCATCGTGTGAGGCGCGAATGGCACTGCCTTTAATGAGCTGACGGTGCGCTTTGGCGATTTCAATTTGACCATGATGACCACGTACTTCGTGAATACGCGCATCAAATGGCGCATCCGAGCCTTTAGCCGCATCGATAGACAGTGAGCCGACGATGGTTGCCGTCTCAAGCAAATCACGTGCTAAGAAATAACCACGTAGTGCCAGTGCGGTGGATACTTGAGTGCCATTAATCAGGGCAAGACCTTCTTTTGCCGCAAGGGTGATTGGCTCAAGACCATGCTGTGCTAAAGCATCAGCGGCCAGTACTTTTTTACCATCAACATAAACATGACCTTCGCCCATCATCGCCAGTGTCATATGCGATAAAGGTGCGAGATCTCCTGAAGCACCCACTGAGCCTTTGGCAGGGATATTTGGGGTAATTTGGTTATTAATTAAGCCCAGTAAGCTGTCGACCACGGCGCGGCGGACGCCAGAAACACCTTGTGCCAAACTGGTCACCTTCATCACCATAATCAGTCGAACCACGTTTGCTGGTAATGCTTCACCAGTGCCCACCGAGTGAGATACGATAAGATTACGCTGTAGTAGTTCTAACTGATCATCGCTGATACGGGTTTTTGCTAACAGACCAAAACCGGTATTGATACCATAAGCGCTTTTATCACGGCGGATAATCGTTTGTACATCTTCGTGTGAGGCGTATATTGCCTCATAAGCGCTATCAGGCAAGGTTAATATGACGGGCTGCTCATAGATATCGCGTAGTATCTCAAAGCTAAGCTGACGTGGCTGTAGGGTTAATTTTTTGATAGCAGTCATGGTGGTAATCCTAGTGTTAAATGTTATTAGCTATATTTATAATATGGTGGGGTATTGATGTTGTGCTTGTATTAATAGGTGCAATCTATCCTAACTTATCCAACCAAAAGACATTGCCAAATGTCCAAAAGCTGCTGCCAGTAAGATACTAAGTGCTACACGCTGGAACCAAACGATGACCATTTTCCCAACAGAGATAGGAATCTCAGTTGCTAGTACACAAGGAATCATGGCAGAAAAGAACAGCACACTGCTAATAGAGATGACGCCTGCGACATAACGGGTCAACATATCCGCTTCACTGAGCAATAATGCGGGTAAGAACATCTCAGCCAATCCTGCAGACATGCCTTTGGCAGCGACGAGCGGCTCTGGCAAACCGCCTAACCAGGTAAAGGGGTAAAGCAGTAAACCTAAAGCGTCAAATACTGGCGTGTACTTGGCCAATAATAAACCAGTGAGTCCAACGGCGATAATAGAGGGCACAATAGCGGCTGCCATTGTCAAGCCATCACGAAAGTTGGTCCATAGAATCTGTTTAAAATCTGATGCACGGCGTGACGTGGACAAACCTAGCTCATATGCCGCTTTTAAACGCGTGCCTCTTTTGTAGTCTAAATTTGGACGCTCAACCTCATTATCAAACTGACTAATTGGTGGAATACGGGCAGTGATGGCAGTGACGATAAAGGTAATTACCAACGTTGACCAAAAAAACAGATTCCAAAATTCCATCAACCCCAGTGTTTTGGCAACAATTACCATAAACGCGGCTGATACAGTCGAAAAGCCGGTCGCAATGATAATGGCTTCACGCGCAGAATATTGCTTTTGCAGATACACACGATTGGTAATTAACAGCCCAATCGAATAACTGCCAACAAAAGAGGCAACGGCATCAATCGCTGATGCACCCGGCGTTTTCCAGATAGGTTTCATAATCGGCTGCATCAGCACGCCAACCATCTCAAGCAAACCAAAACCCACTAAAAACGCCAGAATCAAAGCCCCAAGCGGCACAATCATACCAACGGGTAGCGCCAGTTTTTCAAATAAAAACGGCAGCATATCTTTTTCCATCATAAAGGCTGGAGCGTTACCAGTGATATACATCACGGCTAATACCAGTCCCAGTACTTTAAAGACAGTTAGGATTTTATGGGTGATGTTTTTACGCCATGAACCATCAATAAACGGTTTGCTTACCCCAAATATCATCAGCATAAATAACAAAGTTACAGATAAAGTATGTTGCTGATTGACCAGATAAGTTGCGCCATGGTCGAACAAAATCGTGCTTTTTTCACCAATGGTAAATGGCACAAAAAACATCACCAAACCGATCATACTAAAGACAATCAGTTGCAGTAAGGCAATGGGTTTTGACAGCAATGTCTCTGGCGTTGTCGTATCGGGCACGGTGTTAGCAACTTGCTCAGTTTTCCCTAGTTGCAGGGTATCTTGCTTGGTCATATTATCTTCCTTGATAAAATCATGTGATCTATGTGTCTATGGAGAATTACTTAATCATAGGAAGATTTAGACCATAATCTTTGGCAGTTTTAATCGCCAGCTCATAACCAGCATCGGCATGACGCATAACGCCAGAACCACAATCGTTGACCAGTACTCGCGCTAAACGCTTAGCTGCGGCATCAGTACCGTCAGCGACGATAACCATGCCAGAGTGCTGCGAGTAGCCCATACCAACACCGCCGCCATGATGTAATGATACCCAAGTAGCACCGCCTGCGACATTGAGCATGCCATTTAATAGTGCCCAATCCGATACCGCATCTGAGCCATCTTTCATACTTTCTGTTTCGCGGTTTGGACTAGCAACAGAGCCGGTATCCAAATGGTCACGACCGATGACGATAGGACCTTTAAGCTCGCCGTTTTTGACCATCTCATTAAAGGCAAGACCTGCTTTATCACGCTCCCCTAGACCTAACCAACAGATACGTGCTGGCAGACCTTGGAACTGAATGCGCTCTTTTGCCATATCAAGCCAGCGATGAATATGTTGGTTTTCAGGGAACAGCTCTTTAATTTTTTGATCGGTTTTATAGATATCTTCTGGATCACCTGATAATGCGACCCAGCGGAAGGGACCTTTGCCTTGGCAAAACAGCGGACGAATATACGCAGGGACAAAACCTGGGAAATTAAAGGCATTTTTTACGCCTTCATCAAACGCCACCTGACGGATATTATTGCCATAATCGGTCGTTGGGATGTCCATTGCCTGCAAGTCTAGCATCGCCTGTACGTGTACGGCACAAGATGCGGCAGCAGCTTTGGTTAAGGTAGCATGTTGCTCTGGGTCTTCTTGTGCCGCTTTCCATTCTTCAACCGTCCAGCTACTTGGTAGATAGCCATTAATCAAATCATGGGCGGAGGTTTGATCGGTGACCAAATCAGGTTTGATTTCGCCTGCATTGGCACGCTTTACCATCTCAGGCAAGATGTCTGCTGCATTACCAAGTAACGCGATAGAAACGGCTTCACCAGCTGCAGTATGTTGCTTAATGAGCTCATAGGCATGGTCAAGATTGTCAGCTTGTTTATCGACGTAGCCCGTACGCAAACGGAAATCAATACTAGATTGTTGGCATTCGATATTTAGAGAAGTTGCGCCAGCAAAGGTTGCAGCTAATGGCTGCGCGCCGCCCATACCACCAAGACCAGCGGTCAAAATCCAACGTCCTGCCCAGCTACCGTCATAATGCTGACGACCAGCTTCGACAAAGGTTTCATAAGTGCCTTGAACGATGCCTTGGGTGCCGATATAAATCCAGCTGCCCGCAGTCATTTGACCGTACATAAACAAGTCTTTACGATCGAGCTCGTTGAAATGCTCCCATGTTGCCCAGCGCGGGACAAGGTTGGAGTTGGCAATCAATACGCGCGGCGCATTTTCATGGGTTTGAAAAACGCCAACTGGTTTGCCAGATTGCACCAATAAGGTTTCATCGTCTTCTAATTCTTTGAGTGACGCTAAAATTTGATCATAGCTTTCCCAATTACGGGCAGCGCGTCCAATACCGCCATAGACGACCAAGCTCTTTGGATTTTCAGCCACATCAGGATGCAGGTTATTTTGTAACATACGATAAGGGGCTTCGGTCAGCCAACTCTTGCAGTGTAGTGTGCTGCCAGTCGGCGCCGCGATATTGCGACTCTCGTCACGGCGAGTATATTCGGGGGTTTTGTTCAATCCATTATCAGTAGTCATGATCATATCCTTGTGATATCTGTTGAGGCAATAGGGTAATCAAAGTGAGTCTTATACGGTCAGTCTGCTAAATTTATTTACACTGCCGTAAAGTTGTATATACAAATTATCAGGAATTATTTTTTCATGCAAGTTTTTTTCTTTGTTGCTGCATTATTTTTGTGAGTGATTAGACAAACAGGCAGCTGCCATATGGTTTTGCTGAGGTTTGTATGATTATCTCGTGTTACTATGACGCTATTCTTATTGGTAAAACTAACGGTTAAAAATGGATACGACAAAGACGATTCCGGCATATCAACGCATTAAAAATGCGATATTGGACAATATTCATTCAGGTAAATGGCAAGCGGGCAATGCGATTTCTACCGAAATGGCGTTGGCAGAAGAGTTTGGTGTCTCTCGTATGACGGTCAACCGTGCTTTAAAGGAATTGAGCGAAGAGCGAGTATTGGAGCGCCGTCAAGGGTCGGGGACGTTTGTTGCGCAGCAGCAGTTTAATCATACGTTTGTAGAAGTGCGTAATATCGCTCAAGATTTAAAGTCTGCCAATCGTGATTATCAAGCAAAAGTTGTCAGTAAGCGTGGCATTACTGCTTCTATGCTCAATGATGAGCTACGGCGTAAATTTGGTCTTGATAAGGCTATTAAATCGTCTGAGTTAAAAGACGCTACTGACATTAGAAGCATCAAGAATATTGATAGCGAAGCCGCTGTTTTATATGAGGTTAAGATCATCCATTTTGCAGATGGTCAGCCGATACAGTTTGAAGAGCGTTGGGTAGATGCTCTAAAGGTTCCAGAGTTTATCGAGCAAGATTTTAGCGTGGTCAATACCAGTGATTATCTCATTGCAAAAAGCCCACTGGAGCGTGGTAGCTATACTATTCGAGCACTAGCCGCACCCGATGAGATTGCAGCGTTACTACAGATTACCGCGCAGTCGCCTACATTGGTACTTTGTCGTCAAACTTACTCAGCGGGTCAAGTACTGACTTTTGTCAAAATGTGGCATGCAGGTGAGCGGTACCAGTTTTCAGGTGAACTATAACAACCTTACGCATATTCACTATTTTTGTACGTTTATTCTTTCTAAATTGCGTTAATATACACATGAGCAAGTGTTTAATGGGCAGATTTAGAATAAGTATTTGTCATAAAATGCCTCAAATTTTCAAGAATAAAATAAAACCAGCATTGAAAAATATGCTGTGTATCCTCAAATTGAGCAGTCACAGTCAAATAATACCAAGCAGATATTTATGATGATATCTGCTTGTTCTTCAGTACGATTTTATTGGCAGGACATATTTTGCTTTATTTGACTCAGTCACTTTTATTTACTCACTATGATAAGGACGTCTTATGAAACGTCGCACGCTTTTAGCCCTTGCCGCAAGTACCGTATTGCTTGCCGCTTGTGGTCAATCACCTACCAATGATGCTGAAACCAAGGCAACTGATACCGCTGCAAGTGGCGGTTCTGATTTGCTACAGCGTATCAATAACGGCGGCACTATCAACGTCGGTACCGAAGGCACTTATCCTCCATTCACTTATCATGATGAGAGCGGCAAACTGACCGGCTATGATGTCGAAGTGACGCGTGCCGTTGCTGACAAACTTGGCGTTAAAGTTGAGTTTCAAGAAACCCAGTGGGATGCAATGCTCGCAGGTTTGGACGCCAAGCGTTTTGATATGGTTGCCAACCAAGTCAGCTTGACCACGCCTGAGCGTTTAGCAAAATATGATAAAGCGCAAGCGTATAGCTGGTCAGGCGCAGTGGTTTTAGCGCCAAAAGATGATAACCGTTATAGCTCGTGGGAGGCTTTAAAAGGTCTGCGTAGTGCTCAGTCCTTGACCAGCAACTATGGTGAGCTTGCAGAGCGTTATCAAGCTGAAGTCATCCCTGTTGATGGTATGGCTCAAGCGATCCAGCTGGTCAAACAAGATCGCGCTGACTTTACCATGAATGACAATCTTGCCATTTTGGATTATCTAAAAAAATTCCCAGATGCAGCGCTTGAGATTAAATTAACGGCCCCTGTCAGTGAGCAAACCGGTTCGGGCTTGGTATTGATAAAAGGTGATGATGAAGTATTGGCAAAATTAGACGAAGCCATGACAGCATTGGCCGCTGATGGAACGCTCACCAAACTGAGCCAAGAATTCTTTGGTGCTGATATAAGTCAACAAAAATAATGCTAGCTTCTATAACGTCAGTGTTAGCAGATTTATTGGCATTATTGCCGTTTATGAGTCCTGATCGGGCGCAGATTGTTATCTCGTCTTTTTGGCCGATGCTTAAAGGCGGTATCTATTATTCGATACCGCTGGCATTGATATCGTTTGCGATCGGTATGGCAATTGCGCTAACCGTGGCACTGATTCGTATCGTGCCGCGTGCTGGTTGGGTTCATGAGATTGTCTATAGACTTGCTCGCATCTATGTGTCTGCCATTCGCGGCACGCCGATGCTGGTACAGCTGTTTATTATCTTTTATGGGTTACCGAGTGTTGGGGTCAAGCTTGATCCTTTTCCGTCAGCGATCATCGCTTTTTCGCTAAATATTGGTGCTTATGCGTCAGAGACGGTGCGCGCATCCATTTTGTCTATTCCAAAAGGACAGTGGGAAGCCGGTTCGACTGTCGGCTTGACGTATTTGCAGACCTTTCGCCATGTTATATTGCCGCAGGCACTGCGCGTCTCCGTACCGCCGCTATCTAATACCTTTATCAGTCTGGTAAAAGATACTTCGCTAGCATCGCTCGTATTGGTGACTGAGCTGTTTAAACAAGCACAGATTATCACCGCGCGGAATTATGAGTTTATGTTGGTCTATATCGAAGCGGCCGTTATCTATTGGGGTATTTGTCTGTTTTTGACCTTTATCCAAGGTAGGCTTGAAACGCGTCTTGATCGTTATGTTGCCAAATAATATCGCTATCAACCCATGATATATTTCTCGCCCCTTTAACCCATGTGTTTTTTAATTTGCAAGTGGACGTCTTATGATTCAAGTCACCAATATTCATAAAGCCTTTGGGAGCAATCAAGTGCTTAAAGGTATCGACTTGACCATCGAAAAGGGCAAAGTGGTGGTCATATTAGGACCATCAGGTTCTGGTAAGACGACGTTTTTGCGGTGTTTGAATGCGCTTGAAATTCCAGATCAAGGTATCATCGCTTTTGATGATGGCAGCCTGACAGTCGATTTTGCCACTAAACCTAAGAAAAAAACCTTACTTGCGCTGCAACGTAAGTCGGGTATGGTGTTTCAATCTTATAATTTATTCCCACATAAGACAGCCATCGAAAACTTAATGCTTGGACCTACGGTGGTACAAGGGCAAAGTAAAGCGCAAGCACGTGAGCAGGCATTAGCATTACTCGATAAAGTGGGTTTGTCTGATAAGGCAGATCTCTATCCGTTTCAGCTATCGGGCGGTCAGCAGCAGCGTATTGGTATTGCTCGTGCATTGGCAATTGAGCCGTCTTTACTGCTATTCGATGAGCCAACGTCTGCGCTTGATCCTGAGCTAGTACAAGATGTGCTTGAAACCATGAAACAGCTGGCATCAGAAGGTTGGACGATGGTTGTTGTTACTCATGAAATAAATTTTGCCCGCGATGTCGCTGATCATGTGGTTTTGATTGAAGATGGTAAAATTGTCGAAGAGGGCAGTGCTAAGCAGTTATTCGAGGACTCTAAGCATCCGCGTACGCAAGCGTTTTTACAGCGTATTGAACAGTAGTAAGCTTGAAAGATGCTAAATAAAAGTCCCAACTATGATGTCATGGTTGGGACTTTTTTCGTTTGATAAAAATGGCTGTAAAGCTATTTAAAATGATTAAAGGCTATCGATAAATCTTTTGCCGTCTTTTTAGCCAACGTGGTACGCGAGTAGTGGTACCATTTAGCACAGCATTAAATAAGGCTGCTAGCAGAATGAGTATGACGCCGACATATTGAATCCAAGATAATGATTGATGCAGTAATAGCGTTGCCAAAGCAATCGCGGTTAGAGGCTCAAAGATAGTAAACACTGATGCACGGGTGGCAGGTAGCTTCTCTAATGCCTTCATATAAAGTGCAAAGGGTACGACGGTTCCAATCAAAGACAATCCTAATGCATAGCCCCAAGTAGATAAGGGTAAGGTTAATAATTGTCCATAAGTGTTATAGGTTTCAGGTAGTAGTAGCAGTATGCCAGCACTGATGATAATAGAGGTAAAAAATACTAAAGGAGCAGGGTGCGCGTCATGCATAGCGCGCTTACCCAATACCCCATATAGGGAATAACATACGCCTGATAATAAACCTAATGCAATACCCCAGTTGACTTGCGCCTGCTCACCTAACATCGTCAAGCCGACACCAAATACTGCCATGAGTGCCAGTAGGGCTGACTGCCGAGTAATGGATTCATTAAGCAAGAATGCTGAAAATAATAAGCTAAAAACGGGCGCAGTATATAGCAAGGCGACTGCAGGACCAGCACCGACATAGATAACGGCAAAAAAATAGCAAACCGACATGCCGAGTACACCAATCAACGACTGTAGTGCCAGTCCGAGCCACTGTTTTGGACGCAACTTTATTAGCTGTGGCCATAGTTTTGGCAACATGACGAGGATAATAAGAGCGGCGGTCACGATACGTAAAATGGTCGTTTGCCAGCCACTAAAGCCGATTTGGTTGAGATAGGTTGAGAATATCCCTAAAGTACCCCAGCAGACAGCGGCTGTAATGATTTGAATGGTGCCTATCCATGACTGCCGTGCTGACATTGCGCTATCGGTATGTGCCATATCGCTCTCTATTTTTATTTGTTACCAGGTTCAAAGAATAAGCGGTCCAAGCCTTCTGGCTGATTACTTAATAATATGCTGAAATAACAAAAGACAACCTGATTAAAGGCTGCCTTTTGTTTGTTCTTTCAGTCTATCATTAAAGCGTTAATTAAGTACTAACACAAGTCAGTTAGACATAAAATGCAATTTATTTGAGTTAGATGCAGGCTTCACTTCAGCTTATTACTCTTTAGAGTCATATCCTCCAAACCAGCTTAAGCATCGTGATTTACACCTGAAGTAAAAAATTCGTCAATAAACGCTTGGCACCTTCGGTCGCAAATGACTCTGGGTGAAACTGCACGCCTTGAATCGGATAGTCTTTGTGCTGCACACCCATTATCTCATCACTAGCCAGCGCCGATTCAGTCAAATCTAAATCATTATGTTCATCATTGGCGACGACAGCTGTGACAGTCAAACAATCCGGTAGCGTGTCTGCTTGTACCATCAATGAGTGATAGCGCATGATTTCTAAATGCTGTGGCAAATCATTATAAATGCCCGCACCATCATGACGAATGGCTGAAACCTTGCCATGCATCGGTACACTTGCGCGTATCACATCACCGCCAAATACATGAGCAATGCCCTGCATGCCTAAGCAAACGCCTAATAGTGGCGTCGTTTTGCCCATCACTTCAATCACTTCGGCACAAATGCCAAAATAGGCAGGATCATCAGGTGACCCAGGACCGGGTGAGATAATAATACGGTCAAGACTCATCGCTTGTACGTCTGCTAAGGTGATTTCATTATTACGCTTGACGATGACATTTGCTTGTTTATCACTGTCCATCGTCTGCAAGATCTCACCGATATATTGGTAAAGGTTAAAGGTAAATGAGTCGTAATTATCGATAATTAAAACATTCATGGGTAGCCAACTCTTTGATAAATTATATGTGGTTATGGGTTCACAAAGCTGTCTAGTACCACTTTCATAGCAGAAAGCTTACGCTGGATTTCTAGATATTCATCAGCAGGATTGGAGTCGTACACATTGCCGCCACAAGTCTGTGCATAGGCCGATTCACCATTGATAAATAAGCTGCGAATAGGAATGGCAAAAATACAATCGCCGTTAAAGTTAAAGGACCCTAATGCGCCGCCATAAGCACCACGACCATCTGGTTCAAGCTCATTAATCACTTTTATCGCTTCAACTTTTGGTGCGCCTGACAATGTGCCAGCAGGGAAGTTGCTGGCAAGTGCGCTAAACATATCCTCATCAGGATGCAGAATACCGACGATTTCAGAGGAGATATGCTGTACGTGTGAGAAGCGTTTGATATCCATCAGATTACGCACTTTTACCGTACCAAATTGTGCGACGCGTCCGATATCATTGCGATGCAGATCGACTAGCATATTGTGCTCGGCAATCTCTTTTGCGTCATTCAGCAGGGCACGCGCAAGTTTGCGATCTTCGGCAACATCAACACCGCGCTTGGCTGTACCTGCGAGCGGATAGGTCTCCATCTCGCCCTGACGCAAGCGAAATAGCAATTCAGGTGAGGCACCGATGATGCATTGCTGAGCAAATTTCATAAAATACATATGCGGTGATGGATTGACCGCACGTAGCTTTTCATAAATTGGCATCTTATCGCCCGCAATACGATATTTGGATTTAAAGCCGACTTCACATTGAAAAATACGCCCAGAGATGATGTCTTCTTTGACTTGCATAACGACTTTAGCATGCTCTTCTTGACTCATACCATCACCTAAAAACTCTACGGTTGGCGGTTTATAACTTGGGATAGGTACATCAAGTAAGGCTTTGATTTGCTCGATGCGATTGTCTTGCTGAGCGGTTGGGTAATAAAAATAGAATATCTCACCGGTCATTTTATCGAGCGTCAAGCCATCTAGATAGACACCAAATTTGAAAGGTTCAAAATCATCGCTTGGCTTGGCATTTAGACTTGGCTCAAAGAAATTGACACAGTCGTAGCCTAGATAGCCGACAAGACCGCCACTTTGCTCACGGGCAATAACGTGCTGCGGAGTAATAGTACGTAGAAGCTGATAAGGATTATCCGTCTGATAATGTTTGGTTTCAGCAGTTTTATTATCGCTAATGGCAAGCGTCGTGCGGTCAATGGCTGCAATAGTCATCACTGGATCAAAACCAATGGCATGGTGACGTGACATATGGCTGTCTTCACCCAAGGATTCGAGCAAATAACAGGTATCGAAAACCCGTTCAATGCGTTTAAATAACGCGAAAAAATCAATATCTTGCGTCAGCTTTATCCGCTGCGGCTTGCTTGGAATATCAATAGTAGCAGGCTGGTCATATTGTAGTGTAGGAGAGGTCATAACGAGGTCCAAAGTAATTCAAATAGGTCTTATAAAATAAATTCAGCTAACATTCTTGGCGTTAATTGTCTTGTCTGTGGGTGGCTAGCAGTGCGCTTACATCGTGAATTTGCATGGCTTTGGCGCCGCGAGAGACCGTTGCGATGCCAACGCCCAACTGTTCGGAGATGTCACGCTGGGTGATGCCACGCTCGAGCAAATCAAAAATACAGATACGATTGGCAATCTCGTGTTGCTCTTTAGTCGTTAGTAGCGCTGTTAATAGCTCATCGATATCATTACTGTCATTGCAATGAGCTAAATGCGTCAACAAGCTACGATAAGGGTCAGTGCTCATAATATTTAATCTTAATAAAAAAGAGGTAAGTGGCTATCTTGTTTCAGTATTCTAGTACAGTAGTACATAAAAAACAAGTAAAGTGATTAATGTTTTAGCATTGCTTGATTAAAGCATTGTTTAAAAATATTAACTTCAGCATAAAAATAAAAAGCCAGCTAATCGTAATGAGCTGGCTTTACTATTAAAAATTTTGCTGGTGTTCTAAAGAACAATGAATGATAGATTCGAATGAACGACTATACCTTTATATTGCTTATTTTACTGGACGAATAAACGGCATATGTCTATTCACATCTTTATATAGTAAGTATCTAAATGGACCCGGTCCGCCAGCGTAACAAGATTGTGGGCAGAATGCACGCAGCCACATAAAGTCACCTGCTTCAACTTCTACCCATTCACCGTTTAAGTGATAGACGGCTTTACCTTCTAATACATACAAACCATGTTCCATAACATGCGTTTCATCAAATGGAATCACGCCACCTGGTTGAAACGTGACGATATTTACATGCATGTCGTGACGCATATCAGACTGCTCGGTAAATCGAGTGGTTGTCCATACGCCATCAGTACCCGGCATCTCAATAGCTTCAACATCGTGATCGCTAGTTACAAACGCTTCAGGCATATCAATACCTTCACAATGTTGATAAGCTTTACGTATCCAATGGAATTTAACGTGCTTATCGCTATTGTTCTTTAGCGTCCATTTGCAGCCAGGTGGTAAAAATGCATAACCACCTGATTCAAGATGATGCGACACGCCTTCAATCGTCATGTCTATTTCACCTTCAACGATGAATACGACGCCTTCGGCATTTGCATCTAGCTCAGGCTTTTCTGAGCCGCCATTTGGTGCTACTTCGACGATATACTGTGAGAAGGTTTCAGAGAAACCGCTTAAAGGACGTGCAAGCACCCACATCCGCATGCCTGTCCAAAAAGGTAAATAACTAATCACGATGTCGGTTAGTACACGTTTAGGAATAATCGCATAAGCTTCGGTGAAGATAGCACGATCGGATAGTAATTGTGTTTGTGGAGGCAATCCGCCAGTTGGTGCGTAATAAGTACTTTTTGTTGTCATGGTTCGTGTTCCTTAGGGGTTTGGTGCCGCGATAAATTTGTGTCTGAACCTTTGATTTTTTATATGATTAATGCTCTGACATTAGCATAATTCTTCGTCAGTTGACGATAGCCATTAGGCCTGATTTTTAGCCTGCTCAGCAGATATATCAATGCAAACTTCCCAATCATCAATCTCGAATTCATGGCAATTGTTACCTTCGCCGTTGATACGATCAATCACTAAAAAGTCACAATCCGCTTTTAGCGCCAGTAGCGGATGATGCCAAACATTGGCATCATACTGTACACCTTGATGCGAATGAGCATAAAACACTTCTAAATCATCAGCTGATTTAGGCGCATCGCCAGCTTTGGCCACAACCACTATATAGTCTGTGCCATTCATAGAAAAGAACGCTTGCGTGCCAAATGGATGATATTCCATGACCGATAACGTAATAGGGCAATCACGTCTTTTAGTACGGAAAATACTAAAACCGACTTCTCCGCCATCATGAGTGACTTTCGAGATAGCATTATGACGACAGGCAAAGCCACGATTGATATCCCAGCTGTTTTCAGGACACTTTTCTTGATCATTATAAGGCTCAATAACTGAGCCATAAGGCGCAAAAGCAGCTTTAGTTAAAGGTTTAGCAATGATTGTAGTTTTCATAAGTTCACCTTTAGATTAATTAGCAATATTATTTATTTGTTCTAGCAATTTATTCAGTTATAGCTCGATTTGAGCTAAGGAAATACCGGACATAAGATGTCATTTTTAAGCAATTGCAGCACTCAGGTATCAACCACCTCGAGCGTATCATCCGTTAGCTTACGTGGTTGCTACTATGTACGTGCTTATTAATATGATGATACGTCTTATGATTGTTGTTACGGCTACATCCAGTTGGCGGTGTTATCAGCCGTGGCTGGATGATTTTCATACCAGTGCTTGGCTATTTCATCGCGGCGGCAGATCCAAACGTCGGGTTTACTGGTGATGTATTGTAAAAACTGTTTGAGCGCTTTAATGCGACCAGCACGACCAATGATGCGGCAATGCAAACCAATGGTTAGCATCTTGGGTGTGTCTTGACCTTCTTCATATAAAGTGTCAAAGCTGTCTTTTAAGTATTGATAAAAAGGTTCAGCATTGGTGAACCCAGGACTTGAAGAAAAACGCATGTCATTGGTCTCAAGCGTATAAGGAATGACCAGATGCGGTTTGCGAGCAATTTTGTTGCCTTCTTCTACTTTAACATTGAGCCAGTACGGCAGCTCATCAGCATAAGAGTCAGAGTCATAAATGTAGCCGCCTTGTTCTGCGACCAGCTCGCGAGTATTTGGGCTATCGCGACCGGTATACCAGCCAAGAGGCTGATTGCCGACCATCCGCTCAAATATTTCAGTGGCGCGGCGCACATGTTCACGCTCGGTCTCGCGATACATATATTGATAGGTAATCCAGCGCAGTCCGTGACTGGCAATTTCATGACCATCTTCTAGAATGCGCTCGACAATATGCGGTGTTTTTTCGGCAGCGGCTGCACAAGTAAAGGTAGTAATAGGTAAACCATATTCTTTAAAAGTATCTAGTACGCGCCAAACACCCACTCGGCTACCATATTCAAAGGCTGACTCAATCGACTGATGGCGGTTGTTAAATTCTGGCGTACCTAAAACATCTGATAAAAAACGTTCTGACTGACCGTCGCCATGCAAGACACTGTTCTCTGCGCCTTCTTCGATATTTAGCACAAATTGTACGGCAATCTTAGCGCCGCCCGGCCAATTAGCTTTGGGTGGATGGTCGCCATAGCCTTTTAAATCGCGTGGATAAGCGGCTTGATCAAAGTCGCTGGTTATCTTTTTTTTCATGGTGTTTTATCCTTTATAAAAACAGAGTAATAGGTCTGTTAGACATGTAATAACTATTTTTTATTCTACTATTGCACTTCATGTTTCTGACTTCACTGCCTTATTCTACTATGGTGTCAGGATCTACTGCATAAGGGCGCATCAATACCCAATACACGATGCCACCTATTGCCGCGCCTAATAAGAAACCATAACCTTCAAGCTTAGTCAGTGCGGGTATCAATACCGTGGCGATAGAGAATAAAGCGCCGATTGCAAAGGCGATAAGCGCACGGATGTTCCAGCCTTTGTAGTAGTAATAAGCACCAGTTGGTTGAGCGGAAAATAAGTCATTCATATCGATATGTTGACGTTTAATTAGGTAATAATCGATGACTAAGATACCAAAGAATGGAGCGATAACCGCACCAATAGTATTTACAAAACCGACAATACCGATCTTACTGATGAATGATAGCCACAATGCACCAACGAAAAAGGCGATAACAGCAGTAATTAAACCGCCCATGCGAAAGTTAATATGCTTAGGAAATAAGTTAGCCAAATCGTAAGCAGGGGGAATAAAGTTTGCAACCATATTGATACCGACGGTTGCGGCAAAGAAGGTCAGCGCTGCAATAATGGTCAAGGGTAGAGAATCCACGCGATCAACAATATCCGATGGATTGGTCAATGCTTCGCCAAATATTACTAGGGTTCCAGCGGTAATGACCAAGGCGATGAACGAGAAAAATACCATGTTGATGGGTAGACCGAGTAAGTTACCCAAGCGCATATCGCGCTCACTACGCAAAAATCGTGAGAAATCACCGAAGTTTATGACGACTGCTGCGAAATAAGCAACCATCGTACCGACGATAGCAGTAAATGCCTGTATGGAATTTCCACTATAATCGCTGCCACTAGCGAAGATAGAGTTAATCGCAGGTAACAACTCAGAGCCTGATTGATACCAGATGACGGCCATCAGGATGACCATAACGACATAGACTAGCGGTCCTGCCCAATTCAAAAAGTGCTTGATCGGCTCGATGCCTGCCCAAAACAGTAAAATCTGAAATACCCAAACGATAACAAAAGCAATCCAAGCGGTACTATTCAAGCCTAAAAATGTCGTATCTGGGCTACCTATGACAATAGTCAACAAAATGGCAACTGCAGTTGAGGCAAAGTAGGTCTGCACCCCGTACCAAAAGATACCGATAATAGCGCGTAAGATGGCAGGTAAGTTAGCGCCATTGATACCCATGCTGGCACGTATCAAGACTGGAAAAGGGATGCCATATTTGACACTAGGTTTACCAGTTAAGTTGACCATCAGCATGACGATAAATCCTGAGCAGATAATCGCTGCCATGACCCACCACCCATTCAGTCCATAACTCAAAAATAAGGAGGCCGCTAAGGTATAACCGAATAAGCTCTGAATATCATTGGACCAAACATTAAATATCGCAAACCAACCCCAATTACGCTGTTCAGGCTGTAGTGGGGCAAGATCTTCATTATATAATCTTGAGTTTTTGCGTTCTGGATTAAAGGTATTGCAATCATAGAGCGCGCTATTGGATTGAGTACTGAGCTGACTTCCTTGCTCATTCGCAGTGGACATCCTTTTCTCCCTTTAGATTGGAATCAATCGAAATAAACATTGTTAACACTTATTAATGTTTATTGTTAACACTTTAAGGATGTCTAGGTCATTGGTCAAGATAATTGTTTGATCAGCGTTTACTCTTCTTTGTCTAGAATGCTCATTTATAACCCTGAAGCATAAGCAACCAGTTGTTGGCGCTCTTCATCGCTTAGCTGAGTGATATTACCCAGTGGCATATAGCCACTTTGTACGGCAGTCACAATCTTAGCTTGATGAGTTTTTATGTCTGCAGGGGTTTGGATAATAATACCCGCTGGCGGCGCATTAAATCCAGCTTGTGTTGGTTGTGCCGCATGGCAAACGCTACATTTTGCTTCTACTACTTTAATGATAGCGTCGTCAGCTGAAGGAGCAACAGGTATTACTTCGTCGGTAGCGGCAGTTCCGCCAGCAACCGCATTGGGATCAGCCTCTGTAGCAGTAGCAGGTGCTACCGTATTTGTATCTTGAGTGACAGCAGCAGGCGGTGTATCTGTCGGTGATACTTCAGTGACAGCAGGCGTCTTGATTGGAGAAACTGGTAATGGCTCGATAGGTGCTGGACGCATCCAGATAATCAATAGTACGGTTGCTATCGCAGGAATTACTAAGAATTTTGGTCTATGGCGACCCAAGTGTTTTTCGTTGAAGTAATGACGAGCTGTTGCCGTGATGACACCAATGAATACCAATATTAACCAACCATGCGCATGTGAATACATCATTGGATAGTGATTACTAATCATGATAAAGATGAGCGGCAAGGTAAAGTAGTTATTCATCAATGAGCGGTTTCTGGCCATCAATGCCAAATCTGCTACTTCTGGACCTGGTTTGACACCGCGGCGTACACAATCTACGAGTGCGCGCTGAGCTGGCATAATACCGAAGAAGACGTTACCTGCCATGATAGTACCTAAAATGGCACCGACATGGATAAAGGATGCACGATCACTAAACAGCTGGTATGAGCCCCAAGTGGCGATAATCATGAGTACAAAGATAGTGATACTGAAAGCCAGTTTATTTTTGCCGACATTGCTGCGTACAATGACTTCATAAATAAAGTAACTACCGAATAAGAACAGTAAACTGGTCGATATAGCACCAATGCTACTACCAAAATCAACTTTGCTCGGATCAATCAAATAAGCTGTGGCATTGATGTAGTAGACAATAATGAGCATCGCCATACCAGTCAGCCATGTGGTGTAAGCTTCCCACTTAAACCAATGCAGCGTTTTTGGCATCTCTTCAGGTTCGAGCTTGTATTTGGCAATTTCATAGAAACCACCACCATGTACTGCCCAAAGATCGCCTGAAATGCCTTTTTTGGCTTTCCATTCTGGTGGCTTCTGAAGACTCATATCTAGCCATACGAAATAAAATGATGCGCCAATCCATGCTACACCAGCGATAACGTGAAACCAGCGGAAAAATAAGCTTAGCCAATCGAGAAGATATGCACCCATGTTGTCAATGTCCTTTTATATTATTATATCTTGGTAACTCGTAACGACTTTTGCTCACCTTCGTTATTATAAAAGATTGTGATACAACGTAGCGATACCAGCATTATTCATTTGGTCTTAAATCACTGACCTCATTGTCAGGTGTTTAAAGTTTCTAGCACTCGTTTAGCCTTGTTTTTATAAGGTTTCGAGTCATAAAGCTATGGAATCATGATCCGCGATAAGTGCCGTAGCCGTGTGCGCTAAGCAGTAGCGGCACATGGTAGTGACCGTTATCTTGTATCATAAAATCGATGACCACTTGCGGATAAAATACTGTGAGGTTTTGCGTATCAAAATATGCTTGGGTATCAAAGGTCAGCGTATAGCGACCGATATCTAAATGATACTCAGCAATATCAATTTCTGGGTTAAATGCCCA
Source organism: Psychrobacter sp. ANT_H56B (assembly GCF_008369245.1). NCBI lineage: Bacteria > Pseudomonadati > Pseudomonadota > Gammaproteobacteria > Moraxellales > Moraxellaceae > Psychrobacter > Psychrobacter sp. ANT_H56B. Next base: position 319,813 of record NZ_VOBF01000002.1, read on the forward strand.
GCTATCTGGCGTCACGCGACCATCAGCGTTGGTGACACCGTTTGCCAATAATGATGGCTCGCCACTGGCACTAATACGATGTAACGTCACTGCGATGTCAGCGGCAGGCTTGCCAAGATGGGTGTCTAAAATATGTGATGAAAGAGTACCTGACATAATAATTCCTTTTATGTATGAGAGAGACAAAGCAAGATTTAAGCGTCGCCTAACAGTTTTTGTAAACGCAAACGCGTGATTTTATTTTGTTCAGTAGCCGCATTGAGCAATTCAGTCTTGCGATCATTTGGCAGGCGAGCTTGCAATAGATCAAGCATTTGCTGCGCGCTTTTACCAGTTGCGAAGACAATAAAGATAAAGCCGAATTTATCGAGATAGTCTTGATTGCCTTGTGCTAACGCTTCAAGTACCGCATCTTCAGCGTCATTGGCGCCTGATTGCTCATGAGCAGCACTGTCTTGCGTATTGCGATACTTCTCTTTTAATGAGTCGACATTGCCAATCTGTGGGTGACCATCAAAGGCTTCTAGCAAGTTAGCTTCATCCGCTTTAGCTTGTTGCCATGCGTCATCGCTTGCACTCAATAGTGCTTTTATATCTGCAAACGGACGTGCGTCTGCCAAGGTTTGCGCCCATTGGCTACTGGTACAGCAAGTTAGAAATTCTGAGGTCGCATCGGCTTGCGAGAGGGCGTTCAGTTGCGCTAGTGATAAGCTCACAGTGATATCCTTATCTATTGACACAAAGTGTTGACGGATACACATTTATCATTTGAGTGATATGAATTTATAAGGTACAGACAGTATCGTGTGCTGATATTAGTCTGTTGATTACTTAACTCAGGGAAAAACTCAGGTGAAAGTAGTATCGATTGAGTCATAATTGGTTAATATATATCCATTCTGCTTAAACCTGACTAAATGGTCAACTACTTTATGCAAAATATTTTTATTTTTTACTAGATATGCTAATAATCAGTGTGTTTCTTCACAGTTTATCTTAAAGTCACGCTAGAATATGGTACTTACTGATATAAATGTCTAATGGTGCAACCTATGACTCAAATTTCTAAAGCAAAAGCTTCATCCGCCTCTGAGAGTGTGGTTCATCGCAATCAGCATGATATTCGTGCCCAAAACCAAGCGGTGATTTTGACTGCCGCTGAAGAAGAGTTTGTGCTGAAAAGCTATCGCGGTGCCACCATGCAAGGTATCGCCGATCGAGCAGGGCTGCCAAAAGCCAACGTGCATTACTATTTTAAGAGTAAGACCAATCTGTACAAAGTAGTTTTGCGTGCGATCATTCAAGAGTGGAATGATGGCTTGGTGACGATGACAGTAGACAGCGATCCGAGAACCGTTATCGAAAAGTTCGTCCGCACCAAATTGCATCAAGCATTTGCAAACCCAAATCGCCATAAGCTATTTGCGTTAGAGGTCATCGGCGGTGCCCCGCATTTACATGATTTTATGTCGACGGCGATGAAAGATTGGGCACTGGATAAGACACAAGTCATGAAGATATGGCATGAGCAAGGCAAAATCGCCATTGCTGACCCTTTACAGCTATTGATTTTGATTTGGGCAACCACGCAGCGCTATGCAGAGTTTGAAACAGAAATCGTCGGCTTAATGCAAAAGAGCGCGTATGATGAGACAGACGAGGCACGCGCTGCTGACTTCTTAATACCTTTTATACTACGAGGCTGCGGACTCGAGTAGTGGTAGATTGGAACAACTGCTATTAATGAATGGCTTGACGCATAAAGGATTGCTTTAACGATATCGCTGCTAATTAGCGCTTTATCATTAAGGCAATCCTTTTCTTTTGTTACTCAGCAAAGTCTTTTACATTGTCTTAGAAAATCATCTAACCCTTCACTTTTAAGCGGCTTCACGAGCAGACTTCACGTCATCCTCAGCATGCTGGTCAGCCGTATCAAACTCTGCACCAAAACTTTTTGGTAAAATCATATCAAGCGTAATCGCGATAATACCCGATACGGTCACTGCTGAACCAAAGATATTACGGAACATCTGCGGCATTTGTGCAAATACATCAGGCACAAAGGCAACACCCATCGCCAAACCTAGAGAAGTGGCTATGATTAAGATATTACGATGGGTAAAGTTTACGGTTGAAAGTATGCGAATACCAGCAGTCGCTACGGTTGCAAACATTAGCAGTGTCACACCACCAACTACTGGTTTTGGTAGCTGAGTGAAGATAGCACCTAGGATAGGAAATAAACCCATAAAAAATAAGATACCGCCGACATAGAAGCCCACATAGCGACTAGCGATACCCGTCATCTGAATAACGCCATTATTCTGGCTAAAAGTAGTGACTGGGAAGCTGTTAAAGATACCAGCAATGGCAGAGTTGACACCATCGGCTAGTACCCCACCTTTGATACGTTTCTCATATAGTGGACCTTTGATAGGCTCACCTGAGATCATCGACGTCGCGGTCAAATCACCAGCAGTCTCGATACTGGTAATGATATACATAAAGGCAATCGGTATAAACGCTTGCCAATCAAAACTAAAGCCAAACTTGAAAGGCACAGGTACAGTCAGTAGCGGGGCTTGTGAGACTAATGAGAAGTCAATACGACCCATAAATGCTGCTACCAGCAAGCCTAACATCAGACCAATAAAAATAGCGCTTGAGCGAATAACTTTGTTAGGTACGATACTAATAAGCACGACACTGATTAATACCCCGCCGCCTAGTAGTAAATTCTCAATACTACCAAAATCTTCAGCACCAACACCGCCTGCTAGATCAGTTAGACCAACTTTGGTTAGGGACAAACCGATGGTGACAATGACACAGCCAGTGACGATAGGACTCATCAAGGATTTAAGTTTAGTAATAAACTGACTCAAGAATATCTCAACAAAGGCGGCTAAAAATGTGACGCCAAAGATTACAGAGAGAATCTCCTCAGGACTACCACCTCGGTTTTTTACTACAAAACCTGCTGCTAACACTGCCGCTAAAAAACCAAAGCTGGTGCCTTGCAGAGCCATTAGCCCTGAACCGACAGGACCAAATTTACGGGTTTGAATAAAGGTTGAAACCCCAGATACCATTAGCGCCATACTGATCAGGTAGGGAATATGCTCACCTAGACCCAAAGCACCGCCAATAATCAATGAGGGTGTAATAACACCAACGAAAGCGGCAAGTACATGCTGTACCGCACCTAAAAATGCTTTTGCAGGCGCAGGACGGTCGTGCAGTCCATACAATAAATCGGGGTTTCCTTGAGTATGCTCACTCATTTTGGCTTTCTCCTAAAGTGACTTTTAGTCCAAGCTCTGTAAAGATATTTAGAGACAGCGTTACGTTGATAAATAAGAGACATATGAGGGTCTCTATAAATCCTTATCGCAGATTGCTGTTTACACAGTATCAAACACAGAGTCGCATGATCCTTATGCAAATACATGCAAGCAAATAACCAGTCTTTCTCAGTCTGACCGATAGTCGTATGTACAAACCTGACTAAATAGTCAACTATCTTAGGGTATATGTAATTGGCAGTATATTGCAATACTTTTTTTTGATATTCAGCGTTTATAAATAATCACTCAGTCGCTCATAATCGCCTCCGCATATAGGTGAAACTTATCTAGACAGCAATAGACTAAAGGTATTCATCAGATGTGCAGGTGCTGATACAAGCGTACAAAGATATTAAAAGAAAATTTTTCAGTTTAAATATTGCCAAATTGTTAATACTTCGTTATTATGCCTGTCAATATTTAAACGCTAATCATTATCATTAACATTAATAATGTCATTCTTATATGAAACTTAATAATTATTAAAGCATCAAGCTTTTTAGAAAGTGATTTTGGGCAAAAATTACTGATTATTGGTTTCCTAAACGAGTTTTAAAATTCTTATACTAGATAAAGTGAGTATGTTATGCGCGAAGTAAAATTAGCAAGATTTTCTAGTCGATTGACCGTATTGTCTATGGGCATAGCAGCAGTATTAGGGGCACAAGCGGCGAGTGCTGCTACCTCAGCAGATATGCCGAGCACCACCTTACAGACCATCACAGTGACGGCAAACAGCTCGGTACGTGAAAGCGTGCAAGAGGGCGGTGTTGATGTTGAAGGCTATACCCCAGCTGCGCAAGCAAGCCACTTAAGTGATTTTTTAAATGTCGTACCCGGTGTTACGGTAGGTGGTACGTCAGCGGTCAATCAGCGTATACGCGTACGTGGACTGGATGATACCAATCTAAAAGTCACTATTGATGGCGCTCGCCAAGAAGGCACGCTGTTTTATCATATGGGCGATGTGACCATTGACCCTGATTTGCTAAAACAAGCGGAAGTATCGGTCGGTAATAACTCAGTGACACTAGGTAACGATGCGCTAGGTGGCGCAGTTGCTTTTAAAACCGTTGATGCCGCTGATTTGCTAAAACCGGGGCAAAAAATCGGTGCCAAATTGCACGCAGGTTATGCTAGTAATAATGATGAACTGCTCACCTCAGCGACTGTGTTTGCTGCGCCAACGGATAATATAGACTTACTGGCTTATTATGGTCAGCGTAATGCCAATGCGGGGGAAGATGGCGAAGGTCGTAAGATCCAAACGGAAGATAGCAAAGGCGAGAATATTTTATTAAAGGCGGGCGCGTATATTGCCAATGACCATCACGTAGGGGCTAGCTTTAGCCGTACCGAAAACGAAGGCATGTTCCCATTACGCCCAGATTTCCCAGCAAGCCCAGGCGTTGGCAGTTGGAATGAAATTCTGCCGCAAAAGGTTAAGCGTGATACTTATGGGCTGGACTATAGCTACAATCCTGCCAGTAACTTGGTCAATGTCGATACCAATGTTTATCAAACCGAAACGCAGATTTCACGAGATACCGACTATACGACAAAGCCAGGTTATAACTGGGAAGCAGGCGTAAAAACTACGGGCGCAAAAATTCAAAATACCAGTGTTATTGATACCAGTGTCGGCACGCACAAGCTAATTGCCGGTATTGAACACTACAAAAAAGAATCTGAGCTAGAGCGTGACTTCGTTAAAAAGGGCACCGATGAAGCCAAGAATACCTCTATTTATCTAGAAGATCAGTGGAAAAATGGCAAATTAACCTTAACGCCGGGCATACGCTACGACCGTTATGAGTCGCCTGAATTTGTTGCTGGTGGCAAAACTTATGACAATGTCGTTGGTGCGCTTGCAGCAAGCTATGAGATTGCACCGTTAACGCAAGTGTTTGCCAGTTATACGCAGTTATTTAACGGTCCTGATTTGAGCCAAGCGATTTTTAACTCAGATGGCGACAAAACCTACGTCAATAAAGACTTAAAAGCAGAAGAAGGATCAAATGCTGAGATTGGTATCGTTAAAACATTGCGTGACCTAACGGTAGCGGGTGATGCGTTACAACTTAGCGGAAAATATTTTGAAACTGATATCGAAAACTTTATTGAATTTGTCCGTTCTGGTGGTACTCGCGTTGGCTTAGACTGTACCACTGGACAACTTGGTGGCGCTTGCCAAGGCGCGGTCAATAAAGATGAAGATTATAAAATTAAGGGTGTTGAGCTCGCTGCTGACTATAAAATGGATAGTTTTAGCATGGGTCTAAGCTATGCCCATGCACGTAGCAAAGGTGATAAAACGGGCTATAGCATCCCATCAGTAACGGGTGGCAGTGCCGACTCTGGCGATAAATATATGGTGAACTTGGCCTACGTACCAACAGACACCACCGAGCTGGGCTGGCGCAGTACCTATGTGGCTGCCATCACGCCCAAAACTGAATCTGCCCAGCTTGAAAAGTCTAACTATGATGTGCATGATATTTTTATGAGCTATATGCCAAAACAAGTCGATGGTTTAAAAGCGACTGTTGGGGTTTATAATATCTTTGATGAAACCTATGCCAGCCATGCGTCACGTTCGCTTGCAGAACAAGCAGATGGTTTGCGTACCGACTTTGAACCCGGTCGCAATATCAAAGCATCTTTAACCTATCAGTTCTAAATTTATACTGATCATGCGTAAAAAATGAGTATCAAAAAAGCCAGCTGCTTTGTATAAGAGCTGGCTTTTTTATGTCGAAACCTCTTTTTTAAACCATATGTCTTTTTTAAATCGTTTTATGCGTCTTTAACACATCAGCATTTAGCGCCATTCTAACGCTAAAATTAACAAAGAATAATAATCAATGATTTCATTTAACCCACGCCAAACTTGCCTATGGATTCACCATTATACTGGACTTGTGATGGCCGCTTTTTTACTCATGGCTGGTATAACGGGCGCACTATTGGCATTTCACGATGAGCTGGACGCGGTATTTAATCAGCGTTTGGCGGTTGTTGAGAAAGCGCAGACACCGCCATTGTCTATCGCCACCTTGCAGGACAAAGTGATTAGCCATTATCCAGAATACAGTTTTTCGACCATGCCCGTGGCAATCGAGCCTAATCACGCTGTCGTCTTTGCTGTCGATAAATATAAAGGCGATATAAAAGTAGAACCTAAACCCTTGTTCCAAGAGGTTTATATCAATCCCTATACTGCGGATATTATTGGCACGCGTGATAAAGACGAGTGGGCATGGCGCAATACCATGTGGAAGGTGTTCTGGCTGCATCGTGAGTTGTTGCTTGGTGATATTGGTAAGTTAGTACTAGGTATTATTGCGCTTGTTTGGACGATTAATTGTTTTATTGGATTTTATTTGACCTTTCCAAGAGCGTTTAAAAAGAATCAGGTACCGCCCCAATATCCTGCTAAAAAACGGGCTTCTTTATTAAAACGCTGGCTGCCTGCGTGGAAAATCCGCACCAAAACCAATGCCTTTAAGCTTAATTATGATGTGCATCATGCGTTTGGTTTATGGTTGTGGCTGATGCTGTTTGTGATTGCTTGGTCAAGTGTCGGTTTTAATTTGCAGCAGATCTATAAGCCGGTGATGCAAGCGGTGGTAGGGCTTGACAGTAAAGCAGGTAACAAAGGCAAAGAAGATAAATTGAATAAAGCAGATAAATCTAGCGCGCCAGTTAGCACTGAAATGATCACCGCTGATGTTGTTAATAAAGCCAATAGTAGTGATTATTTAAGCAAGCAAGCGAATATTGCCGCGCAAAAAAACGGACTAACCGTACAGCAATTATTGGGTATTCGCTGGGTTGAGGAAGATAAGCAGTGGCAGATGCGCTTTAAAACCAATCAAGACATCGGCAAGAAAAGTGGCGCGTCTTCAATTACAGTCAATGCAAGAGATGGTAGCATTGAGAAAATAAATTTTGCTTATCAAAACGCCTCATTTGGTCATAAAGCTGACCAATGGCTATCTACCTTACATATGGGACATATCAGTCATGGTGTCGGTCATCTGGCATATCAGATATTTTTAGCATTGATAGGGCTTGCCGTTGCTGTCTTATCTGGTACTGGCGTGTATTTGTGGTGGAAAGGTCGACAGCAACGCTTAAAATCTTTGCGAAAGCTGAGATAAAATTGGTGTCAAAGTGACAAAGCCGTTTACAAGTACGATTTTAAGCCGCATCCACGATTACCGGACGACCTTGATGATTAAGTACTGTCACATCAACGTTATAGAGATCTTTCATGGTTTGTTGGGTAATGACATCGACAGGACATCCAATAGCTTGTACTTGACCGTTCTTCATGGTCACCACCGTATCAGCGAACTGGGCGGCTTGATTGATGTCATGGAGGACAATGACCACGGTTTTTTGCTGGCTATGACTTAACTCACGCAGCTCACGCATCAAGCGACCTGAATGATACATATCGAGATTATTTAGCGGCTCATCAAGCAATAAATACGGTGTATCTTGGCAAACAATCATCGCAATCAGCACCCGTTGCCGCTGTCCACCCGATAAGGCGGATAAAAAACGCTCCGCTAATGGTTGCAGCTCAAAAAGCTCGATAATCTCTTTAACCTTTTGCTGATCTTTCGCAGTAGGTCGTCCTTGGTGATAGGGATAGCGCCCAAACATCAGCAATTCATGTACCCGCAGCCGACCTTGCACATGATTGTCTTGACTGAGCATGGCTACCGTCGTCGCAAGGGTACGCGCATCGCATTGAGCAATATCACGTTCCTCATTATCTACAGCAAAGCTAACCTGTCCGCTTTGCAATGATTGCAACCGCGCCATCACCGAAAATAACGTCGATTTACCGGCACCATTGGGACCAATTAAAGCGATGACTTGTGACGGTGGCAACAATAAGTTGATATCGTGTAAAATCTGCTGCTTGCCAATATGATGCGATACACCCGTTATTTTTATCATAATGCTTCTTTTTTTAGCTGAATGTTTAATAAGTGATTAGAGTTTTTAATTCAAGCGCCGCTGGCTCATAAATATCAACGCTAAAAATACCAAGCCACCTGCCAGTTCAATAACGACGGATAATACGCCTGCCATACCGAGTACTTGTTCAAAGAGCGTTTGACCGAGTACCAAGCAAATCATCGCTACTAAACTCACTAAAATGAGCCGTTCGCTATGATACATATGGCGCGCCAGTCGATTGGTTAAAGCGCAGACCAATAAGCCAAAAAAGGTCACGGGACCGACCAACGCCGTAGCTGTAGCGACCAATACCGCGATGACAGTTAATAGCCCAAATGCCAAACGTTGATAGTTAATACCGAGATTAGTTGCCTGCGCTTTACCCAACATCAGCACATCACATTGATACCGCCAGCGCCAAATAAATAGCGCACTTACGACACAAATAAATAGACTGATGACTAATAGCTGCGGATTGACCGTATTAAACTGCGCGTAACTTGCCGATTGCACCACCACAAAATCATCTGGATTAATCAGTCGCGCAATCAGGGCTGATAAGCTGCGAAACAAGACGCCAAAAATAACCCCTACCAATATCAGCCGCGTTAAGTCCTGACTGCTTTTGGAAAACAGTAATTTAAACAGTAATAACGTCGCGCCAAACATCAATACAATCTCAAGCGAAAATTTGGCAACTGGATTAAGACTGGTGAAGCTAATTGCGCCTAAGAAAAATACCAATATGCTTTGCAATAGCACATAAAGTGAGTCAAAGCCCAATAATGAGGGCGTGAGGATAGGGTTATGGGTTAAAGTTTGGAAAAGCAGAGTAGAGACGCCAATTGCGTAGCCGACCACCATCAGCGCCAATAGTTTTTTACCCCGTAGTGGCAGGGCAAAGTCCCAATGCCCATGGACATTGACGGTTAAAAATAAAATGGCGGAGATTAATAAAACAAGAGCCGCAACAGATTTAGGCTGTTGACTGATAGCTAACCATAGCCTTGTCCAGAATTTTGCCAATGGGTTCAGGTTGGCGGTAGCACTCTTAGCAGCACTATCAATAGTAGCATCAGTCGTTTGACCAGACGAGGTAGAAGGTAAAAACATACGCTAATCTTATAAAAGAGAATGGCAAGTAAAACAATGATAACTTAGATAATCTAGCTCATTTAGGACTCAGCAGGCGCACGTAATAATAGCCATAAAAACACCACCGTTCCGACCACGCCAAAGACGGTCGCTACCGGAATCTCGAACGGATAGCGAATCGAGCGCCCGATAATATCGCAAAGCAATACCGCTGAAGCACCCAATAACGCGACCGCTGGCAAGCTGCGCCTGAGCTTATCGCCCATAACGCGACTGACGATATTCGGCACGACCAAGCCAATAAAAGGAATCATGCCAACCGTCACCACGACCACGGCACTCATCATGGCGACCATACCAATGCCAATCCACGTCACATGACGCTTACTGATACCCAAATTTAAAGCAATATTATCGCCCAAACCAATAATGGTCAGCTTATCGGCGATAATATAAGCAATAATACACAGCCCGCTGGTCAACCATAACAGCTCATACCGTCCTGACAACACGCTTGAGAAGTCACCAAATTGCCAAACGCTGAGCATCTGTAACGTTTCCGTTTGATAGGCAATAAAGGTAGTAATAGCATCAATAATCCCGCCAAAGACAATACCAATCAACGGAATCATCAAGAAATCTGTCGGCGGAATACGATGAATCAGCAGCATAAAGAGCATCATGCCAAATACCGCCGCAATGGTTGCCACACTCATTTTTACAATTAGCGCGCTGGCTGGAAAGAACAGACTCACCACCAATAAGCCAAGGGCAGCGCTTTGAGTTGCGCCGACCATAGACGGCTCTACAAAGCGATTCTTGAGTACCACTTGAATAATCATACCTGCCACTGCCATGGCAATACCGGTCAAAATAATAGCAATCGTTCGCGGCAAACGACTGACCAGCATCAGGGAGCTGTCCGAGTTGGCACTATGATTGATGAGGCTATGAAAAACACCTGACCATGAAAAGTCAGCAACCCCAATCGATAAACTTAGCAATACCAACATTCCCATGATGACCAAGCTTGCGGTATTGATTAACCAAGGTGCTATTTTTGCGTGGCGTGGTTTAGAGTTTAACTGACCATTTACCTTCTGCTGCCATCTTGAGGGTACAGAAGATATAGATGTATCACTATTAGCGTTATCAATATTAGTAGCGTGATTAGAAAATAGGGGCATAACGGCTGCTAACTTATGGCTGGCGTAAAGGGTAGACGCAAGAATGTGCACTTACGTCTGTTTTTCAACGAATAAAAATATTTACTTTGCTTGGCTAAATGCCGTTTTGATCGCGGTCAAATCTTGCATCCACTGATAATAACCACCAAATGCAAGGTATGAATCTGGGCTTAGATAGACCACTTGATTCTTTTTCCAAGCGGTGGTTTGCGCGACTAATGGATTGTCCAAGACGGCTTTTGCACCAACGCTTTCTTCACCGATAGCCGCGCTACGGTCAATCACAAACAGCCAGTCAGGGTTGGTTTTTTGCAAGTATTCAAAAGAAACTGGCTGACCATGATCGGCGTCTTTTATCTGATTATCAACCATCAGTACGCCAAGTACGGTATGGATAAAGCCAAAACGTGACTTATCACCGTAAGCAGACAACTTATTACCATTAACCATGATGACCAAGCCATTGCCTTTATTTTTGGTCGCTGTTTTCGTCTCATCAATAAGACCGTCGATATCCTGTTGCAGCTTCAAGGCTTGATCGCTCTTGCCAAATAACGCACCCAAATCATGCAAGCGCTGTTTGCTAGACTCATAGATATTGGCAGTATCAATACTCATATCAAGCGTTGGGGCGATGCTTGAGAGCGCATTATATTTCTCTGCCATACGCGAGCCGACCAAGATAGCTTGTGGTTGCATTGCGTTTAATGCTTCAAGATCTGGCTCAAATACCGTGCCGACTTCTTTCGGATCTGGTTGAGTTTTTGAATACAGGTTATTCAATTTTAGACCGCTTGGCATGCCATCAACAGCGACATCGAGCGCTGCCAAATCCTGCATCAAGGTCATGTCATAAACCACTAGCGGCGATGGGTTGATTGCCAAATCAACGGATCCCTTGATGGTATCAACGCTAATAGTGGTCACAGAAACCGCCTCGTTAGTGGCGACATTTTTGGCTTTATCAGCGGTTTTATTTTCGGTGTTGCTATCTGCGGGTTCTGAGTCATTAGATTCAGGAGCGCTACAGCCAGTTACAGTAATACTAGTAAGCAGTGCAGTCATGAGAGCAGCTATTAAGGGACGTTTAAAAACAGGAGTAGCACGGTGGCTAGAGAATGAGGTAGTAGACATAGATAACTCGGTATAGGACGGGTTTTGGCAGTTTTATACAACCTGCTCGATAAAAATCTTCATTTAACGGCAGGTTAAATGATTCGGTGTTTTATTATAAATTGGTTAAATAATTCAGCCGCCATCATAAGGTAATTGAGACGTATTATCAATAAAGATGATAATGATTTTTATTAACTAAGTGTATTCAGGTTATAATAGAATCGCATACTGACCTAGATTGAACTTAAAAAATTCATAATAACGCCTGAAATATTAGAAATTTACTATTGATAATAGTTATCGTTTGCATTATTATCACCACCATTCTATGACGGTTAAATGCTAGAGTATTATGAGTTCAACGGATTTAGAGACGCCCCCACTTAAATCAATCTTGATAGCTATACTAGTTGTAGTAGGGCTTCACGTGCTCACGGCAGTGGCATTGGTGGCAATGAAACCGTCTGCACCCAAAGTCGCGCCGCCCAAACAGACGCCGCCTATTGAAATAGAGCTGGTATCATTACCTTCTGTGTTACCTAAAGAGCCAGAAAAAGTGGTGAAATCTGTTGAAAAAGAAGTGACTAAGGTTGTGATAGATGAAAGCACGCCAGCGCCAAAACCGCAGACTATAATAAAACCAAAGTCGGTCACAGAGACGCCAAAACAACCAGTGGTACAAGAACGCAAACCTGATATTACACCGCTAGTCAAAAAAGAAAAGACAACGTCGATTGTTCAGGAAAAGCCGTCACAAAAACAGACTAAGCAAGAAGAGTCGCATCCCGCCATTGATAAAGCCATATCTGAGCAGCTTGCTAATAACCAAAAGGTTAACAATCAGCAAGCTGAGCAACGTCGACTTGTAGCAGCACAAGCGGAAAAAGCAGCGCAAGAAGTACAGAGGCAACAGGCGCAGGCTCAGGAAGCGCAAAGAGTAGCAAATGCTAAAGCCGCTCGAGATGCCCAAGCTAAAGCGAATGCCGAAGCAGCAAGAGCGGCTAAGCAAGCAGAAGAGGCCGCTAAAGCAGCTGCTGAAAGTAATGAGCCTGTCAATTTTACCGCCAGCTCGGCAAATTGGGTATCAGCGCCAAACTTCAGTTTCCCTGAGCGCGTTGCACGACGAGCAAATTCGGGTGATACGCTCAACGTAGTGTTGATACTGAGGGTAAATAAGCAGGGCGGGATTGATAATGTGCGTATCGTTCAATCTTCGGGGAATGCGGCATTGGATAAAGAAGCGACGCGGCAAGTGCGCTCAGGCAAGTTTAAACCCTTTACGAATAATGCTGGCGTACCAGTGGTTGGCAATGTGACCTTGCCTGTGAGCTACGCAGTACCTTAATGATTATCCATCTATAAAAACATACATTCTAATCTTTTCACGATAAGCATAAATGCGATAGTCGCTGCAGGTTTATATGATTGCACAACTTACTAGGGAGTCTGACATGGACTTTACAACTTACTGGCAATATAGCGACATGGTGACTAGAACCTTGTTCTTTTTACTGCTCGCTTTATCTATCATCTCTTGGGTCACGGGCATCATCCGGGTGCTACAAAGCCGAAAATTGGTGACGACTGTTGCTGATGATTTGAGCCAGCAGATGCAGGCAAAGCGCTCAGATCTAAGCGTGGCAGATGCAGCGACGCGGCGTTTGATTACTGAGCAAACCTTGCTAAAGCACATTGGTCGCTACCGTTTTGCTAGCGAGCGTGGTTTGCCTATCCTTGGTACGACAGCAGCGATTGCACCGTTTATTGGTCTGTTTGGGACAGTATGGGGTATTTTCCATGCCCTACGTAATATTGGTATGAGCGGACAAGCAGGACTTGGGCAGGTAGCGGGACCGGTCGGTGAGGCACTTATCATGACCGGTTTAGGAATAGCCGTAGCGATTCCAGCGGTAGTGTTCTATAACCTTGCTGTACGTATTAATCGTAGCCTCATGTACCATGCAAATGATCGCGCCCATGATTTACTGGCGCAATCTGCTGAGCTAGCAGTCACACAACAATCATCAATAAATAATGAATCTGCCGTGACTCAAGCTCAGTTAGTAAAAGGCAATCATACAGAGACGCAAGCCCCTCAACAAACAGAACATTATCATGAATCAGCACCATCACAGCCGTAACTCTATTTATTGATAGAGTTTTACATTAAAAGAAAGCGAAGCGACAGATAAGCTAGAAAGTCATAGCTTTGATGATTATACAAAACGTATTGAGAATATTATGGCATTTCAATTGGGTGATGATAGTAGTCAAAGCATGAATGAGATGAACCTCATTCCGCTGATCGATATCATGCTGGTATTGATGATTATCTTTTTAGTGACGGCGAGCGTATTGAATCCGGCAGTGCCATTAGATTTGCCAAAGACCAGTGCGATGTTAAATGAAATCCCGCCCGAAGCGATCCAAATCAGTATTGATAAAGATGCAGGAATATTTTGGGACAGCGACCCTATTAGTATGGAAGAGCTAGAAGTACGCTTGCAGCAGCAAAGCGCCGCTGGCAAAGATCCTTCCGTACAACTACGTGCTGATAAAGACAGTAAATATGATACCGTCGCTCAAGTGTTGGCAGCGGCGAGTGAAGCGGGACTAAGCAAAATAGCCTTTGTTAATGAATAGCCGTTAAAGCCATAAGACTGCTAGAAGTATCAGCAAGCTTATTAACAGAAAAATCAGCAGAATAATAATAAGAACCATTAAAATAATAAACTTTCTCTCCGGCCTCACAAGGTAATCTTGTGAGGTTTCCTTTATTTTATTAATGTATTATTTGGCTTTTATTCTTGATAAATGCTTACCAGCCGTAGCCAAATGGGCGATAGCCGTAGCCTCCATAGCGTCCAGGACCATAACCAAACGGATAAGGCGACCGCAAGTAATCAAGGTCACGTTGGCGGATATGGTAATAGCGACCTTGCGCGTAAGCTTCTTCGAGCTTTTCAATTCCTTCAAGCGGGCAGACAGGCTGCCAGTCATAGCCTTCACGACCACGCTTATAAGCATTTAGCTCAGTACAGTATTTTTTTAGCCCCAGCTGGCGACCCTGTTCCCATTGAATACGGTTTGGCATGGGAGCGCCAGCACTAGCACAGCTATTAGCATAATGACCAAAATAATCCCCCGAGCGCCCATTGATACCGTCGGCATAGCCCACTTCTTGCCAGTTGCTGCTTTGACATTGCTGCGGCGTCAGGCTTTTTTGGGTGGTAGCACAGCCTGATAAAGTAAATAAGGCAACACCGATTAGTGTTAAGGCAACGTTGGACCTACTCATGATTGGACTGCGCGATTTTTGAGTAAAATTGGCACTCGATGAGTTTCGCTTAATAAGATTATTCATAATAAACCTGCGCGCGTTTAAAATTATGGTTTATCATAGCACCTTTTTATAGGCTCGACTTTTTGTATCTTGTTATCGAACGAGTAGCTTTCTGTACTAAGTATTTGATATGCCACTATAAATATCAGCGATATTTTAGATTAGCTGCTTGCTTGTCTCATAACGATAGATAATCTAGCATACGGTAATTTATATACTTGCGCTCTATTCTTCTTGATTTTTGAGAGCTGACACGCATTATAAATACAGTTATCAAGGTCAGTCACGTATAAAATAATCGCTGCTATGAGCGAACTTATTAGCTAAAAGGTCAGATTGTCATGGGTATGTGGATTGCTATTCTCATTGTACTATTCGTATTAGGGAGTATGATGGCGCTCAAGCCGAGCGGTATCGATCAGCGTTTAGATAAGCTGCGTATGACCGCGCGCCGCTTGCAGCTCAACCCAAAGCTGGTCACTTGTCCTGACTGGATAAAGGGTAAAGACAATGAGTATGGTCGCGGGATGATGGGGCAGTATTGCTTAATATTAGAAAATACCAATCTGCCGTTTACCCGCTATCAAGTGATTGATGGGCAATGGCGACCAGATAGTAGTTTTGTCGATACGACTACAGATGATAATAAGCTTATCGTGCCAACAGCTATTCGTGCGAATCAAAGCAATACCCATACGGCAATTAAGAAGCCTAATGTCAGTTTGGACAAGATGCCACTTGATTTGCCAGTCAGTATTGAGCCCTATGTAAAAGGGTTATTGACTAAGGCAAATAGTATCGTGATTTATTGGGAAGATATCGCTTATGTACGCCCTGCGACCAATCCTGCTTATCAGCAAAAATTGATTGAGAGCGATTTATTAGCACTCAAAGAAAAGCTTGAAGAGTGGGCGCTGCAGATGCAAAAGATCCTATAAAAATCGCCACAAGGTAGCAAATTGTTTTTTCGTCTCCATAAACGAGCGATATGCAAGTGCTTTTGGCAGACGCTTAGTCATTTTCAGTTGACAGTTTAAGCCTTAGCAGTGTAACGTCTTTATAACTGAAACCTTTCGTTATGGTTATCATTTGTTTTATAACCGATTTTACTAGCAGCCATTACTACAATAATTTGCCACGCCCTTATAACCAAACCTATAAATGGCATGCTGCTAGACAATTCTTATTTTAATTTACTTATTATGGTGTCGTCACCTATGACAAAACCCGCAGCTAAAAAAAGTGCAGCGCCCGCTGCTGACAAACCTAAAGGCAGCCCAAAAGCCAGTCCAAAGGGCAAATCTTTGGTGATTGTTGAATCACCCGCCAAGGCAAAAACCATCAATAAATACTTGGGTGATGATTTTATCGTGCGCTCAAGTATTGGTCATGTCCGAGATTTGCCAGTCGGTGCAAGTAAAAGTACGAAGAAACCAGCAACGACCAAAAAAGATGACAGCCTAAGCAAAGAAGAAAAAACCCAGCAAGCATTGGTACGGCGTATGGGTGTCGACCCTGAGCATGATTGGGCGGCAGTCTATGAAGTCTTGCCAAATAAGACCAAGGTCATCAAAGAGCTGAAAGCTTTAGCCAAAGACGCTGACAAAATCTATCTGGCAACGGATATGGATAGAGAGGGAGAGGCGATTGCTTGGCATCTTAAAGAAGTCATCGGCGGCGCTGACAGTAAGTATGAGCGTGTGGTTTTTAACGAGATTACCAAATCTGCCATTCAAAATGCCTTTAAGCAACCGTCTAAACTTGATATTGACCGAGTTAATGCACAGCAAGCGCGTCGCTTCTTAGACCGTGTCGTTGGTTTTATGGTATCGCCACTTTTGTGGCAAAAGGTTGCTCGTGGTCTATCGGCGGGTCGCGTCCAGTCTGTTGCTATGCGCTTGGTTGTTGAGCGTGAGCATGAAATTCGCGCCTTTATTCCAGAAGAATATTGGCAGATTCATGCCGATACCCATATTGCTGATAGCAAAGCCAAAAAAGCTGCAGACGCTGAGCAAATTGGTATTCGTTTAGAAGCCACTAAGCAAGGCGGCAAAACGCTAAAGCTCGTCAATAAAGAGCAGACTGATAAAGTATTAGATGTCCTAAAAGCAAATGACTTTATCGTCAAAGAACGTGAAGAAAAGCCAACGCAATCACGTCCAAGCGCGCCATTTATTACCTCGACCTTGCAACAAGCGGCAAGCACGCGTCTGGGATTCTCAGTTAAGAAAACCATGATTTTAGCGCAACGTTTATATGAAGCGGGTCATATTACTTATATGCGTACCGATTCGACCTTTTTATCAGGTGATGCGCTTGCTGCGGTACGTGGCTATATCGAAGACAGCTATGGTGCGAAATACGTGCCAGAAAAGCCGAATTTCTATGGTAATAAACAAGGCGCACAAGAAGCGCATGAAGCCATACGTCCGTCTAACGTCAATATGAAGTCAACGCAGCTTAAGGCCGTTGAACGTGATGCAATACGTTTGTATGAGCTAATCTGGCGTCAGTTTGTAGCCTGTCAGATGCTACCAGCAAAATATCTATCAGTGAATTTATTCGTTGCTGCTGATGATGTCGAGCTAAAAGCGCGTGGTCGCACCTTGGTATTTGATGGCTTTACCAAGGTTATGCCACCTGCCAAGACCGACGATAACTTATTACCAGATGTGAAAAAAGGCGATAAATTAATACTAGATAAGCTTGATCCGAGTCAGCATTTTACTAAGCCACCACCGCGTTTTACTGAGGCAAGTTTGGTCAAAGAGCTTGAGAAAAAAGGCATCGGTCGTCCATCGACCTATGCTTCTATCATCTCGACTATTCAAGATCGCGGTTATGTGAAGTTAGAAAACAAGCGCCTGTTTGCTGAAAAAATGGGTGATATCGTCACCGATAGACTGACGGCAAGTTTTCCTGATTTGATGGATTATACCTTTACCGCCGCGCTTGAAGACAAGCTTGATCATGTGGCAGAAGGCGATACCGATTGGAAAGATGTCCTTGATAATTTCTATGGTGACTTCAAAACAACGCTTGATCGTGCTAAAGAAAAAGACGGCATGCGCCCGAATGATCCAACCGATGTACCAGATGTCCATTGCGATCTTTGTGCTCGTCCAATGCAGCTACGTACCGGTTCGACGGGTGTATTCTTAGGTTGTACTGGTTACAACTTACCACCAAAAGAACGCTGTAAAGGCACTAAGAACTTAATGCCAGTCGAAGCTTTTGCCAATCTTGATGATGCCGAAGGTGATGACGAAGCGGCCGAAGTCAGAGATTTGATGGAGAAGAAACGCTGCCCGAAATGCGGTACGGCAATGAATGGTTATATCGTTGATGGCGGTCTTAAGCTGCATGTGTGTGGTAACAATCCTGATTGTGATGGTTATGTCTTAGAAGAAGGTAAGTTCGAAGTTCCTGGTTCTGATTCTCCAACCATTGATTGTAATAAGTGCGATGGACAAATGGAGTTAAAGACAGGACGTTTTGGTCCTTACTTTGCGTGTCAGCAATGTGATAACACGCGTAAAGTGCTGAAAACAGGCGAAGCAGCACCGCCGCGCATGGATCCTATTCATCTACCAGAGTTAAAATCTGTTAAGCATGAAGATTACTTTATCTTACGTGAAGGTGCAGCGGGCATGTTCTTAGCCGCCTCTAAGTTCCCTAAAGTACGGGAGACACGTCCGCCAAAGCTTGCTGAGCTGCGAGAGATTAAAGATAAAATGGAAGACAAGTTCCAGTATTTGTTTGAAGGTCCAGATGAAGATCCAGATGGTAATCCGACGATTTTACGTTGGTCGCGCAAGAAAAAAGAGCAGTATATCGGCTCTGAGAAAAATGGCAAAGCCACACGTTGGGGCGTTTACTGGCGTAAAGGAGAGTGGGTAGAGGAGTAAATTTCTTTTACCTTTAAGCCGTCAATAGTTTCAGGCTATAAAAAAACCTCTTATACAATCTAAGAGGTTTTTTTATGATTTAAAATCGAAGCTATGACTATGGATTATAGATTATGGATTATCTTTTTTCGATAATGCCGCAAGCGACGCGATCACCGGCATTACCAGCGGGCTGACTGGTGTAATCATCAACACCGCTATGCACGATAAAGGCTAGGCGATTGACGCTGTATTTACCAGCATCAGCGGCAGAAATTTTCTTATTCACATAATTGATAGTTGCGACACCATCCGCATTAGCCGTTAGATTAGGTAAGTCGCCTGCATGACCATTCATGTCATCTGGGTTAGAATGTGGCTTGTTATCTGGATTAAAATGCCCACCTGCTGCTTTACCCATATTGCCACAGCTTCCTGTTTCATGAATATGTAGCGACACGGTCTGACCCGGTTGCAAGTTCATCAGCTTACCATATACTTGTACACCGCCATCAACGGGGCGCAAAAACATTTGCCCGACTTCATTTTTATCACCAGTAACAGCATTAATGGTCGACTTTAAAACAGGTTGGTTTAGAGGATTGCCTGTTTGCATCTGACTTTCTACCGTTTGACAACCCGTCATTGCTAAAGCAGAACCACATAATAGTGCACTTGCAAGCATTGTCTTATTCATTATTATCTCCGTTTTAAATTCGTGTTTTTGATATCATCAATGATTTACTGTATCAGTATAGCTAGGCGCTTGAAGGAGTTATTCACTAAAAGCGCAACAATCGGTTAATAAATGTAAGTTACTTATGGGGTCGGAATTTATTTACGGTGTTTTCTTGGCTTCGTTTTGCCATACTAAGGTTTCGCCTGTTGCCATCGTTTGCAATAAATTATAATGAGGCATATCAGTCTGATTGTCTGCTGTTGGCGATATTGGTTGTAAGCTTAATGTTAGCTGACTGCTGCTATCACGCATTAAATCAAACAAAGCGGATTCGATTCTATTGCCTGTCTCACCGCAACCCATTACGGTACTAATAATAATACCGACTTTGAAGATATTATCATTGAGTAAAAAATAGGGCGCGCGCGAGCCGTTACAGCCTGAGCTAAAGGATGCGTACTGATTGTCAGGCCAGCTCTCAAAGCTCGCTGAAATAGGGTGATCAGGGTGATAAAAATTGCCCAAAGATTTTCTAGTTAATTCTCCTTTTTCATCATAAGTATTACTGACGGCGCTCACCAGCGTCCAATGATACTGCTCTAATAACTCGTTAGTAATGGGTAATCCAGTGGGAGCTGCTAATGCTTTAGGTGAACCTATAAAAATTAAGCGATTACCGTTTTCGATATTAAGTGCCAAACGTTTAGGAGCAGCTTGTATGGCGACTGGCGCTGATTCTGATGTTAAATGCGAAGTTGGCAATAACTCAAAATTAAGCCTAACAGGTACGTACTTAACAAATAACGATTGAATACTATTATCCTCTGTAATCACAGTTTTATTATCAAGGGCATTGTCAAAGTCATTGTCATCGTTACAGTTCGCTGGAACTTTGGCAAGATGAGAATAATAAGGGTAAGGCGGTGCTGACATCGAATGGAAATCCAGCATATATTGCTCGCAACCTTGATAAAATCTGACTGCACTGGGTTCTATTGCTAAGGTAATCGGTGCAAAATTTTCGATATCGACTATGTTACCGTTTTGATTAATTACTTGCGCCAATTGCCAGTCATAATGAGCTACCCATTGCATTACTTGTGATTCTTTAATTACTATCTCGTCAGTAAAGTTAGATTTATCTTTAATAACAGGTGCGTTGACGATAGTGGTCTGCTGGATACTATTCAATGGCGCAGGCTGGCAACCCATTAATCCCACTGCTACAGACAAGCTGATAATAGTTAATGAGCGCTTTATAGTTGGCAGCAGCATTGTAAAATCCTTTTTAAAAAATATGAGAATGAATAGAGGCTAAGGTGTTTTCTTTACTTCATTCTTCCAGATAAGCGTTTCGCCTGATTCTAACTTTTGAGTAAGGAGATAGCTAGATTCAGAGTTATCAGAAGGATTAGATACTCTCTGCTTATCAAGATTGATCAGTGTTAACTGACTAGAGCTATAAAGCATTAGGCGGCTAAGGCTTAATTCAATATCATCAATGTCATCACCACACCCTACCATGGTTGAAGGGTTGCCACCAATTAGCAACGTTTGATTAGTAGATAAAGCATAAGACCCACCAGCCCCATTGCATCCGACAGAAAATCCAATACCTTGGCTAAAACTACTTTGCTGAGGGTTGCTATAATCATGTGAACCAAGCCTGTAGTTTGCAGTAATAGGTACATCTGGATGATTAAATTTATTAATAGTTTTATTGGTATCGTCAGTTGCACTAATAAGACGCCATTGGTATCGCTCTAATAATTCATTGGTAAGCGGTATGCCCGCCACAGGATATTCAGGCTTGGGCGTACCTGAAAAAATCAGTGTTTTTCCTTTATTGGTTTTTAGAGCCAGCTGTTTTAATTTCTTGTTAGAACTCTGTGCAGAGTTTGGTAGTACTGGATCAAATCTGAAAGCTGTATCTGAATAGGGTATAAAAACACTATTTACGACATTTCCTGTTTTATTTTTGATTGTGTTTTTATTACTCAAATTTTCGATAATTGAATGGTTTACTGTGGTGCAGTTATCAGATGGTTCGCTGATATTGATTTGCCCGTAAAGGTAAGGTAATGGTAACCACATATCAAAAGAAGCTTGGTGACGCTGACAGCCTTCTGTAAATGTTAAAAGGCTTGGATGTACCTCCATTATCAAAGGCAGCTTTTGGTTAAAAGGCTTGATTCGACCCTTATCATCGCTGACATGGGTTAGTTCCCACTCATATTTTGTGGTGGTTTGAAACAGTCTGGATTCGAGCGTGGTCGCTGACCAGTTTTTATCGTCGATAACGGTACTGGTTTGTACTGAATGATTAAGGCTGTTGGTTTGGCAGCCTAATAAAGCGAGGGGTAGTAATGTGCTTATTACAACTAGAGGCACCCTTAAATGATTTAACATTGTACTTTCCTAATAAATAAACATTTGTCTAAAATATAGCACAGGGTCTTAACCAAATTGTTTTTTATTATTGCCAAAAAAAAGCCGCCCATCATTACGACGAGCGGCTCTTTAATTTATAAGACTGGATTAGTAACTAATCAGATTAATTGTGTAGCGCTTTACCTTTGGTCTTATCAACCGTTACTTTGGCAGGTTTAATTGGTACTGGCATACTGACCAACGCTACTTTTAATATCTCATCAATCGTCGCAACTGGCTGAATGGTTAAGCCTTCTTTGACGTTATCAGGGATATCGGCTAAGTCACGCTCGTTAGTATCTGGAATCAACACATGCTTGATACCACCACGATGCGCTGCGAGCAGCTTCTCTTTAAGACCACCGATACGTAAGATTTTACCACGCAGGGTAATCTCACCTGTCATGGCAATATCTGGACGAATAGCAATACCAGTTAATGCAGATACTAATGCTGTTGTTAGCGCACCACCAGCAGATGGACCGTCTTTTGGAGTGGCTCCTTCTGGCATATGTACGTGGACGTCAGTCGTTTTAAAGGTCTCGTAGTCAATCCCTAAGCTATCGCCGCGAGCACGTACCACACTCATCGCTGCACGGATAGATTCTTTCATCACATCGCCGAGTGAACCGGTAAAGATAAGCTCACCTTTGCCTTTCATCGCAACCGCTTCGATAGTGAGTAGCTCACCACCGACTTGTGTCCAAGCAAGCCCAGTAATACGACCAATCTCAGGCTCTTCTTCCGCTAGACCATAGTCATACTGATGGACACCTAGATAGTCATCGATGTTTTTGTCATCGACCACGACCAGCTGACGTTCTGCTTTTTTCGGAGCGCGGGCGCCATGCGTTTCAACCGAACCGCGAACCACTTTACGGCAGATTTTATTCACTTCACGCTCAAGGTTACGTACACCGGCTTCACGCGTATAGCTACGCACGATGCTATGCAATGCTGCTTCTACAATCTCAATCTCGCCTTCTTTGAGACCATTATTTTTAATGGCTTTTGGCACTAGATACTTCTGCGCGATATTCACTTTTTCTGCTTCGGTATAACCCGGTAAGCGAATAACCTCCATACGGTCAAGTAGCGCAGCTGGAATATCCATACTGTTAGCGGTACAGATAAACATCACTTGTGATAAATCTAAGTCCATATCTAAATAATGGTCATTGAAAGTATCATTCTGTGATGGGTCTAGCACTTCAAGCAACGCTGATGCTGGATCACCGCGGAAGTCATGCGCCATCTTATCGATTTCATCCAATAAGAATAGCGGGTTTTTGACTTCTACCTTTGCCAATGACTGCACGATTTTACCTGGCATTGCACCGATATACGTACGGCGATGACCACGAATCTCAGCTTCATCACGTACACCGCCAAGCGCCATACGTACAAACTTACGACCGGTTGCACGAGCAATTGATTCGCCCAATGAAGTTTTACCAACACCCGGAGGACCGACTAAGCAAAGAATCGGACCGCGCAGTTTTTTTACTCGTGATTGTACAGCGAGATACTCTAAGATGCGATCTTTGACATCTTGTAAGCCATAATGGTCTTCGTCTAGAACAGTTTTAGCTTTATCTAAATTGATAGAAACTTTAGTCGTCGCATTCCACGGCGTGTCCAAAATCCATTCAATATAGTTGCGCACTACTGAAGATTCACTCGAAGCCGGTGGCATCATTTTGAGCTTTTTCATCTCTTGCTCGGCTTTTTTGCGCACATCTTCTGGCAAGTCAGCTTCATCAAGACGTTGTTCAAGCTCAGCCACGTCATCTTCACCATCGAACGCACCGTCATTCATATCTGACAGCTCGTTTTTAATGGCTTTCATCTTCTCGTTTAAGAAGTATTCGCGCTGATTGTCTTCCATTTGCTGACGGACAGCTTCTTGAATATCTTGTTCGATGTTTTGCTCAGCACTTTGCTTGACCAAATATTCAGTCAAAGTGTTGATATGGGTTT
Organism: Psychrobacter sp. ANT_H56B; assembly: GCF_008369245.1. NCBI lineage: Bacteria > Pseudomonadati > Pseudomonadota > Gammaproteobacteria > Moraxellales > Moraxellaceae > Psychrobacter > Psychrobacter sp. ANT_H56B. The sequence continues at coordinate 343,857 of NZ_VOBF01000002.1, forward strand.
TGATATCATTTTGCTCTAAAAATGACTGTTTGATATCAAGATCCATCGACACACGAGTTGAGATAAAGTAGACCAACTCAAGCAAATCATCGATACGTTTTGCAACGCGCGTTAGCTCACGCGAATTACGTAGACGTGCATCGGCATAGCTTTCAAACAGCGAGGTTAAAGCTTGAATCGTGTTTTTCTGCTGGCTTTCATCCATGCTGACATCAAGGTCTGCACGCTCAAAGCTTGCCATCAATAAATCATCATGACTCTCTATCGAATCAACACGAGCGCGATATTGACCTTCGATCAATACTTTGATGCAATTCTCATCGCTATCATGTGGCATGGTGCTGACGATACGACATACTGTGCCGTATTGATATAAGTTATCGTGATCAATGTCTTCGGTGAGCGAGTCTTTTTGAGCAACGACCAAAACCTTATTGCCGTACTCAGCTTGCGCCAATTCAACCGCTTTGACTGAAGGCTCACGACCGACAAACAAGGCAATTTGCATATGCGGATAAACAACGACATCGCGCAGTGCCAATAATGGCAGATAATCTTCAACAGCATCTTCTTTACTGTCTTTCGCAGTGTCATCTTCTTGAGCAGCGTCAGACGCTGACTTGTTTTCTACTGCGTTATCAGACGAGGTTTCTAGCTCGTTCTGTTGCTCGTTTTCTAGCTCACTTTGCTGCTTGTTGTCATCAGCAACGTTAGGTGATACGTCGACATCGATGTCGATATTGTCTTTATCAATTTTATGTTCACTCATATATTCTTCCTCGTTCACCAGACTTGTAAAGTCAAGTTAGTGGTTCATGTTTAGATAAATGGTGCTGCTATATAAAATTGCAAGGCTCTGTTATCAACAGTTGAGAGAATATTGTTCCTTTATCTACTTTTTCTCTTCAAGCTATTTGGTTTTGCGCGTGGGTTTTAGTCATAAAATCAGGTAAAATAGCGCGCGTCTTAATCGCTCCGTTCAAATAGCAACTGTGTGGATTAAAGTGCTAGGGTTAAATAAATAGGTCAGCAATGTTGTCAATGGCAGGCTACAAAATATAGGATAAGGGGCAAGAATATGACCATCAATGCGGTACTACTGGCGGTAGTCATCATGCTAGGGCTGTCTTTGGCACGTGTACACGTGGTACTCAGTTTGTTAATCGGTGCGCTGGCAGGTGGACTCATTGCTGGTCTCGGTATGACTGATACCTTGAACGCCTTTCAAGAAGGGATCAAAAATGGCGCACAAATCGCGCTGTCTTATGCGCTGCTAGGTGCGTTTGCAGTAGCAATTGCGCATTCCGGCTTGCCACAGTCACTGGCAGGGGCGGTTATCAAACGCATTGATGCAGGCGGCACCAGCGGCATGATTAAATACATGCTGTTTGCAGGTCTTGTCACTATGAGCTGCTTTAGCCAAAACTTAATCCCCATTCATATTGCCTTTATTCCACTGCTTGTACCGCCGCTATTATTGGCATTTAACCGCATGCATATTGATAGACGCCTGATTGCTTGTCTGATCACTTTTGGACTTGTCACGACTTATATGTTTATTCCTTATGGGTTTGGCGATATTTATCTCAATCAAATCATGCTCAAAAATGTTGGTGAAGCGGGTATCGATATCAGTAATATCTCGGTGACCAAAGCCATGGCGATTCCCGCTTTGGGTATGTTCGTGGGCTTACTGATTGCTGTATTTATCAGCTATCGTAAACCGCGTCAGTATCAGCAGCTAGCAATTGATAAAGCTGCGCATGATGAAGTGTTAGATAGTGACGAGTTAAGCAAAACCACGGCTACTGCACAAACACAAAGTAAAATGAAGACGCTAGTGGCGATTGCAGCGATTGTCACTGCTTTTGTGGTGCAGCTATATACTGATTCGTTATTGCTAGGATCTATGTTTGGTTTTGGCGTCTTTATGGCGACAGGCGTCGTCAAGTGGCGTGATGCCGATACGGTCTTTAATGACGGTATCAAGCTGATGGCGATGATTGGCTTTATTATGATTACGGCGCAAGGGTTTGCGGAAGTCATGAAAGCGACTGAGCAGATACAGCCATTAGTTGATGGAGCGGCATCGTTGTTTGCTGGTAACAAAGCGATGGCCGCATTTATTATGTTACTCATTGGTTTGATTGTGACCATGGGTATTGGCTCATCCTTTTCGACCATTCCAATTTTGGCAGCGATTTATGTGCCGCTGTGTATCTCTCTAGGGTTTTCGCCATTGGCTACTGTGGCGATTATCGGTACGGCTGGCGCGCTGGGAGATGCGGGTTCGCCTGCGTCAGATTCGACATTGGGGCCAACCTCTGGTCTAAACATTGATGGACAGCATGACCATATCAAAGACAGCGTGGTGCCAACCTTTATTCATTACAATATTCCGTTATTGATCTTTGGTTGGATTGCGGCGATGGTGCTTTAATTAATAATATAAACTCTTAATATCGATATAAAAAAGGTGAGTGATTTCATAATCATTCGCCTTTTTGGTTTTTTATAGTCAGGGAGAAGTAATATCCATACATCATGTACTGCTGATATTAATTTTTCTTGCTTGCTATGCCTACGCAGACAGAGGCTAAAAAAATTTATACTAGCAGTACTGTAGCGTTTTTAAGATATTTTAACTATATGATGATGTGATTTATGCCTTTCTTAATACTATTCATCAAAATCCTTAATCTCACCATTTAAACCACGCAAAAATGCATCACTTTGCGCCATCAGCTCATTCAAGCGTTCTTCATTGACTAGCCGTGTCATCTCATCAGAGCTAAAAGGTTGCTCTTGACTGTAGTAACGCAACTCTCTAGCGTCCTCGTTACCTAACGTTTGCAAATACTCGTCCACATTATCAGCGCTAGAGTTACTATCCATCGTTTTTTTATAATCTTTCATCTAAACCACCTTATGCCGCTTGGCGTAATTATGGCATCTAACGGCACATCCCATGATTGACGCTCTAGTTGCTCAACCACTTGGAAGTCATAGCACCAGCCTATCTTTAAGGGTTTTTTCGCTCCTGATTGATAGCTTTTAGCAAGCGTCGTATCATAAAATCCGCCACCCATGCCCATACGATTGCCGTTCGAATCGACCGCCACTAACGGACAAATAATTACATCTAATTCTGCTGCCCATAATAATCGGCGATGATGGTTTTGCTTCATGCCTAAGCTATGAATGCGTGTCGGTACATTTAATAACTTTGCATGATAAATAGGCACAAAGCGCAATCGTTTATCTTTAAAGCCATTGCTAGTACGACCAAATGAGCCGACCACCGGCAAATACGGAAAATAGCCTAAGCGTTGACACCAATCCAAAATTGGCTGAGTGGGTAGCTCACCAAAGCCATCATAATATAATCCGATACGTGCATTCGGCGGTAAGCGTTGCTGTAGCTTGACTAAATGCAAACTTGCCATGCGTGCGTATTGTTTACGCTCATTATCCAAGAGCCTACGACGCTGGCGAGTAAAATGGCGTCTGGGTGGGTTGCTAATGGTATCAGCTATTTGCACATTATTAGTAGCTTGACTGCTCACGGTAGATAACTCAGGTAGCGAACTGGTAGATTGTTGTTGGCTGGCGTTCTTAGACATCAGTTACCCTCACGGACGTGGAGAAATTTGTGATAAGTCATGCTATCATAACGCCACTTTACAGCGTATTTTTCTTTGTGTGCAGCAGCTGTTGCACTTTTTATGACAAACCATTCATTACCAAACCATCAAAGAGGGTAGTTATGTCAACACAGAATCAGGCAACTCGTACCGAAAAAGACACCATGGGCAATGTAGAAGTCCCAGCTGACGCTTATTGGGGTGCACAAACTCAGCGTAGCCGCGAAAACTTTAAAATCGGTGGCGAGACCTTGCCGCGTCCGATGATTGAAGCGATGGCACTGGTCAAAAAAGCCGCTGCGATTACCAATGCGAGCCTTGAGCGTATCGAAGATGATAAGCGCGATCTTATCGTGCAAGCCGCTGATGAAGTCATCAATGGTGGTCTAACGGATCAGTTCCCATTAGTGGTATGGCAGACCGGTTCTGGTACGCAGTCAAACATGAATATGAATGAAGTATTAGCGAATCGTGCCAATGAAATCGCAGGGAACGCGCGCGGCAGCTATACGCCGATTCACCCAAATGACCATGTCAATCATGCTCAATCTACCAACGACAGCTTCCCAACGGCGATTCGTGTTGCCGCTGCTCGTGAAATCAACGGTTTATTGATTCCAGCGGTAAAAGCCCTGCGTGATACGCTAGATGCTAAAGCAAAAGAATTCGATAGCATCGTGAAAATCGGTCGTACGCATTTACAAGACGCCACGCCTTTGACTTTAGGTCAAGAGTTTAGCGGCTATGTTAGCCAACTTGATCATTCATTGGTACGTATTGATAATGCGCTACAAGGCTTGTATGAATTGCCATTAGGCGGTACGGCGGTTGGTACAGGTCTAAACGCCCATCCTGATTATGCGGTAAAATCAGCTGAGCAATTGGCGACATTGTCTGGTCTTCCATTTGTGACGTCACCGAATAAATTTGAAGCATTAGCCGCTCGTGATGCTGAAGTATTTGCTTCAGGCGCACTAAAAACGCTAGCAGCGAGCTTAAATAAAATTGCTAACGACGTACGTTGGTTGGCATCAGGTCCGCGTTGTGGTTTGGGCGAGTTGACGATTCCTGAAAATGAGCCAGGCTCTTCTATCATGCCGGGCAAAGTGAACCCAACCCAGTCAGAAGCAATGACCATGGTTGTGGCGCAAGTCATGGGTAACGATGTCACTATCAGCATGGCAGGCGCGTCAGGTAACTTTGAGCTAAACGTTTATAAGCCAGTGATTGCCTTTAACTTGTTGCAATCTATCAAGCTACTTGGCGATGCGTGCAATAGCTTCAACGAAAACTGTGCTGTTGGTATCCAGCCAGTAAAAGACAAAATCGATGACTTCTTGCATAACTCATTGATGCTAGTCACTGCATTGAACCGTCATGTTGGTTATGAGAATGCCGCGAAAATCGCTAAGACAGCTTATAAAGAAAACAAAACCTTGAAGCAAGTTGCCGTTGAGTTAGAGCTTTTAACTGAAGCACAGTTTGATGAGTGGGTAATTCCTGCTGATATGGTAAATCCTAAGTAAGCAGTAGACCAAATAATTACCTGCTACGGTGTCAGACTTGCTTAATGTACGATAGGTACCATTTGTACTGCTAGTAGCAGCATCATATTTGTTCCACTAAAAATTTAGAATAAAAAGACCTTGTCACTTCTTATACGAGAATGTGGCAAGGTTTTTTTTGGTTTATATTTTTAAAGCTAGATCTACATCTTATATAGTGAATGTAATCTCAAAGATTGCTTATAGACTACTATAACTATTATCATATACATGCAGAATTTTGGAAAAAAAGACAATAACCTAAATCGGAGTAAACAATGATTACCCATGTACCTGATATGACTTTTAAAACTCGTGTTCGTGATGACTCTATTGGAGGAGACAACCCGTTCACATGGTATGATCTAACCACAGATGAGTTATTTGCCAATAAAAAAGTGGTTGTGTTTTCTCTACCAGGTGCGTTTACGCCAACTTGTTCGACCAGCCATCTCCCTCGTTATGAAGCGCTTTATAATGAGTTTAAGGCATTAGGAATAGATGAAATAGTTTGCATTTCTGTCAATGATGCGTTCGTCATGTACCAATGGGGTCTGAAGCAAAACCGTGAAAACGTTTTCTTACTTCCTGATGGTAATGGTGAGTTCACTCGTAAAATGGGGATGCTTGTTGATAAGAGTAATGTTGGCTTTGGTATGCGCTCATGGCGTTATTCGATGGTTGTCGACAATAAAGAAGTTAAAAAAGTGTTTAAGGAAGCTGATTTTGGCGACAACTGTCCAATAGACCCATTTGAAGTATCAGATGCAGACACTATGTTAGCGTATTTAAAAAGTAATGCTTAGATTCCATTGAGAAGTTAGAAATAAAAAAGACCTTGTCACGTTATGTGGCAAGGTCTTTTTTATAAATAAGTTTATCGTTTTTAGAGGTAAATTGGATACTAATATATGTAAAATAGCGTATGGTAAACTGAACTTATATAGGTTAGTTTACCATATGCTATTTTTAAATAGTATTTGGAATAATAATGCTTAAAAGGCACCCTAAAATACTAAAAAATGAGTAGTACAAGCATTGTTTATTCAAAAAATGGAGTATTTATGAGTTGGTTTTATCAGTTTCTAGATGGAGGTATATTAACAAATTTAGTTTTTCTAGTACTTGCTGTAGTAAGTATTTTGATATCAGTAACTCTTTACATTAAGAGTAAGAAAGAAAAGGAATTAGTGTTTAGCGCTAAAAGCTTTGAACTGATTCAAAACTCCATTTCGTCAATTAATAATTTGACTATTAAATATGGTGAACATGATGTAGAGGCATTAACAGTAACTAGACTTTCTTTCTGGAATGACGGAAAGGCTACTATTGATACTGATGACATAGTAAGTTCAGATAAGCTACGTATTGAGCTAGCTAAGGATATTAAAATTTATACTGCTAGAATAGAGATGACAGCAAAAGAATCAAACTCAATAACACTATGCGTTATTGATAATAAAATAATAATTAACTTTGATTTTCTAGATTATGGCGATGGAGCCATAATTAACTTTTATCATAGTGGAAGTATGGAACAAGCTATACGTTTGAAAGGTACTCTTAAAGGAGCATTACCAATAAAACCAGCTGATGAATTAGAAAGCTTGCCTATTACGAATTATATTGGTCGTTTTTTGTTCCGAAAATATTGGGATGGGGGTGAGACTCTTAATGTTTTAGAAAGGGTTATTGCTTGCGTTTTCTTACCATTCGCTATTCTATTTTTAATAATATCCATGTCATTTGAGGCAGTTAGTTATAAGTTCTTTAAAAAGATACCAAAACAGTTTGTTCTGATAGAAAAGGGAGCAAATGTTGGAAAGAACTAGTTAGGCGGTAGGAGAAATACACTTTACCAGCATCTTAGGCTGAGAGAAGAAAGACCTTACTACATTACGCAGTAAGGTCTTTTTTAATAATAATCTAAGCTCAACTAGAACTTATAAAGCAAACCAAGCGTCGTCGTAGCATCAGTACGCGAGTCAACCATTGGACTGTCATATTGCTCATTTGGCAGATAACTTAAGCTTTGATTGGCAAAGCCCGCCCAGCGCTTACTGAAATCATAGTTGGCACTAACATTAATATAAGGATTCAAGCTTGAGTTGGCGGTATAAGCAGCGACGCCCGTTCTAGTTGACTCTGTATCGCTCACGCCGTAGTAGTATTCATTGTAGTCGGCATCATTGTACTCAAATCCAACGCTTGGATAGACCGTTAGCTTGTTTTTGCTAATTTTACCAATATAGCTTAAGCGGGCAGTATTACCGCCGCTACGATCTAAGATATCTGTTGCGTATTGGGCACGAAAGCCACCAACCGGTGTCAGACGCGTATAGCTTAAGCCTGCAGCAGCAGAGGCTTTACGCTCATCAAGTCCTTTTAGTGCGCCAGTAGCATCATCAGGATCAAATGAATTGCCAGCAAGCTGAGCATAAGCAGCTAGCTGATTGCTGCCGTCATTGATAAGGTATACACCCGCTTGAGCACCGCGTGCGTAGATTTTATTATTGTCATAGAATGCGCCTGGCAATACTTTTATCTCGGTGCTTTCTTCCAAATCGTAAGCAGATTTGACTGCCATGACGTTGACGCCGACGCTTAACTCAGCATCAGGATCTTTCGGTAGGTTTTTATTGAAGAGTGCTGCATTAGATAGGCTAGCTGTGCCAAGCATGGCAGTAGCTGTCAACGTGCTAAGCAAAGCACGCTTAAAAGTAGGGGATAGCGATGATGATGTAGACATGATTTGCTCTCATAAGTGGGTGAAACAAAGGGATAAAAATAGTAAAACACGTAAGGATTTTTGTACGTTATAGTCGATTCATCTTAAAAACGATACAGTGCTATTGGCTATAAATTTTTTGCAGCCTCTGTCACGCCTGCGAACAGCAAGCAAGAAAAAATTATAGCCAATAGAACGTTATTACAATCGTATCGCTTTTATTTTGAACTGACTATAGAATCAGGTAAAAATAAAAGAGATATAGGCTAAACAGTGCTTTGCTCAATGGCATTGAGCACTTCTATTAATTGTTGATGGATATCTTGCCACCACCACATAAAGCCAATGCTAATAAATAACATCACAATCCACGGCAGCAATTGCCAAATAAGCGCAGGTTTAACGGCTGTGCTTTTTTCATTCAGGGTTTCGTTAAGAGTAGGGCGAATAGGATTGGTAGGATTAACAGTTACGTTTGAGTTTACACCACTATTATTATCTACATGACTCTCATTATGCAAACTGTCATAATTTAAATGAGGGTTAGTTGAGTGAGCATCATTATCAAAATTAGTGTCGCTATTCACTGGCGTATTAATATAAGTGGTATGATATTCGTTTTGTTGCTCACTTTGATAATGGGGTAAACAATCATTCTCGTAAGTGGCAATATTCTGTATGACAGCTGCCATACGTTGACGATAGGCAATCGCAAAAGCCAGTGCAATGACAAGACCCGTAATCGCGCCGCCAATATGACCAGCATTGTCGATACCGGGCACTGCAAAACCATAGACTAGGTTGATGCCCATAATAAATATCAGGCTTTTAAGATTCAGCACCATACCATTGACTGATATCTTAAACAGCGCAGCGATCAATAACGCCGCGCCAATACCCATGATACCGCCCGATGCGCCCGCAGATAATCCAGCTTGTCCTGTCCCGTCCACAATATCTTGCCATGTGACGTAATTATTCAGTAAGTTGCCACCGATTGCTGCGAGTAAAAATAGCGCCAAAAACTTCGCTGAGCCAAACATCGGCTCGGCAATTTGACCAAAAAAATACATGGCAAAACCATTAAACAATAAATGCATCAGCCCAATATGCAAAAACGCACTGCTCACCAAGCGCCATGGCTCATTATCCATAGTAAAAGGCAGAGCATTGGCACCCCACTTTACCAGCGCTTCAGTTGAAGGATTATTGGCATCGACACCCGTTAATACCTGCATGATAAATAGCCCGATAAAGCTGACTAATAACAAGGTGGTAACAGGCGCTGTCTTTAACAATTGTTGAATGGTCATAACATCTAATTATCAATAAAAAATTATCAGTACAGTATAAAGGGTATAGATAGTATAAAGAAAGCGACCAACAAGTCTAAGTAGTTATATCGTATACACTTACCAGCGCATTGGCGCTACGTATGGCAAGGCAGTTTTGAGATGCTCGTAGGTACCTTTGACCAAGATATCATCGCGCACTTCATTGATATCGGTATGACCGCAAAACGCCATGCTGATATCACATTCGTTATAAATCAGTTCAAGCGCGCGGCGGACACCATCTTCGCCATACGCGCCAAGACCATAAAGAAAAGCGCGACCAATCATCGTGCCATTGGCTCCTAATGCCATCGCTTTGAGTACATCTTGCCCAGAACGAATACCGCTATCGAGCCAAACTTCAATCTGACTGTCTTCAGCACGCACGGCTTGTACAATATCGGCTAGAGATGAAATGGAAGAGGGCGCACCATCCAATTGGCGTCCACCATGATTGGAGACCACTAGCGCATCGGCACCGCTACGAGCTGCCAGTAGAGCGTCTTCTGGCTCCATGATGCCTTTGATAATCAGCTTGCCACCCCACATGTCTTTAATACGAGCGACATCATCCCAGCTAAGTGCTGGATCGAACTGCTCAGCTGTCCATGCGGATAGCGATGAGATATCCTCGACGTTTTTAGCGTGACCGACGATATTACCAAAGGTGCGACGCTTGGTACCCAGCATATTCATACACCATTCTGGCTTGGTCATCAGATTTAAGATATTGGCAAGCGTCGGCTTTGGCGGCGCAGATAGACCATTTTTGATGTCTTTATGACGTTGACCGAGTACTTGTAAGTCGGCGGTCAGGATGAGCGCTGAGCAATTGGCTTCTTTAGCGCGGCGAATCAAATTGGCGATAAAGTCCATATCACGCATCATATATAGCTGAAACCAAAACGGCTGGCTGGTATGTTCTGCTACATCTTCGATAGAGCAAATACTCATGGTCGATAGGGAAAACGGTACGCCAAACTTTTCTGCTGCCTGTGCCGCGAGGATTTCTCCGTCTGCCCACATCATGCCAGTAAAGCCTGTTGGCGCAATCGCAACCGGCATTTTTACTGACGTGCCCAACATTTCGGTAGCAAGCGAGCGTCCTTCCATATTAACCAAGACCCGCTGACGCAGTTTGATACGATCAAAGTCAGTTTCATTATTGCGATAGGTGGTCTCAGTCCATGATCCTGAGTCGACATAATCATAAAACATGCGAGGTACTTTACGCTCAGCGACCCGTCGTAGGTCTTCAATTTCAGTAATTTTGCTCAAATTTTTCATAAGGTCTTCCTTGTTGCTTATTTGATAACCGTTTATTAATTATGATGCTGTGGTCATTCATTTTTTGTCGTGAATTATTAGATAATATTATCTTAACCATGACATAAAACTGACGCTATCATAGTTAGTATAATAGCGTCAGTTCAAGTGCTGATTGTGGATTCACAGATTTACTAGTAAAGCTAACTCATGTTAAGTAACGGTTTTTTTACTCGTCATTGCCATGATGCCAAAAAATGCGATTGGCCAAATGACAGCCAATATCCACCACCACATTTGACCGAAAATAATACCCATACCGATCAATCCTGCCTGAATCACATAGTATGTCATTGCGACTAAGGTTTTGCGAATAACATAGCCTTCTTTATCCATCAGACCAACCACCGCGCAAGCAGCAACGACGTTATGTACCGCAATCATATTACCAGCAGCGCCACCGACCGCTTGCAGTGCTACTACTTGTGCAGCAAGATTGACATCTAAGCCAATTTGACTAGCGGTTGACCACTGAAAGTAAGCGAACATCATATTACTGACGGTATTTGAGCCTGCAATGAACGCACCCAGCGCGCCAATCCACGGAGACACGAGTGGCCATGCATTTTGAAATGCACCAGCAGCACTCTCAGCCAGTAAGATGGGCATAGCGGGTAGCGAATTTGCGACTTCAGCAGCTGACCCGGAGTTGATGAATACTTGTACCATCGGTACCGAAAACAGCAAGGCTGGTGCGGCGGCTATCATGGTTTTTGCAGAACTACTCCAACTACGTTTGACGGCTTGTCCGTTCATTTTGAACAACAAGATAGAGATTAAGGCAACAATAATTAGAATGATACCTGGAGAATAGGCAAGTTGGATTTTACTAGAAATAGTTGTACCAAAAAGATTGGTAAATTGTATAGTGGTCAAATCTCCAGTCAAAAATGCCTTCAGCGGTGCAATGACTCGAGTGATGATTAGTAGACCAATAACGATGAGATAAGGAGAAAATGCCCGAACCAAAGAAAATCTTGGTGCAATAGAATCATCAAACTTTTCTTCAGGTAACGAGCCGAGCCAGTCTTTATCCCATTTAGCGCGTGGCGCAAAATCAAAAATCTCTTTAGGCATCAAGAAGCCGCGCTTTGCTGCAGGAAGCACAATCATAAGACCGATAAAACCGCCGACCAATGATGGGAACTCAGGACCTAGGTATCTAGCCACTAAATAATAAGGAACGGTAAAGCAGAGACCAGCAAAAATTGCAAAAGGCCATACTTTGAGCCCTTCAACGAAGGAGCGATTTTTACCAAAGAACCGAGTCAAAAATCCACTCAAAAGTAACGGAATTAGAAAACCCACCAGCGCATGTATCAGACCGATGTTACCCGCGATTTGTAATAGATAGTTTTCAGTTGAGAGTGGCGCAATCGCTTGCGTTATATCTGGCTTATCATTGATACCAGTCCAAACGCCAAGTAATACTGGCGTACCAACGGCACCAAATGATACGGGCGTCGACTGAATAATTAACATAGCCATAACTGATGCCATCGCTGGGAAACCTAAAGCTAACAACAACGGTGCACCGATAGCAGATGGCGTACCAAATCCTGATGAGCCTTCGATCAGCGAGCCGAATAACCACGCCACAATGATAACTTGAACGCGTCTATCGGGCGAGATATCCATAAAGCCTTTACGAATAGCGACAATAGCGCCCCCTTCCTTCAAAGTATTCAGCAATAAAATAGCCGCAAATACAATAAATAAAAGCGTGAGTGCGACGATGATGCCGTTTACAGTCGCGGCTGCGACTTGGGCGCCACTGGCTTGCCAAACGAACAACGCTAATAGCGCGGTTACTAAATAGGCAACGCCCATAGAAATCTTGGCAGGGAGCCGCAACATTACAAGCAAAACGAGTACTACCAGAATAGGCGCTAAGGCCAAAAAAGTGTACATAATAAACCGTCCTTGGTATATGTAGTTGAAGTCATCTTTGAAATATCATTGAAGGATATTTCTTTTTTCTTTATCAGTATTAAGCCAAAAGAAGCCCGTAGTTTTTTGGTGCTGCGGGCGTCATTCAAATGGCAGTAGAGAACTTATTTCAAAAATTAGCTGAGACCTTGTATTCTTTATTAAGGTAGTTAAGAGCTGATTATGATTGTCCTTTACAATCCGCTTAACTCATTATAGTTGGTTTTATTGTGGGTCTAACAATTCGATCCAATGCTTGACTGGGACGGACGCATGGCTGCCTAAATGCAATTGGCATCCGATATTGGCTGTCACAATCTGATCTGGGTTATCGATGGTAAGATCGTTGATTTTATTAGTGAGTAGTTGCTGGCTAAGCGTAGGCTGAAGGAGCGAGTAAGTACCAGCAGAGCCGCAGCATAAATGTCCGTTTTGGGTTTTAGAGAGCTCAATCCCAGCGCGTTGCAATATCTGCTCAACATGACCGCCTAACTGCTGAGCGTGCTGTAGCGAGCATGGGCAGTGGACAGCGGTCTTGCGATTCGTCTGTTTTACTACCAACTTCTCTAGGTTCTCTTTGATCAAAATCTCACTCAGGTCTCGGGTCAGTGCACTGATACGCTTGGCTTTAGCTGCATAAGCGTCGTCATGTTTGAGTTTTTCGCCGTACTCCTTGACCATCGAGCCGCAGCCTGAAGCGCTGATAACAATGGCTTCAGCCCCAGCCTCAATATATGGCCACCACGCATCGATATTGCGCCGCATAAACGCAAGCCCTTCTTCATGAGCAGGTATGTGATAGCTCACAGCGCCGCAACATCCGGCATCTGGTGCAGCAATCAAGCTGATGCCTAGTTTATCAAGTACTCGGGCGGCGGCATTGTTGGTATTGGGAGTGGCAGAAGGTTGGGCGCAGCCCTCTAGCACCAGCATTTGACGCGAGTGTTGCTGTGATGGTCGCGGGCGGGTGATTTGCTTAACAGGGACTTGGGCTTTTAAGTCGCGAGGCAAAAAGGAGCGAAACAGTTGTCCGAGTCTTAAGAGAAACCCAAATCGGTGCGGATAGGGCAACACCTTTCTGATAAGCCAGCGTTTAAGCCTTTGATCGGCAGGTCGCGACAGCTGCTCTTCCATAATATCGCGGCCGATTTCAGCCAAGCGGCCATATTTTACCCCGGAGGGGCAAGTGGTTTCGCAGCTACGACAAGTCAGACAGCGGTCTAAATGAAGTTGGGATTTTTCGCTAACATCACCAGTTTCAAGCATTTGTTTTAGTAAATAAATACGACCGCGAGGACCGTCACGCTCATCGCCAAGCTCTTGATACGTGGGACACGTGGCATTACAAAATCCACAGTGAACGCAAGTGCGCAAAATATCGTCGGCTTCTTGAATATCTGGGTGATCCAGATATTTTATATTGATTTGAGTTCGCATTACGACTTCCTTGTCATCGAGCTAATTTACATCCAGCTGTATAAACGATTGGGATTGAAAACACCATTCGGATCAAAAGCATGTTTGAGGCGTTGGTGGAGCTTTTGGAGCGCCTCAGACTGAGTATGAAAGACCTCCTGACTCCTGTCACCACCGCGATAAAGGCTAACCTGACCACCTGCAGCCTCAGCGAGCGCTTCTAATTTGTCCACGGTAAAGTCGCCACGAAGCCAGCGCTGTGATCCTCCCCAATCAATCAGCCAATCTTCCTCTGGTAGCATATGCGCCGCGCTACTTTTTACAGAAAACCGCCACAATGAGGACGCGTCTAAGAAATAATCCAATTGCTGCTCACGAAGCATTGACCAAAACGCATCTGTATCCTCTAATATTGCGCCTTGCCACTGGTTGACAGTACTGTCTACAGCACTTCGTGCGCCTGCCAAGCGCAAATACAAATGATTGTCAAACCAACAAGCCCCTGTCAAGGGTTTGGATTTTCCTGAGAGACGGTTCATAGTCTCAATAGCCTTTGCAGCGTCCATCTCCTGCTTGATAGTCACAGTGGCGGCAGGCTTAGGCATGACTTTTAGACTGAGTTCAGTGATGATACCCAAAGTGCCCATCGCGCCTGCTTGCATCCGTGAGACATCATAACCGGCGACGTTTTTCATCACCTGACCGCCGAAGCGCAGTTCTTCTGCATGGCCATTAATCAGGCGAATGCCTAAGACATGGTCTCTTATTGAACCGCTCCAAGGTCTTGCTGGGCCTGATAAGTGGCAAGCCAATGTACCGCCCAAGGTTGCTTGTCCGTCAAATGTCGGTGGCTCAAATGCTAAGCACTGATTGTGTTCTGCTAGGGCGCTATTAATCTCAGTAATTGAGGTTCCAGCACGAGCAGTCAGCACCAATTCGATCGGCTCATAACCGATGATGCCTTTGTGCTCGCTAAGATTGATGGGGTCGCCTATTGGCTCGCGTCCCATAAATTGCTTGCTGCCCCCGCCTATGATTTGTAATGCTGTGCCCTCATGGCTGGCTTGCCTTACCCGCGCAATCAGCTCTTGAATGATGTCTGTCATGCCAGATCTCCTTGCTGTGGTTGAGAGTCATGGTTGTGTTGCATTCGGTCAAGGGTACGGTACTCTTGACAGCGCTTGAGCACTGGAATACCTTTACCTGGATTCAGCGTCCCAATTGGGTCAAAGGCGTGCTTGATTGCATGAAATTGTGTCAGCTCTTGATCGTTAAACTGAATCGTCATTTGGCGGATTTTTTCGACGCCAACTCCATGCTCACCAGTTATGCAGCCGCCCACCTTGACGCAAAGCTCTAAAATACGGCTGCCGAACTCTTCAGTGCGCTCAAGCTCTCCTGGGACATTGGCATCAAATAAGATAAGCGGGTGCAAATTGCCGTCCCCAGCATGAAACACGTTGGCGACGCGCAGACCGTATTCATCTGAGAGTTTTTGCATTTCGGTTAGGACATGGGCAAGTTGGCTACGCGGAATGGTGCCATCCATACAGTAGTAGTCAGGGGATATTCGTCCGACAGCGGGGAATGCAGATTTTCTACCTTTCCACAATAAGGCGCGCTCCGCTTCACTTTGTGAGACACGTGTTGTGGTTGCGCCAAGCTCGATAAACAGCTGCTCAACCTCTGCAATCTGTTCTTGAACCTCCGCCTCGCTACCATCTAACTCACACAGCAGCAAAGCTTGGGCGTCAACTGGATAGCCTGCATGAGCAAACGCTTCGGCGGCTATGATGGCAGGGCTATCCATCATCTCAAGTCCGGCTGGAATAATACCTTTGGCAATCACGCCGCCGACCGCGTCCCCTGCGGTCTGAACATTGTCAAAAGCGGCCATAATGACCTGAGCCTTTTCAGGGCTAGGTAGCAGCTTGACCGTCACTTCAGTAATCACCCCAAGTAGACCCTCAGAGCCGGTAATCAGAGCCATCAAATCAAAGCCGTTGCTATCAAGACCTTCACTACCAATAGTAATGAGATCCCCCTCGACTGTGACCATCTCAACTTTTAATAAATTGTGAGTGGTCAGACCATATTTGAGACAATGGACGCCGCCTGAGTTTTCGGCGACGTTGCCACCGATGGAGCAGGCAATCTGTGATGAGGGGTCTGGGCCATAATACAAGCCATATTGTCTAGCTGCCTCACTAATAGCAAGGTTACGGACACCTGGCTGCAAACGTGCGCTACGGGCAAGTGGATCAATATCAAGGATATGTTTAAATCGTGACAACACCAATAAGACGCCATCAGGGTTGGGCATTGCGCCTGCACACAAACCCGTACCGGCACCGCGTGCGACCACAGGGATTTGATAGCGATAACAGATTCGCATGACCTCACAAACTTGCTCAACGGTTTTTGGGAGCACCGTAATGAGTGGCATATCGCAATATACCGATAAGCCATCACACTCAAAAGGCTTTTGAGTCTCTTCATCATTGATCACGTACTGAGGCTCAATAAAATCGCGAAATAGCTCTACTAAAGCAGCTTTATCAGGTCTTTGGCTCTGATTCATGGTGGCATTCCTTTGCTCACTAAATTGTCGACACTCACTGCATTATTATACAGATGACCTTAAGCTTATAATAAAAAGGGAAAGATTAGCTATCAATATATTGGTTAAAACTGAATAAAATGATATGTAATGTGTTGAATTAGTAAGAATTAAGTTTGTTTGCGGCTGTATTGAATAAGCGAGTAGGGGCTGGCAGGGTTACAATAAACGCTGTAAATCCAGTACTGAAAATGGATAATCTAAGCGTTTTGTCGGTGTCAAGACGACGGGAATAGTCGTCGCAAAAGCCATCATAAGCGGCTCAGAGAAATCGGCAATATCGACAGGCTCGTAAGTAACGCGTTGCACCACTTGTAGCTGTGTTATCAGCTGTTCAGCAATATCACATAAATGACAACCTGAGGTGCCGAGTAGCCACCATTTGGTCATATTTTCAGGAGAACCAAGCTCAGGTTTTTCTTCAATCATATGAGCACGCAATGTGCTGATATTATTATTCTCGTACATAGCTACTCTCTTATATTAATCCTAAAGGCAAAGCTTACAAATTCAACGTTCATTTTTGCTGATTTTTTACGTGTACTCATGTGACATGATAAAGAAGTGGGGTAAATAATGACAGCGATTGTGAGATTAGGTAAGATGAGCTGCTATTTATAATTGCTGACCTATATTGCTAGGCTAAGCGCTCCTTACTTCCTCTAACTATCTTTTCAATCACTTGGACAACACGCATGACAAGTTTTGGCAAATTTATCAAACGACTCTTATTGGCATTGATGGTGTTGGTCGTCGCATTCCATGTGTTGGTTGCAGGGCTGCTGTTAATTTGGAAAACGCAGCCGATTAATAACAGCATGTTTATGCTCACCCATCGCATTATGGGCGGTGATGTTAGCCAAACTTGGGTTGAATATGACGCGATTGCCAAATCTGCGAAGCAAGCGGCGATTGTCAGTGAGGATTCGACGTTTAGCCAGCACAACGGCTTTGATATGAAAGGCATTAAGGCGGCACAGAAAAAGAATGAAGCGACTGGCAAGATGTCGGCAGGCGGCTCAACCATCACTCAGCAATTGGCTAAAAATCTGTTTTTGACCTCGCATCGCTCTTATACCCGTAAAGCTGAAGAGGCTGTTCTCACCATAATGATTGAGACATTGTGGGATAAGCAGCGGATTTTGACCGCGTATTTGAATGTAGCAGAGTTTGGCAATGGTATTTATGGTGTTGAAGCGGCAGCGCAGTATTATTTTGATAAGTCAGCTGCTAATCTCAATCGTGATCAGTCAGCCTTATTGATTGCCATGCTAACCAATCCAAAATACTATGAAAGTCATCAAAGCGATAAACGCCTGCGTAATAAACAACGTATCATAAAAAAGCGTATGAAAAATGCTGTATTGCCACAGTCTGCCTAAATGTAGCTAGAATTAACGGTAACAATAGAATAATAATTAAAAAGTATAGTATAAAAATGCTGATAGGATAAGATTGATATAAAAATGATAGCAGTTTGATAACAGTCATAGGAGTGGAGCGTGGTAGAGATGGATAATAAGCACAGTAATAGTGATAAGACCGCTGATGTTATTGAGACATATATTGATGCGAATAATGATGTCAATAGAGAGAGTGACACAGATAAAGTAGACGGTGCCATTAATACCAGCAATCCTCTTACCGATGAAAGCCTTATTAATCCGTATGGCAACCAAGTTTTAACCGAGATTGATTGGCAACGCTCGGAAGATGGTAATTATTCACCCAGCAGCTATATCAATCGTGACTTGTCTTTACTACAGTTTCATCTGCGGGTCTTAGCACAAGCGGCAGATCCCCACCATCCTTTGCTTGAGCGTTTATTCTTTTTAATGATTTTTTCATCCAATATCGATGAGTTTTTTGAAATTCGCGTTGCTGGTATTATGCAAAAGCTCAATCTGGGTGATGTGTCGACCAGTGTACATGGTATGCGTCCCAGTGAAATTCTTAATGAAATATCAGCAGTGACTCATGATGCCATCGCTGAGCAATACCGTATTTTAAATGAAGATATCTTGCCAGCACTGGCGCTTGAGGATATTCGTTATTTAAAGCGCGATGAGTTGAATGCTGAGCAATCCGCATGGATGAAGCGCTATTTTACTGAGCAAGTCTCGCCGGTATTGACACCTATTAGTATTGATCCTGCGCATCCATTCCCGCGCTTGGTGAATAAAAGCTTGAACTTTATTGCGACGTTAGAGGGCAAAGACGCCTTTGGTCGCGATATCAATCTGGCAATCGTACCCGCGCCGCGTAGCTTGCCGCGCGTGATTCGTCTGCCTGATGAATTGACTGGTGGCAAAGAGCACCATGTGATGCTATCAGCGATTATCCATGAGCATATCGGTGAGCTATTCCCTGGTATGAATGTCACCGGCTGTCATCAATTTAGGCTGACGCGTAATGCCGATTTGGACTTGGCAGATGATGTTGATGACATTGCCAAAGCCTTAGAAGGTGAGCTTGAAAACCGCCGATTTGGTGATAAAGTGCGCCTTGAAGTCACTACTGAATGCCCAACGCCAATTAGTGATTATTTGCTTAATGAGTTTGAGTTGCATGACAACCAATTATACCGCGTCAATGGACCTGTCAACTTAACGCGTTTGCTGTTTGATTTTAATATCCCAGCCTTGCGTTATCAGCCCTTTACGCATGTGATACCAAAACCGTTTCGCCGCGAAGTCGACAAGCTTGATAAAGCAACCAGTATGTTTGCTGCCATGCGTAAAGGCGATGTATTGGCGCATCATCCGTTCCATGCGTTTTCGCCGATTATTAATTTACTTTGGCAAGCTGCCAGTGATCCAAAAGTATTAGCGATTAAGCAAACGCTTTATCGTTCAGGCACCAATTCAGAAATTGTCAAAGCGCTAGCCGCAGCCGCACGTAATGGTAAAGAAGTGACAGCAGTCATTGAGTTACGCGCCCGTTTTGATGAGGCGTCTAATATTGCTGTTGCCAACTATCTGCAAGAGGCAGGGGCAGTAGTGGTCTACGGTATTGTTGGCTACAAAACCCACGCTAAACTCATGCTCATCGTGCGCCGCGAAGAGGGGAAAATGCGCCGTTATGTGCATTTAGGCACGGGTAATTATCACGCAGCAAATGCTAAAGTCTATACCGATTATGGATTATTCAGTGCGGATCCTGATATCTCAGAAGACGTCCACAAGATATTCCAAGAGCTGACCGGCATGGGTAAACCTGCTAATCTCAAAAAGCTATTGCATGCACCATTTACCTTGCATGATAAATTGATGAGCTTTATCGAGGATGAGATTACTCATGCCAAGGCGGGCAAGCGCGCTCATATTATTGTTAAAGTAAACGCCTTAACCGAACGTCGTTTGATTGATAAACTATATGATGCGTCACAAGCAGGGGTCAAAATTGAACTGATTTTGCGCTCAATTTGCTGTCTGCGTCCGCAAGTGAAGGGTCTGTCTGAGAATATCACCGTACGTTCTGTTATCGGTCGTTTTTTGGAGCATACTCGCATCTATTACTTCTATAATGATGGTAATGAGCGCTTGTACTGTGGCAGCGCCGATTGGATGGATCGTAATTTGTTCCACCGTGTAGAGGTAGCGTTTCCGATTGAAGATAAAAAATTGTCTAAGCAAATTTATCAAGATGGACTGTTGAGTTACCTCCAAGACAATAAGCAAGCGTGGACACTTAGCGGTGACGGTAACTGGCAACGAACCAAGCCAGCGGCGGATGAAGCGCCTCACATTGCTCAAGAGCATTTATTAAAGGTGATTAATCGTGTTGGCGAGCCGGTATAACTGTCTTGTTTATTAGCGGTTATTAAGTTGATTAATCTCATTTAGTATTTTTAATGTTATCCACTTTTTTCAACAAATATAACAGTCAAGCATAGAGATTACTCCGTGCTTGGTTTTTTTTGCCTACCAATTCTACTTTCTGGTTACAAACTGTCTAGTAAGCTCACACTTATTCACATATTTATACGGCAGTACACTGGAGAGCGTATCAAATTTATTCTTATAATTAGATAGATAGATATAATTATATAGATATAAACATTCACCCTTATGACGTATCTCAATAAGAAAACAGGATTTCACCATGAGTCACACCAACAATAATAGCTCAGATAATAATAGCTCAGATATCAAAAAAGCCGCTGAGCAATCAAATAGCCAGCAGATTGAGAGAAATTTAGAAAATGGCAAGCCAGTTGATGCACCAGAATCATTAACAGAAGAAGAGCAAACCTCTTTTATCAACGATGATTTGCGTACAGACAGATAGTTAGCAAAAAATTATTGAACTCCATACTAATAAAGTGAGGGAAATGCCATGTCACATGATAGTCAGTCAGACAATATTCAAACTAACAACATGCACCCAAATCATGAAGAGCCTGTATCCGTCAACGATCCAGCGAAGCTGCATCCAGATAATCCATCGGACAGTTATGAAGGTCGTAAGCACGAACCCGACATTGATGGACCTCAGCAGGAGTCGCAGGAGACGGATGAGATATACGCTGACCCACGCAAAGAAGAAAATCTGCCTCCAGGTGGAAAAAATGTTGGCGATCTAAACGCCTATGATTTATCGCAAAAAGGCAATGAATAGTTTTTCATCGTCGTGACTCTCTTAACTCTCATATAAATGATCGTTGTCAGATGGGTGATGATAAAGAAATAACAAGAAAGATAAATTAAAAGTAAGGATATTACGATGGAAACGAAAGATCCGGCATTAACCAAAACGCCTATCAACAGTAATGATAGTCATATCGACAATATGCCTGCACTCACAGTCGACACCAGCGCCGCTCATGATAGTACAGAAAAAAGCACCGAGACATTTCAAGAAACAGTCATTGGTACCAGATATGCGAGCTATGATATCCAGCATGGTGACCATACACATGAAGACATTCATCATAATAGTCATAACGTGATGTCTACCGATGATAGTATTGAAAATCATACCACTATCAATAAAGGAACAGATACGTTCCAAGAGAGTGTGGTAGGCTCAGAACATGTCAATGATGGCGATAATGCTGCCCGTCAGCCAGACCGCCGCGATCAAGAGGGCAATGCTTTTGATGATGGTATCAATGAACATACCACTATTGATCAAGGAGCTAAAAGCGTAGGGATTAATGATTTAAATCGCTATGCAAATATTGATAACGCTCAAACCCGTGTGTTAAATCCAGATGAAAAAGATTTTTAAAACATTTAGACAATTCAGATAACTTGAAAAAGGTGCTGCAAGTAATGACGTATGATATGTCGCTTGCAACACCTTTTTTTGTTTTATTGATAACATAGTCGATTCAATTTAAAAAGAACACAGTACTGCTGGGGTAAATTTTTCGAAGCCTCTGGAGTGCGCAGCGCACAGCAAGCGAGAGACATTTATCCCAGCATAATGCTATTCTGAGCGTAATTCTTTTATATTGAACTCACTATAGATTTAATAAATTAGAGAGCAATAGGGTCGCCGCTATGAAAGCGCAGCTCAGTATCTGGAGTTGATATCAACTCTGCTTCTACTTCTTTAAAGAACGCCACACGCTCATCGATACTGTCATCAGACAATGACTGCGCCAGTGCCAAATAATCCTCAAAATGACGGCTTTCTGATTTTAATAAATAACGATAGTATTTTGCCAAACGCTCATCATTGATAACCTCAGAAAGTGCCGCAAAACGCTCACAAGAACGTGCCTCGATAAATGCACCAATAATCAGCACATCTACCATTGCAGCGGGTTCATAAGTGCGCTTGTGTTTTAGCATCCCTTTGGCATAGCGTCCCGCACTTAGATATTTCCATGCTTGCCCGCGCTCATTCATAATGCCGAGCACTTGCTCATAGTGCAGCATTTCCTCACGTATCAATTGTGCCAATTTACGCTGTAAATCATAAGAGAACTCATAGCGAAAGATGAGATTCATCGCGGTACCGGCGGCCTTTTTTTCACAATTGGCATGGTCTTGAATAATCAGCGGTAAGTTATTAACAGCGGCGTTGACCCAGGCTTGTGAGGTTCGTGCGCCCAAGAAATCAAAAATAGGCGATAAATCTACCTTTAGTGGCGTGCTGAGTTGGGTGATAGAAATGATATCAACGCTATCATTACTACCGTTATCTTCAGAATCTGTTACAGGTTGGCTCCCTACTGTAGTTGAAGGCTCAGATTGCAAATTAGAAATAGTTTTAGGTATGGATGTATTTTCTTGGTTTATGGTCATGGTTTGCTTAGACTTTATCGATGAGTGGATGAATAAAATAATGAAAAAAAGTAGATATATACGCGCGATATGTATTTAAACTCTTCAGACTACTTTGATATGATAGATAACTGTTACGCATAAATTAATATCGTAATGATTACTTACAGTTTATACTTGTGAGTAACTCAGGAGGATAGGATAGTAAGATAATCGTTGCTAACGCATATGGTATATAGACTATCATTTATCTACAGCACAAGCATTTAGTTACTAAATGGAGTTTCCTTGTTTATTGCCTTATTTGGTAGTAGGATAATATTTTGCTTTTAACGTATTTTGTCTTACTATTGCTTGTCAGCTGATAGCAGGTAGCCAATAGTATATCAACTATCAATCGCGTCTCAAAATCTAAGGTTTATAGCCTATCTTTATGTAAAACCTATCTAGATAATACAACGTTAAACACCGCTCAAATAATGACAGCCGATGTAACGCAGCAGTAAATTTACTTGGCTTGTCGCTTATTTATTACTTTGCAACCCTGCTTTATGCGCCCTTTTGCATGGCTGTGTACATGGACGAGGTATGTTTTAGCAGCCCAGTATCAACAAATCTAACAAACAGATAAGGATAACAGTATGAGCCAGTCTTCTAATGCCAATCGTGTTCAAAAAGGCATTCTTGCCATTGATCAGCAGCTGTTCGATTTTATCGAAAATGAAGTGCTGCCGAAAGTCGGTATTGATTCAGACGGTTACTGGTCAGGTTTCGAAAAGGTCGTCAAAGAGTTTACGCCACGTAATAAAGCACTGCTTGCAACACGTGCTAAGATTCAAGGACAGATTGACCAATGGCACCTGCAACATCCTACCAAAAATGGCAATATTGATTATCCAGCGTACAAAGCATTTTTACAAGAAATTGGCTATCTGTTGCCAGAAGGCGAAGCGTTCAGTGTCAGCACAGAAAACGTCGATGATGAGATTGCCCGTATTGCAGGACCTCAGCTGGTAGTACCAGTACGTAATGCTCGCTATGCGTTGAACGCCAATAATGCGCGTTGGGGCAGCTTATATGATGCTTTATATGGCACCAATGTTATCAGTGATGAAAATGGTCAAGAAGCAAAAGGTGGCTACAATCCAACACGTGGCGCAGCCGTCGTCGCTTATGCCAAAAAATTCCTAGATGAAAACTTTGCCTTAGCATCAGGCTCTTATAGTGATGTAACAGGTTTTAGAGTCGTTGATGGTAAGCTTGAAATCGCGCAAGGCGATAGCAGCACGCAACTAAAAGATGCCGGACAGTTTGCAGGTTTTGTAGGCGACGCTGATAGTCCTAGCGCTGTGTTATTAAAGAACAATAACTTGCATGCTGAGATTCAAATTGATGGCAATCATCCCATTGGCAAAGATGATCCTGCACATATCAAAGACGTGTTATTAGAGTCGGCGCTGACTGCGATTCAAGATTGTGAAGACTCCATCGCTGCTGTTGATGCAGAAGAGAAGGTTGAAGCGTATCGTAATTGGTTTGGCTTGATGAATGGCGATTTGCAAGAAACCTTTGAGAAAGGCGGCAAGACCCGTACGCGTAAACAGAATCCTGATCGCGAATATACTACGCCAGAGGGTGATACGCTGACCTTGCCAGGTCGCTCGCTTTTATTGCTACGTAACGTCGGACATCTCATGCAAAATCCATCGATTTTGGTAGATTTAGGCAATGGTCAAGAAGAAGTTTTCGAAGGTTTAATGGATGGTTTGATTACGCCTTTATTATCATTGAATGATTTAAAAGGTAAAACCGAGCTATCAAACTCACGTAAAGGTTCAATGTATATTGTGAAACCAAAAATGCATGGTCCTGATGAGGTGAAGATGGCGAATGACTTATTTAACGCATCAGAAGACCTACTGGGCTTAGAACGTAATACCATCAAAATCGGTATCATGGATGAAGAACGCCGTATGACGGTCAACTTAAAAGAAGCTATCCGCCAAGCAAAAGAGCGTGTTATTTTCATCAATACCGGCTTCTTAGATCGCACGGGTGATGAGATGCACACCAGTATGAATGCAGGTCCATTTGTCCGCAAAGGCGATATGAAGTCGCAAACGTGGCTGCCTGCTTATGAGCAATGGAACGTCGATATCGGTCTTGAAGTAGGCTTACAAGGTCACGCGCAGATTGGTAAAGGCATGTGGGCAAAACCTGATGAAATGCAAGAGATGATGGACACCAAGATTGCTCATCCACAGGCAGGTGCCAATACAGCATGGGTGCCATCTCCAACGGGTGCTACCTTACACAGCATGCACTATCATCAAGTCAATGTTGCTGAGGTTCAAGACAGTCTGAAATCACGTGTGCGCGCTAGCGTAGATGATATCTTAACCATTCCATTGGCAAAAGACACCAATTGGACTGAAGAAGAAAAACAGCAAGAGATTGATAATAATGCTCAAGGCATCCTAGGCTATGTCGTACGCTGGGTAAACCAAGGCGTTGGTTGCTCTAAAGTACCTGATATCAATGATGTCGGCTTGATGGAAGATCGTGCGACATTGCGTATCTCAAGTCAGCATATTGCTAATTGGTTACACCATAATGTGGTCAGCGAGCAGCAAGTGATGGACGCTATGAAACGTATGGCTAAAATCGTTGATGAGCAAAACGCTGGTGATGCTGATTATCAACCAATGGCGACTGACTTGGACAACTCCTATGCTTTCAAAGCGGCTTGTGATTTGGTGTTTAAAGGTCGCGAACAGCCAAGTGGTTATACTGAGCCATTATTGCATCAAGCACGTCTAGATCTAAAAGCCAGTGTTGGCTGCTAAAAGTTAAAACAAGACTGAATTTAGCAATAAGCACCCTTTAAGCGAGGTCAGTGACTGCCAATAAAAGAGGTAAGTACCTGTCAAGTTTTAGCACTGTTAATTGCCAAAATTTTTAGCGTTTCTGATTTCCTTTGTAATTCTCACCCTTATTCGTTTTAAACGAGTAGGGGTGTTTTTTGTCAAAATTTTCTTTAAGGTAAAACCTTATACAGAGGGTGGGTTTGAAAGTTTTTCCCAATTAAAGCTTCAAAAAAATGTTGCAAATTATGTCAAAGTTGTTATGCTTGTAGCTGAAGTATGAGTTTGGTAACGGATGTTACGCAACAGAGCGATAAAGACCAAAGTTTACATGGCAGTTACTTTTTTAATCCCAGTTATGTAAGTCATGGTTTTTTTCATCTTACGGTAATAGAACTTCGCCACACTTGTTTCTGACTAATCTCGGTAGCCAGTTACACATTATATCTTTGAAGATTTGTGACGATACCATTTGGGCACTAGCTAATAATAGCTCGCTCATTACTAAAATTGTAAAGTGGAGATACCCCCATGAAAAAACTACTTTTAGCTACAGCAATCGCTGCCCTATCTGTATCTGCAGCCAATGCAGCACCAACTGTTTATGGTAAAGCTTTCGTTGCTATGGACTATGTTAATGCTGAATTTGATGGTCCTAGTGGCAACATGTATGATGAAGATACAGTAGAGATCAACTCTCATGCTTCACGTTTAGGCTTTAAAGGTTCTGAAGCTATGACTGCTAACACTGATGTTATCTATCAGTTAGAGTATGGCACAAAGATTGATGGTGACAAGAATGGTTTCACTAACCGTGATACATTCCTTGGTGTAAACAACAAACAATTCGGCGAGTTCCGTGTTGGTAAAAACCAATCAACGCTTGCTCGTATTGATAACGTTGTTGTTAACCAAGGTTATTTTGATAACTTAGGTCAGACTCAAAATGAAAATGAAGTGGTTTCAGCGTTAAACATGGCTGATAGTAACCGTATCGCAAGTTCAATCATCTGGACTGCACCTAAATATAACGGTCTACCATTACAATTATCTGCTATGTATAGCTCTGATGACATAAATGGTAATGATAATGCTGGCTTTGGCGTAGCAATGTTGTTTGATCAAGGTACTGGCTTCACTGCTGGTCTAGCTTATGACAAAGATCAAAACATCGTCGGTGATATCATCCGTGGTACTGCTACTGTAGATCTAGGCAAGTACATGGCAGCTCCAGTAACTTTGGGTGCACTATATCAAGTAGCTGATTATGACTATGGTAGTTCTAAAGAGAAAGGTTTGGTTGTAAGTGGTGAGATGGCTCTAGCTAACTTTGCTCGTCCAGCTTCTGTCTATGCACAGTACAACAAAACTGACAATTTAGATGGTCTAGATAACGCTGATTCAGATCAAATCGTTGTTGGTGGCAAATACATGTATAAAGATAACATCATTGCTCATGCTTATGCTGGTATGAATAATGCTGACAATGTACCATACATGTCAACTCCTCGCGGTGATGCTGAAGTATTCGTAGTTGGTACTGGTCTAGAATACAAATTCTAATCTAACCATTAGAATCTGAATAAAAAAACTCATCCTTCGGGGTGAGTTTTTTTGTTATGGCTTTTTTAACGCTATAGTGAGTTATAATAGACATGTGCTAAAAATGAAGAGTTTCAAATAGTTTGTGCTTTTGCCCTATATTTTTTGACGTATTTTTAGTAAAATCCTTCTTTACCAATTACCGACAGAGTACTATGACCAAGTTTATATTTGTGACCGGTGGGGTAGTGTCCTCACTAGGAAAAGGTATTACCGCAGCTTCCCTTGCTGCCGTCTTAGAAGCACGTGGCGTAAACGTGACCATGACCAAAATGGATCCGTATATCAACGTTGATCCAGGCACGATGAGCCCGTTTCAGCATGGTGAGGTATTCGTGACCGAAGATGGCGCCGAGACAGATTTGGACTTGGGCTATTATGAGCGTTTTTTACGCCATTCAAAGATGAGCAAAAGCAACAACTTCACCAGTGGTCGCATTTATCAAAATGTCTTAAATAAAGAGCGCCGTGGTGAGTATTTAGGCGGTACGGTGCAGGTGATTCCGCATATTACGGATGAGATTAAGAGTAAAATTCTTGCCAGTGGTGAAGGCTATGATGTCGCTATCATCGAGATTGGCGGTACCGTAGGTGACATCGAGTCGTTACCCTTTATGGAAGCAGTACGTCAAATGCAAGTCGAGCTTGGTCGCAATCGTGCCATGCTGATGCATCTGACACTGGTGCCTTATATCGCCAGTGCAGGTGAAACTAAGACTAAACCAACTCAGCATTCAGTCAAAGAGTTGCGTTCTATCGGTTTGCAGCCTGATATCTTGATTTGCCGCTCTGATCATCATATCTCACAAGACAATCGTCGCAAGATTGCACTATTTACCAACGTTGAAGAGCGTGCGGTCATTATGTGTGAAGATGCGCAAAGTATTTATCAGATTCCACGTACCTTGCATGAACAAGATCTCGATGATTTAATCTGTGAGCGTTTTGGTCTTGATTTACCAGAAGCAGATTTGAGCGATTGGGATAAGGTTGTCGAAGCGCAGCTGAATCCTGAGTCGACGGTAACAGTAGCCATGGTTGGTAAATATGTTGAATTACCAGATGCCTATAAATCAATCAATGAAGCATTGTTACATGCTGGTATTACTCATAAAGCCGACGTCAAGATTGATTATATCGATGCTGAACGTTTAGAAGACGATGACAGCTTACTAGCGCAACTGCATAATGCTGATGCCATCTTGGTGCCAGGCGGCTTTGGTGAGCGCGGTACGATGGGTAAGATCAAAGCCATTACCTATGCTCGCGAAAACAACGTGCCGTATTTAGGTATCTGTTTAGGTATGCAGCTTGCAGTGATTGAATATGCGCGTAACGTGCTACATATCGATGCCAACTCTTCTGAATTTGATCGTAAAACAGCTGAGCCTATTATTGGCTTGATTACAGAGTGGTTAGATGAGCGCGGCGAATTGCAGATTCGTAGTGATGATTCAGACCTTGGTGGTACGATGCGTTTAGGCGCGCAGCAAGCTGAGCTGGTCGCTGGTAGTAAGCTTGCACAAATCTACGGTGCTACCAATATAACTGAGCGTCATCGCCATCGCTATGAGATGAATAACCGCTATATCGAGCCATTAGAGCAAGCAGGAATGACGGTATCAGGTTATTCTGCTAAGCAGCACCTAGTTGAGTCAGTTGAACTTGCTGATCATCCATGGTTTGTTGCGGTACAGTTCCATCCAGAATTTACCAGCTCGCCACGCGGTGGTCATCCATTGTTCAATAGCTTTGTAAAAGCGGCGAAGAATTATAGTGAAGCGAAATAATCGTTAAGTTATAAGTGCTTTTGATATAAAAAGACTGATCTTCGGATTGGTCTTTTTTTTGGCTGATTTTTTGGCAGTGGTTTGCATGCAGATTTTTCTAATGGTTTACGGCTAATTACGCTTATAGCCTTTTTTTAATTGACCTATCGGTTACAATAAGAGATAACAATAAAGAGGATACCTACTCAATGGAAAACCTACTAACCGCGCAGTCGCATATTCAGCTTAATACACCTGATAATAAAAACATCAGTATCGGTAATGATCAGCCATTTGTCTTATTCGGTGGCATGAATGTTTTAGAGTCTAAAGAGATGGCATTTGAGATCGCTGAACAGTATGTCGATATTTGCCAGCGTTTGGGTATCGGCTACGTGTTTAAAGCCAGTTTTGATAAGGCCAATCGCTCAAGTCTGACCTCGTATCGTGGTCCGGGGCTAGAGAAAGGTATCGATTGGCTTGGGCAAATCAAAGAAAAATTTCAAGTACCGATTATTACGGATGTCCACGAACCTTATCAAGCGGCACCAGTTGCTGAAGTAGCTGATATTATCCAGTTGCCTGCGTTTTTATCGCGTCAGACAGATTTGGTGCATGCGATGGCGAAGACGGATGCGATTATTAATATTAAAAAAGCGCAGTTTTTAGCCCCACATGAGATGCGTCATATCATCAATAAGTGCCTCGAAGGCGGTAACGATAAGCTTATTCTTTGTGAGCGCGGTAGTGCCTTTGGTTATAATAACCTAGTGGTTGATATGCTGGGTTTTGATACCATGAAGCAGATGGGGATACCAGTGTTTTTTGATGTGACGCATAGTTTGCAGCAGCCGGGCGGCCGTAGTGATAGTGCAGGTGGTCGCCGTGAGCAGATCACCACGCTGGCACGTGCTGGCATGGCAACAGGGATTGCAGGACTGTTTTTAGAGGCGCATCCAAATCCAGAAGTGGCAAAATGTGATGGTCCGTGTGCGCTACGTATGAGCCAATTAGAGCCGTTTTTACGCCAGCTTAAACAGCTTGATGACTTGGTCAAAGGCTTTGAGACCTTGGATACTCATTAATATCATAAGTAATGTGAGGATAAGACAGTGGCGATTAAAGTGGCACAAGTAAGCATTGAAAACATCAATGATTCAGAAGGTTTAGATAGCGTCATGACCGCTTTGAAGAATATAACGGGCGTCACCGCTATTGAGTTAGATGCTAACAGTCATATGGCGTTGGTGCGTTATGATGATACCAAAACCAGTATTCATGCCTTTACTGCTGCGATTAGTATGGTCGATTATGTCACTCAGCCATTTCCTATCGATGCCCCGCAAAATCCACGTTATCATGATTAGATTTATAAAAGTATAACCAAACTGACTTGTGGTCAACGCCAATAGCTCTTATGCTGGTCTTGGCTATTTTAATAAAGTCTTATACCATTAAAGTATACAAACCATTTATTCACAGATAAAAATAAGGAGCCTCTCATGGCAAACCAAACCCGTATCATTAAAATTGACGGCATGACTTGTGGTGGCTGTGTGGCAAGCGTCCATAACGCCACCGCTGATATCGATGGTTTAGATGACATCAGTATCGAGCTTGCAGACAATCAAGCGACAGTCACCTTTGATGATAGCAAAACCAGTGCAGAGACGATTGCTGCTGCTATTGATGACGCAGGCTTTGATGCCACTGTTACCAACGCTTAATTTTATGCTTTGTTATAAACAAACCAGCTATTGTGGCTGGTTTTTTAATGGTTAAAAACTATGGCTATCAGAGTAGTGTTCTCAGCTCTCTTATTTCTGCAACGTGTCCTTTTAATCTGAAATAATTGGTCGGCTGAAATAGTTGAATTGGCGCTAATCATGACCATTTAATATATAGGTTGATACACTAAGATGACTACTATTTAAATGCTCTGAAAAATAATAAGATATTAATCTTTAGAATGTACTGCTTGTTTGATTTGGATTTTTATTCCTCCACTGATAGATTTTTATAGCTCATACAAATTTATAAACGCCATAACGAGTTTTATTTATGAATGATTCTACCAATACCCATAATTCTTACGATGTTGAGACTGATATTCAGTCTAATACCCCGCTTACGCCGCAGCGTGCGCACTTGCAGCTGGCGATAGAGGGTATGACGTGTCAGGCCTGTGCATCACGGATTGAAAAGGTTTTGAATAAAAAGCCATCAGTCTATGATGTCAGCGTGAACTTTGCAGGCGAGACCGCCAATGTGGATTATAATCCGACACAGACGACGGCAGAGCAGGTGACGGAATGGGTCAACAAAACGGGTTTTATCGCTAATTTACAGGCGGCTGATAGCTTGTTTGCTCAAAAAGATGAGGATACAAGCACTAAGTATCCATGGCGTTTGATTGGACTATGGGTCTGTTTGGTGCCGTTTTTAATTGGTATGGCAGGTATGCTCTTTGGGCAGGGTATGGCATGGATGCCGCCGATTTGGATGCAGTTTATCCTAGCGACCATTGTACAGTTTGGATTTGCATTGCCGTTTTATAAAAGTGCTTGGGCGTCTATTAGAGGCGGTCTTGCCAATATGGACGTACTGGTCGTCATCGGTACGGTAACCATTTGGGCGTATTCAACGTATCTGTGGCTGACCCATGGTGATGGTAGCTTAAATAGTCTGTTGCAAAGTGGGCATACTGGCGGTCATGGTGCGAGTGGCATTCCTGCGGTATATTTTGAAGCAGGCGTGATGGTTATTGCTTTTGTGCGCACGGGTAAATATCTTGAAGAGCGCACTAAAAAGCACAGTCTGAATAGTATTGATTTACTATTATCGCTGACACCAGACGAAGTTGAGCAACAGCAGCCAAACGGTGAGTTTAAAAATATCGCTCTCAAAGAGGTACAAGTAGGTGATATTTTGCGTGCCAAACAAGGCAGCCGCGTTGCAACCGATGGTACGGTCATCGATGGTGCTGGTTGGTGTGTCGAGAGTCATTTAACCGGTGAGTCAGTACCGCTTAAGAAAGAAGTAGGCGATGGATTATTAGCGGGTGCCTTGGTCGAAAACGGTAGCTTGTTATATCGCGTCAATGCCAAGGGTAGCGATACTAAACTTGGTGATATGGTACAAGCCCTCAGCGATGCCCAAGGCTCAAAAGCCAATTTGGCACGCCTTGCTGATAGAGTCACTGCGGTCTTTGTGCCCGTTGTGGTAGTGATTGCACTGGTTACCTTTGGTGTGACGTGGTGGCTGACCGGTATGCTCGATACCGCTTTGATGCACGCGGTATCGGTGTTGGTCATTGCTTGTCCATGTGCGCTTGGTTTGGCGACACCAGCCGCAATCATGGCAGGTATGGGCGTGGCTGCGCGTCACGGTGTTTGGTTTAAAGATGCGCAAAGCCTAGAAGCGGCAGGCAATATCGACACGGTGGTACTTGATAAGACGGGTACCTTAACCACTGGCAAACCGACCATCGTCGATGAAGTTATGGTTGATAAATCAATAGCGGTTGATGATGTACTACAGATTGCCGCAAGTATTGAAGTACATGCCAGTCATCCGCTTGCAACTGCTTTGGTCAATGCAGCGACAGCACGTGGTTTATCCTTATTTGATGTGTCTGATATCAGCGTTATCAAAGGCGCAGGTATACAGGCAAATATTGAAGGCTTAGGTGTGGTAAAGGTTGGCACAGCAGAGTTTGCCAATCTTGTATTGCCTAAATTGATGCCAAAGGTATGGCAAATTGCTAGTACTGTTGCGATTAGTATTAACGATGAAGCACTAGGCGCATTTGCTTTAGCGGATGACTTAAAATCAGATACGCCGCAGGCAATTACTGCGCTACAAGATGCAGGTATTAATGTCATTTTGATGAGCGGTGATAAACAATCCGTCGTCGATCATGTTGCCGGACAGCTTGGGATCGAAAAAGCGTATGGCAAGATGAGTCCACGTGACAAGGCCAGCCAAATTGCTCTACTGCAAACAGCGGGTCATAAAGTCGCTATGGCAGGAGATGGTGTCAATGATGCACCAGCGATGGCAACGGCCGATGCCAGCTTTGCCATGTTTGAAGGCACGGATGTCGCCCAACATAGTGCCTCTGCGCGTTTGATGGGTGAGTCGTTGATGCATATCGACGCAGCGCAAAAAATTGCGAATGCCACGCTGCGTAATATCAAACAAAATCTGTTTTTTGCTTTTATCTATAATTGTCTTGGTATTCCGCTCGCTGCTTTTGGCTTTTTGAATCCTATGATTGCCGCTGCCGCTATGGCACTTAGCTCAATTTCTGTATTGATGAATGCGCTGCGTTTAACGCGTTTTAAGACAAAGGTTGAGCTGAATAATACCGTATCAGACTCCCACACTAAAGCAGATCGTCTAACAAAAGCGTAAGAGTTATATAACGTTTGATATCATAGGTACTGAGATAAATTGATAGCGGCTCATTTGACTATTGATTGGCAATTTTATGACCGTCCGTTGCTTTAAGATAAGGGAAGTTTGGCAAAATTTATGCTATGATACCAAGCACTATAGCTAATGGTTAAGGGATGAAATAAACCTTTGATTACGTTTACAATGAGCCGATTGTATTAATCACTGAAGCTTTTTTTGCGCATTACTATACGATATTCTGCTTTATCTTTTTTGTATTCTAGTTGCCGTTATTTATCTCATAAACTTGGCATGACCAAAGGAATTAACAGACATTATGTACGCTGAAGAAACCAACAACGTCACCGCAATTAAAGACATTCGCGCTCGTGAGATTTTAGACTCGCGTGGTAACCCAACGATTGAAGCTGATGTTATTTTAGCTGATGGCACTATTGGCCGTGCAGCTGCGCCAAGTGGTGCATCGACCGGCTCACGCGAAGCATTAGAGCTACGTGATGGCGATCAAAGTCGCTACATGGGTAAAGGCGTCAAAAAGGCAGTAGCTAACGTCAATAGCCAAATCCGCAGTGCTTTGATGGACAAAGATGTTACTGCTCAGCAAGCCATTGATGATGCAATGATTGCGCTAGATGGTACAGAAAACAAAGACAATCTTGGTGCCAATGCCATACTTGCGGTGTCACTTGCGGTTGCTAAAGCGGCTGCTAAATCACAGAGTCTGCCATTACATCAGTATATCGCTGATCTACGCAACCAGACATCGCTGACGATGCCTGTACCGATGATGAATATCATTAATGGTGGTGAGCACGCGGACAATACCGTCGATATTCAAGAGTTTATGATTGAGCCGGTTGGTTTTAGCAGCTTCTCAGAAGCATTACGTGCTGGTACCGAAATCTTTCATAGCTTAAAGTCTGTTCTAAAGTCACAAGGCTTGAATACTGCGGTTGGTGATGAAGGCGGCTTTGCGCCAAATCTTCGCAGCAACGAAGAAGCGATTACCGTTATCATGCAAGCGATTGAGCAAGTTGGCTACACAGCTGGTAAAGATATTCACCTAGCTTTAGATTGTGCTGCTACTGAGTTCTATAAAGATGGCAAATACGTCTTGGCAGGCGAGGGTAATAAATCTTTTGATAGCCAAGGATTCTCAGATTATTTAGTGGGTCTTGCGCGTCAATATCCTATTATCTCTATCGAAGATGGTCTTGATGAGTCAGATTGGGATGGCTGGAAATACCTAACTGAGCAAATCGGTGATAAAGTTCAGTTGGTCGGTGATGATTTATTTGTGACCAATCCTGCTATCTTGCAAGAAGGGATTGATAAGAAAATTGCCAATGCGATTTTGATTAAATTCAATCAAATCGGTACCTTGTCAGAAACGCTAGATGCGATTTATCTGGCGAAGAAAAACGGTTATGCAACGGTTATTTCGCATCGTTCAGGCGAAACGGAAGACAGCACTATTGCTGATTTAGCGGTAGGTACTGCGGCTGGTCAAATAAAAACTGGCTCATTATGCCGCTCAGATCGCGTTGCAAAGTACAATCAGCTACTACGTATCGAGCAGCAAGTACGTGCAAGCTATCGTGGTCGCGAAGAGTTCATTGGTCTACGTGGTTAATCAGCTAAAATTGTCGCTTACGCTGGGCGATATATAAATATATCGCTCAGCAAGTTTATATTCTCTTTATATCGTTTGGCGTTATTATATTATGAAATACTTTAGCCAATTTATACTACTTGCGTTAGCCGTTGCCGTGCTGTCAGGACTGCAATATCAGTATTGGCTGGGTGAAAATGGTCGCGTCGAGCACAATAAGCTTCTGACTGAAGTGGATGAGCAGCAGCGCTTAAATGACAATCAAGTCTCAGCAAATAACTTACTGCGTACCGATGTCAATGATCTAAAGACTGGTCTCGAAGCGGTAGAGGAGCATGCTCGTTTGGATTTGGGTTTGATTAAGCCAAATGAGACTTTTGTACAAGTATCAACCGCGCCTACTACTCATAGTCGTTATTGATTTTGACGTAAAGTCGGTATTGATTCTAAAGTCGTTGCAATGAGCTATTATTGATAATAATAGTTTTTTTTCATTTTTATACCTCTTAATTCCCATTTTTCTCTTATCCTATTTTCATGGAATCAACCCATGAGTACTGCCTTATGAATACCACTCCTAATATCCATGCCATGATCGTTGCTGCTGGACGCGGTAGTCGCTTTGGCGCGTCTATTGCTAAACAATATACCTTACTGCAAGGTCAAACCTTATTACAGCATAGTGTGGCACGTCTGGCTGAGAGTAATTATATTGATCAATGTCTATTGGTTGTGGCTCAAGATGATAGCACTGCCCAGACACTGAGCTTTGCGCTTCCTATCTATTATGCTATTGGCGGTACTGAACGTTGGCAATCGGTGCAGGCAGGAGTGGAGGCAATGATTAATGCGGGCGCAGATGAGTCGGATTTGGTTGTGATCCATGATGCAGCTCGTCCTGCAGTGCCAACTCATGATATTGATGCCGTCATTCAAGCAGCGATGCTAGAGCCTTATGGTGCTATTTTAGCGACACCGGTTGCTGATACCCTAAAACAGTCTTACATAGCATCTAACACACTATCAACACCAGCATATGAAGCTCTACTATCTCTTCAGCAACTGAATACTCAGCCGGAGCTTGCTAATAGTCAAAGCGGTTATGAC
Organism: Psychrobacter sp. ANT_H56B; assembly: GCF_008369245.1. Lineage (NCBI taxonomy): Bacteria > Pseudomonadati > Pseudomonadota > Gammaproteobacteria > Moraxellales > Moraxellaceae > Psychrobacter > Psychrobacter sp. ANT_H56B. The sequence continues at coordinate 380,007 of NZ_VOBF01000002.1, forward strand.
ACGCTTCATACTTATGCTCAAAAAACTATTGATCGCAGCCATATGTGGCAGGCACAAACACCGCAAGTATTTAGGCTTGGACAATTGCAACAAGTCTTGAACTATGTCACTGAGCATAATCTGGCCATTACTGACGAAGCCAGTGCTTTTGAGCATTTAGAACTGCCAATTCGATTGGTAACAGGCAGTCGTCAAAACATCAAACTGACTTATCCTGATGATATTATTTTACTGACAGCCATTCTCAAGGCTCAATTCGCCTCTAGCTCATAAAATTCTTATCACACTCTGCTTTCTGTATTTTTTAACTTTATAAATTTTATATAGATTTTTTATTCTGTCATAAAAATATCGAATATTCATTGTATCTATCTCTGTAAGGCTTGTGTCGCAAGCTCTATAGCTAGTATTAAATTTGAGACATGAAATTATATTCATAGATTTTTATTGTTTATATTTACTAAATGGCCGTTTATTTTTCCTATAATATTTTTTATAGCTGTAGATATTTTTTATATGAATATTTCCTAAATATTGTTCAATATTAACAACTTGTTATTTGCCATAAACATATATTGCTTTGATCACTAAAACAGCCTATGATGTAACCAACTTAATACAATTAATATAAATATTTATAAAATCAATAATATACCAAGCCGATTTGTGTTTAGAAACGTCTTGCTTCTATGGTTTTTTCTAAAAATGAGTATGGTTGTCTTAGCTACATTTACCTAATTATAGGGAGAAGCTGATTGTCACCAACGATTGATTCTACAAACCCAGTAATGCCAGATCTATGCCAGCTTGTATATCTGAGCCACATTACGTCTACTGGTCTATCTAACTCTAGTACGCTTAACGATATCGCAGAAGTCGCAAATAAGCTGAATAAAATTGATGATATTACGGGTATTCTTTGCTACGGCAATGGTTACTTTTTTCAATATGTCGAAGGTACTGAGCAAGCACTGACCAACCTTAAAAATCGCTTGTTAATAGATGATCGCCACAAAGATTTAAAAATATTGGATTTTTCAGCGATTGATGAACGCCGCTTTGAAGGATGGTCATTACGCTCTATTACGCTTGAGCGCTGGATGGTTAATGAGCCTAAGCTAAAAGCCTTTATGCCTTTTAGACCTGATAGCTGGAAGTCAAACGAATGGCAGCAGTTTTTAGATATTCTGCAAGGCTATTATGAAGCGCAAGAAGTGACCGGTGATACTGATTCTCAGCCGATAAAATACAGCACGCTAGGGTTAACTTTAGGCAAAGTAGTAGGACAGCACCAAGCATTTTTCTTGATCCAAACCATATTGGGTGGATTGATTGTGTTAGCGCTACTGTGGCTGATTTTATCCGATAAGATTTTCTAAATATCTATATATGTATTCATGAAGTCAGCATAAATTGCTGGCTTTTTTGTTTTTACAATCAGGTATTAAGTGGTTGTTAGGCTGCACGGACAAGGCGTAATAGATATATTTTATGCTGAAAAGCAGAAACTAATACACATAAAAAAACCCTATCACAGTATGTTGTGATAGGGTTTTTAGTGGTACGCTTATTAGTCTTATCTAATGCTTAACAAGCATATTTGCTAATAAGTGACGCCAAATAGTGGCGTCCCCAGGGGGATTCGAACCCCCGTTACCGCCGTGAAAGGGCGGTGTCCTAGGCCTCTAGACGATGGGGACTAGTACAACGCTTCAGCTGCTTTCACCTTTATGCTGAAGTGGTGCGTATTTTAATGGGGTCTGCGCTTGCTGTCAAGCCTTTTTCTACGTCTTTTTAAAATTAAATATCTTTTTTTAAGCGCGCGACGTGGATGCAGGTCATTACGCTTCAAATGATATCGAATCCACAACGAAGTACAAGTACTGATCGTTAATGCAAGCAGCATATAGCCGATGATCGTCGCCCATAATTTAAACTGTGGTTCCATCATAAAGTCCCTCATAATAAGCTTTAATCGTCTATAACAGACGCTAAAAGCACAGTAGGTAACTTAAACCATCTACAGATCTAATCATCGCTTGAGCAAGATGTACGCAAATGATTAAATCGTCCTGTTAAATTGTAAGGTTAAAGTTAGCAGACCTTACAAATAGCACTATTATGGGTAGCGAGCAACACGTACTCTGTAATAACTGATTTATTTGCTATTATCAGTCGCAGTTTCTGTGATTTCAGGCTCGCTGTGCATGGCATTAGCGAGCATAGGATAATTATTTAAGATATAACAAAATAGCTCAGCGGTTTTTTGCGTGTCGTAGAGTGCAGAATGAGCGTCGTTACCATCAAAATCAAGTCCTGCGGCTTTACAGGCGCGTGCTAGCACCGTTTGACCAAAGGCAAGTGCTGATAAAGTCACCGTATCAAAGACTGAGAAGTTATGGAAAGGATTGTGGCTCTTATTATTGGTACGTAATACCGCGGCATTTAAAAATGCCAAATCAAAATGTGCATTATGTCCGATTAACACACATTGACGGCAGTCTTCAGTACGGCGTACTTCTTTTAACCCTTTAAAAATACGACGTAGCGCCGTTTTTTCGTCTTCAGCAATGGCTTTACGCAGCGGATTGTTGGGGTCAATGCCGGTAAAGGCGAGGGCACTTGGCTCAAGATTTGCCCCTTCAAAAGGTTCGATATGAGCATTAAATGCCTCACCAGGATAAAAAACACCCTGCTCATTCAGTAGTACAGGAATACAGGCAATCTCTAACAAGGCATCAGTTTGCGCGTTAAATCCTGCCGTTTCAACATCCACTACTACTGGTAGGAATTTCCGAAAACGCTCTTTTAGTTTCATGGGTGCTAGCGTTTCTGCCGTCGAATCTATGGGAACGGCTACATCTATTTTGGGTAAAGCGGTATCTTTTTTAATGGTCATATCAGGTTAAATCGCTTTTATCAGTCGGGCTATTGTGTTTAATAAAAAGATAAACATCCTATGACACTCATACTATTTTTCAATGGAAAGGTAGCATTGCTATCATAGGATAAAATACAGATAACTTTACTTTATAAAAAAGGGTTTTAATTAAAAAGTATCAAAATTATCCTTTGATCGACCAAGGTAATGTCTCGCCTGCCATCAGTGGAGTCAATGAGCTACCATCAAAGTAAGGATAATTTGCTGGTATTTGCATCGGCGTATTGATAATTGTAATAGTGCTCTCGTTAACGGGCAAACCGTAAAATTGTGCACCAAAACGACTGGTGAACCCTTCTAATCTGTCAATTTTACCAACACTATCAAACGCTGTGGCATATAAAGGTAGTGCAGTCGCCGCGCTATAGCAGCCAGCACAGCCACAAGCCGCTTCTTTCTTATCGGTCGCATGGGGCGCAGAATCAGTACCTAAAAAGAATTTTGGGTTGCCGCTGGTAGCGACATCAAGTAATACTTTCTGATGGCTTTCACGCTTTAAGATAGGCAAGCAATAGAAGTGCGGCTTAATACCGCCAAGCAATAGGTGATTGCGGTTAAACATCAAATGCTGCGGCGTAATAGTGGCAGCAATTTGATTGCCTTGTGACAAGACAAAATCAGCCGCATCACTGGTGGTGATATGCTCCATTACAATTTTCATGGTTGGAAACTTTGCGATTATTTGTACCATCACTTCATCCAAAAAGCGCTTTTCACGATCAAAAATATCGACGTGGTCGTGAGTGACTTCTCCATGTAGCAGCAAAGGTAGATTATATTTTTCAAGCGCTTCAAAGACATTGACACAGGCATTGATGTCGGTGACGCCATCAGCAGAGTTAGTAGTGGCGCCAGCAGGATAGAGCTTGACCGCTTGTACGATGCCAGACTTTGCTGCCATCTCGATATCTTGGGCAGTGGTTTTGTCAGTGAGATACAAGGTCATGCGCGGGTCAAATGATGCTTTACGCTCAGCGCTCAGATTGCTGATTTCTAGATGTTGCATAATACGCGCGCGATATGCTTGCGCGTCGTCGACGTTTTTGACTGGTGGTACAAGGTTTGGCATACAGATAACGCGATTAAAGCTCTCTGCCGCATGAGGGACTGTGGTTGCTAGCGCCTTATCGTCACGCAAATGAATGTGCCAATCATCGGGTTGTAGGATGGTCAATTCTCTAATTGAATCAGTCATAGTATCGTCGCGCTCTATATCGTCATATCTGGGAGTAAAAGGGAGTCTTGCTGTGCGGCTATCATAACAGATTTGCTTACCTGACTAAATATGTGGCTGAATATCTATACATAATATCTCTACAGAAATGGTAGGTAATTTATTCATCTGTAGAAGTAAGATGCCATGTTCACTCTATTATTGGCGAGAAAATTATTGCTTTAGTGGCAACTAAACTTGGGCAAAAACCTCATGCCTAACGGCAGTGCCACTTTTGCCAATGGTAAATATGATGTACACTGAGCGAGCAATCTATCTTCCTCGTGATATAGTCGATTTACCTATCATTAAATTCCTCATACTAGGAGTGTTTCATGGCTCAGCTTGATCCAAAAACTATTAATAAAATCGTGTTGGCATACTCGGGGGGTCTTGACACCTCAATCATCGCTCGATGGCTACAAGAAACCTATGATGCAGAAGTGATCACTTTCACTGCGGATATTGGTCAAGGTGAAGAAGTTGAGCCTGCGCGTGCCAAAGCTGAAGCCATGGGTATCAAACATATCCATATTGAAGACTTGCGCGAAGAATTTGCTCGTGATTACGTGTTCCCAATGTTCCGTGCCAATGCCATCTACGAAGGGGAGTATCTGCTTGGTACTTCTATCGCGCGTCCACTCATCGCTAAGCGTTTGGTTGAAATCGCTAAAGAGCATAACGCTGATGCGATCAGCCATGGTGCAACCGGGAAAGGTAATGACCAAGTACGCTTTGAGCTTGGTGCTGTCGCTTTATCTCCAGACGTCGTGACTATCGCGCCTTGGCGTGAGTGGGATCTATCGAGCCGTGAAAGCTTGATGGAATATGCTAAAGAGCATAATATTGCCATCGACTATGCGGGCAATAAGAAAAAATCTCCGTACTCGATGGATGCCAACTTATTACATATCTCTTATGAAGGCGGTATCTTAGAAGATCCGTATGCTGAAGCAGAAGATGACATGTGGCGCTGGTCAGTAAGCCCAGAAGAAGCACCAGATGAAGCCCAATATCTGGAATTAGAGTATGAAAAAGGCGACATCGTTGCCATCGATGGTGAAGCGCTTAAGCCATATGAAGTAATGATTAAGCTTAATGAGATTGGTGGCAAGCATGGTATCGGACGTTTGGATATCGTTGAAAACCGTTACGTCGGTATGAAGTCGCGCGGCTGCTACGAGACGCCAGCGGGCACCATTATGTTAAAAGCGCATCGCGGTATTGAGTCATTGACACTTGACCGTGAAGCGGCGCATCTAAAAGATGAGCTAATGCCACGTTATGCTAAGACTATCTACAACGGCTATTGGTTCAGCCCTGAGCGTATGATGCTACAGGCGCTGATTGATAAGTCACAAGAATATGTGAATGGTACGGTACGTGTGAAGTTATATAAAGGTGCTGTAAGCGTCGTTGGTCGTAAGTCAGATGATTCGTTATTTGATGAAAAAATTGCGACTTTTGAAGATGATGCGGGCGCCTATGATCAAAAAGATGCAGAAGGTTTTATTCGTCTGAATGGTCTACGTTTGGCAATTGAAGCCAGCCGTGGTCGTGATTTGTCAAAATAAGTATTTTTGGCTGAAGGTTTTCTTAAATCATTTTGTTAAATGACCGATCAAAAAAGAGGTGCTATATAAATAGCGCCTCTTTTTTTTGCTGAGCAATTTCTACGATACTATTTTGAGCATAGCTATGTTTTATTCAGCTTTTGATTTTTTATCATCAGCAGTGGTATCTTCGTTCACCATAACGATAGCCACATCTTGCTGCTGTCGCTCTTCTAACACTTCCTCTGTAGCAAGTATGACACCGTTAGATTTTTGCGTTTGATATTTGATGGTTGCCAATATTCCAAGCCCACCAATCACGAGAATAATCAGCAGAATGACGGGATTTTTCCATAGGGGGACTGATGCCTCGTATTCAATCGGCTTTTCGCTAAGGGTGCTTGGTGTATTATCATTGTTGCTATTACTGCTCAGCAATCCTGAGCTAATCAACGGCGGCTTTGGTGGGTTGATAGGTTCAGAAGTAATGCGTAATCGATTACGCTGCAAATATATCTCTGATATTTTAGCCAGTTGTACTAGCCAGCGTTGATGTGGCAAGCCAATAGCCATCATCGGTACAAACATCAATAAGTCATTGTGTTTACCTTGTTGAATGTTTTCAGCTGAGCGTCCAATGGCTTTTAAGTAGTTGCCAGTTGCCAGTTGCACGTCTTTTACTGGCTCAAATTGTTCGGGTATGAATGCTGTCAGCTCATACCAGTAAGGATCAAAAGCTGGCGGGTTATCTGTCAATTGCTCAGCGATTAATAAGTAACGCTCGTCGCTAGCTACTGACTCTATTTTTACCGCTTCTACTGCTGACCATATAGTTTGCGCCTCATCGCTATCATCAGCTGATTCGTTAAGAGCTAAATTTGAGACAGGGGTAGCAAAACGCGCTTTGGACAAAAATTGTGGCTGTAAGGCGAACCATTTATTCACCTCATCATGATCAAGTTGACTATACTCAACCAAAATAGCAAGCTCACGTAGCACAATGACGCATAGGGTAGTAAGCAAGATTTGTACTTGTGGCGCCTTCGCGTCAATCTGTGCTGCAATATGCTCACTGGCTTTGCTCACCCGGGCATTATCATGGAATATCGCATCGGCGGCATCATGGCGATGGTACAACGTTGTATTTAGAGTGGCAAAATTCATAGAATTGTACTGGCGCATTTCTTTGACGGCACTGCGACCAAATAGCTTTTTGCTTAGAGCTTGTCCTTGATGGCGCAGCTGATACGCGAGAAGGGCGCTGATAATCGCTTGCAAGCTGGCATCCATTGCCAAACGCGCTTGCGGCAATGACAGCGCTGCTGCATCTGCTAATAATGACACCAATGGCTTGGTATCTTGATATAGAAAATCATACATCGACACCCGTGTCGGTGAAATAGTCGTCATAATCTGCTAGCATCAAAAAGTGTGCCCCTATATTACGGTGTCAAATGTCTTGATACAATCCCTTGATAATAGAAAGAGTCACTCATTTTTATGCTGCTATAGTGAGTTCAATATAAAAGAGTTATGTTCAGAATAGCATTATGCTGGGATAAATTTCTCTCGCTTGCTGTGCGCTTCGCACTCCAGAGGCTTCGCAAAATTTATCCCAGCAGTACTGTGTTCTTTTTAAATTGAATCGACTATAACAGCCATCATCGAAATAACTGCCGGAAAATTGCTATGACAGATAACGAAAATCTTACGACCCAGATAGTGATTAGCATTGCTCAGCAAACTTTGACCGTTTATAGGCGGCAAAAAGTTATTGCTGAATATCCTATATCAACAGCCAAAAATGGGATAGGCAGTCAACAAGACAGTGGTTGTACACCACTTGGTCAGCATATCATTGCAGAAAAAATAGGCGGCAATGCGCCAAGTCATACGGTATTTATTGGACGTATAGCGACGGGAGAAATATATAATGCTGAGCTTGGGGCATCGAACCCAAAACGTGATTGGATACTAAGCCGCATTCTTTGGCTAAGTGGTCTTGAGGAAGGCTTTAATAAAGGCAGTAATAGTCAAGGTGGCTGCGATACTTATCATCGCTATATCTATATTCATGGAACACCTGACAGTGAGCCGATGAGCGTGCCACTCTCACATGGCTGTATACGTATGCGCAATCAAGATATTATCGAATTGTTTGAGCAGATTGAGGAGGGGACACCAGTGAATATTATCGCCCAATAAAAGTAGTATTAAGTAGCTGTAGTAGTAATGTATGGATTATAAATTGAGTCGACGATATAAAAAAGACAACCCTTATTCAGTGGGCTGTCTTTTTCTCTAATATTGATAAACATAAAATGACAATATACTCAATTACCAAAATACAGAGCAATCATAAAATTTATCCAAATGTTTTTCTGTGGCTTTTTCTATTGGTATCGAAGCAGCATTCAACCAGCCTGCCGCATATAAAGCATCAGAGTCAGAGCTGGCTTTACTTCGATAGTACTGCTTATAGTCAATCATATCGAGCTGTTGACCCAGTGCTTTCTGTGCTTTTACGGCACGTTTTAGCCAGCGCTTGGTTTTCTTTTTGCTATACAAAGGTGCTACTAATTCGCTGATAGAACATAGGTTTTTTAGATGAGCATGTAGGTTATACAATGCTTTTATCATGGATTCTTTCTCTAACTCACTATCTGAATCATCATGGCTGTCCTCTAAATATTGCTCAGCTTCAAGTAATTTGTCATAGTATTTAATAAGTACTTTTTCAAGCTTATTGATAGCCAGCTTATCTGCTTGAGGCTCAAGGCTAGGGTCGCTCATAGTAAAGGCGATGAGCTCAAGCAACATGATCTGGAAGTCGTTAGCACTGATTGCAGTCATTGGTGTAATTTTGATAGCATCAATATCCGCTGTCCAATCAACGATAGGTGCATCGTGCTGTTGTAACATTGGTTCAATATGAGTACTAAGATGAGTAAGCTTACGATAATCAGCGAGTAGAGTAGCAGTTTGTTGCAGTATGGCTGACCAATCCGGATGGATCTCATCTGAGAAGCTATCAAATGCTTGTAGTACAGCGTGCAAGCGCTCTATACCGATAGATAGCTGTAAAATGTGATCATTGTCTTTACTGCCTGCCACGATGGCGCTGCTATTTGGGAGTATTTGCAGTAAGCAGTTATGCACGACAGCGCGTAAAAAAGCAGGCATAGTGATTTTTTTATTGATACTAAGGGTGCTCAAGTCAGCAGCAGTGGCTGAGCTATAATTTTGTCCCTTAATAAGCAAGCCGCCACGCTCTGCTTTGGTCACGGTAGAGAGACACAGTTTATGACGTTGACACCATGTTTTAGCCGTCGTAAATAAAAAATCTAACTCACCTGCTATGAGCTCAAATTCAACTTCTTGAATGGCATCTCTTTGAGTATCATCAGTACCATGGATAATTTCTCCATAGTCGTAAGCCATCTCAATACTGTTAACGACTTCATCGCTCGTATCTTCTATCAATAAGCGGGTAGTACGCTCTACATCAGTCACATATAAACGGGTCAGTTTTTTAGCCAGTTTTTTGAGCTTAAAATCTGTCAATGCTGGGGCAATAAGGCTATCTTTATAAATCGTTAAATCAGGCATCAGCGCGTTATTATCGAGCATGTCTTGTACCTGCTCATTATCTAAGGTGGCATTGTGCTCTAGGCGCGCTGCGATACCATCGCCACCCGCTTTGATAGTTTGCACCCAAGCATCACCCTCCTGACGAATACGCAGGCCAATACCAGACTGTGCAAGCTGCTGGTCAGGGGTGTCATAATAATGCGCAGCCAGTTGTGTTACTTGTGATGATTTGACTTTCGCTTGGCGCATAAGCCCTTTTAATCTCGACTCTGGTACCAAGAATTTCAGCTCTATTTCTTGCATGATGGCTCCTGATTGTTTTAATAAATTTATATTATTACCATCGTATGAAAGCTATCAGTGAATAACAAGTAAAACTTTCGTTTTGGTTGGCTAAATCGAGCCAAATAATTATTGAGTAAATGAACATCAGTTAATTAAAACAGTGACTGAATAGCTCTGTTATTTGGGTAGATATCGTTATTTATAGCGCACAAAAAAGCCGCCCTACCATGTAGGACGGCTTTTCTCAAAACTTTTACTTATAAAATGTACTTATAAGTGGTCGGACATTAGAACTGGTTCATCGTGTTCTTGCCGCCGCCAGCTTTAAGGGCGTTTTCACCAGAGAAGATCTCTTTATGATCATCACCAAGGTCAGAACCCGCCATTGCTTGGTGTTTAACACAAGCGATGCCTTCACGGATTTCTTTACGTTGTACGCCAGCTGCATAAGCAAGCATACCATCTTCACCGAAGTAGCCTTTAGCAAGTTCATGAACGCTAAGAGCCGTGGTGTGATAAGTAGGTAGCGTGATTAAGTGATGGAATACACCTGCTTCACGTGCTGCATCGCGTTGGAAGTTTCTAGCCGCTTCGTCAGCTGCTGTATCAAGCTCAGTACCATCGTAATCAGCACTCATCAAGTCAGCTTTATTATAGGCAGATAGGTCTTTACCTTCTTCTTCCCACTGAGCGATGATTTGCTTACGGAAGTTCAGCGTCCAGTTGAACGATGGGCTGTTGTTGTATACAAGCTTGGCTTTTGGCTGTTGCTCTTTAATACGGTCAACCATCATTTTGATGTGTGCTACGTCTGGAGTCGGTGTTTCGATCCATAGTAGATCAGCGCCGTTTTCTAGAGCAGTTACACAGTCAAGGACCACGCGATCGATGTTGGTGTCTTCACGGAACTGATATAAACCGTTAGGCAAACGAACTGGACGTACTAATTTGCCGTTATGCTTAAGTAAGCTGTCGTTCTCTTTGGCGTTTTCTAGCGTGACTTCTTCCATCTCGATAAAATCGATGTACTGAGAAGCAATATCGCCTGGCTCATTTGATACTGGGATTTTTTGCGTTAATGACGCGCCTTCAGAGTCAGTACGAGCAACGATAACACCGTCTTCAACACCAAGCTCTAAGAATGCATAACGAATCGCGTTTATTTTAGAGATGAAGTCTTCATGCGGTACGGTAACTTTACCCGCTTGGTGACCACATTGCTTGGCATCAGATACTTGGTTTTCAACCTGAATGGCACAAGCACCCGCTTCAATCATTTGTTTGGTCAATAGATACGTTGCTTCTTCGTTACCGAAACCTGCATCGATATCTGCAATGATTGGCACAACATGTGAATCAAAGTTTTCGATTTTTTCTAAGATAGCTGAGGTGTCTTGACCCGCTTCTTCAGCAGCGTTTAGCTCGCGGAAATAATCGTTCAATACTTTTGCATCTGCTTGACGCAAGAAAGTGTAGATCTCTGCAATCAGCTTAGGTACAGACGTTTTTTCGTGCATAGATTGGTCAGGCAGAGGACCAAACTCAGAACGTAGAGCTGCTACCATCCAACCAGATAGGTAGATGTAAGTTTTAGATGTTGTGCCAAAATATTTTTTCTTCGCATACATGGTTTGCTGTGCAACAAAACCATGCCATGCACCTAGAGACTGGGTGTATTGAGACGTGTCATTGTCATACTCTTCCATGTCTTGACGCATAATTTTTGCGGTGTACTTAGCAATATCTAAACCTGTTTTGAAGCGGTTTTGTGCCATCATACGTGCCGCATCAGTTTCGCTGATGTTCTGCCAGTTACCGTGTTTCTGTTTTAGTTCACGTACTAAATCGATCGCTGATTTATATGCAGTTGACATCTATAGTCTCCTTGGTGGTGAATAAATAAGTAAATTAAAATAATTTTGGTCTATATAGAAAGATGCTGGCAGAAGTAAAAATTTGAAATATAAGCTTCTTCCGTGAGCAGTCTCTACTAAACTATAAGAAAATGGTGATAAAAGCAATTAAAACCTGTCTCTTTGGTCAGCTTTTATTTTTAAGTCTCTTTTTTGAACAATTATTTCAGAGTTAATTGGTTGTTTTATAAGTATGTTTTGCTACTGAAGTAACTATTACCTTAAAGCGTATAAGATATTTGTCCAAGGCTGAAAAATAAGCACAAAAAACTAAGTTTCTATAAGATGCTGTTATAAATTTTATGTCCGTATTTCAGCATGAAAATACGATAAAATGCACTTAGTAACTTATTCATTGATATATGTATTAACAGTCTAATGTTGAATAGTCTCTAATGAGCGCTTGCTAGCCACTATAGCTAGGTTACCTTGATTTATCTAGTTTATGATTGTTATCTTGGGTATTTCGTTTAATTATAGTATATATAAAACAATGGCTTGTGATGGGTAGATTCAGTTATAATAAGCATATTCCAAAATAATTAACATAAAAATATCCTTATATCATGCTGTTAGGGATGAATTGTAATAAATGATAGGATAGGAAATATCACGTTTATGATGGTATTTATTCTAAGATAAAGAGACACATATATGAATTTGCAGCGGGTTGATTTAAATTTATTGGTACATTTGGATGTGTTGTTGCGAGAAAAAAACGTAACGCGCGCCGCTGAGCAGCTAGGCATTACTCAGCCGGCGATGAGTAATATTTTGCGCCGCTTGCGTAAGTTATTTAACGACCCTTTGTTGGTGCGTTCATCAGAAGGGATGACACCGACCGAGCGCGCTCTTGAATTACAGCCTCGTATCCGTGAGATACTTGCCGATTTGACACAAGTGTTAGAGCCACGTACTGAGTTTCGTCCTTATAGTACCTCACGTGTTTTTCGTATTATGACATCAGATTATGCTGAGGCGACCTTGGTACCAAAGTTGGTGAAAGCGCTACGCTCAGAGGCACCCAATGTCATTTTAGATTTCTTAACGCCATCGGATGTGTCTTATCGTGATATGGAGCAGGGACGTGTAGATTTGGCAATCAACCGTTTTAACGAGATCCCGCAAAGCTTCCATCAAGTATTGGTATGGCGTGATACCTTTAGCTGCCTGTTATCGTCTGAAAGTCCTTATGCTCATCGCTTTAATCTTAAAAATTATCTTAAAGCGCAGCACGTTTGGGTATCAAAAACTGGTATGGGCGTGGGCTTTGGTGTCAATCCGGAAAAATCTGGTGGCTTAGGTTCTATCGATCAAGCTTTGCAGCGTTTAGGTCAAAAACGTCAAATCAGCGTCTTTACCCGTCACTATCAGATGCCTGCTATGCTGGCCGCAAACAAAGATTTGATTGCGACTTTGCCGACCCGTGTCGCAAAAATGCAGGCCAATAACGACAGCATTATTATGGAAGAGCCGCCTTTTTTTATACCAGAATTTGAGCTAACGATGGCGTGGTCGCCGTTATTGCAGCATCATCCGGCGCATCGCTGGTTACGTCAGCTGATTATGCACGTAGCACGTCAAATCGTTAATGATGAAGAAAATCCACCACAAGAAATCCCTGTGATCAATCACTTGTTTTAGGTTGTTTATTGTACAACTGTATATGGTCTTCTAAAGCTCAATTATGTATAGTTAAAATATCTCAAAAACGCTACAGTGCTGCTGGTATAAATTTTTTGCAGCCTCTGTCTGCATAGGCACAGCAAGCAAGAAAAATTAATATCAGCAGTACTTGATGTATCGATATTACTTTTCTCTGACTATATCAAACCAGCCATCGTGCTGGTTTTTTATTTGTCTAAAGTTGTCAAAACTCTCTGCATGAGAGGCTCTATACAAGATCTAGGTTTGCTTAATAACACCGTCACATTCTTAACATCTTACGCACAATTCTTTATAACTTGTAAACCTACTCACCAAGCACTTTGTTATGATAGTCAGACATTAAGAAAAATGATGAATAAAATATCTATTGTTAAGTTTTTCTATAAAGTTGAGCTGTTAGCAATAGGTTGTTTTATAGACTAAAGAAACTCTAATAAATAAGGATAATAATCATGGCAGATATTACTACTGTAAACCCAGCAACAGGCGAAGACATTAAAGAATATAATTATATGAGTAATGATGAGGTCAACAACATTGTTGAAGCCTCGCACCAAGCGTTTCTAGAATGGCGTAAAACTAGCCATAAAGAGCGTGCGAAGGTTATTAACTCTATTGGCGAGACCTTGATGAAGTACAAAGAGGAGCTGTCCCGTCTTATGACTGAGGAGCGCGGTAAACTATATAGTCAGAGTCTACAAGAAATTGATCTGTGTAAAGCGATTTGTGATTATACGGCAGAGAAAGGTGTGGCAGTACTTGCTGATGATGAACGTGATATCGAAGGTCTCAAAAAAGGTATTGTCACTTATCAACCCATTGGCGTTATCTACGGTATGCAGCCTTGGAACTTTCCAGCTTATCAAGTGTTCCGTTATACCATCGCCAATTTGATGGCAGGTAACAGTATTTTGCTTAAGCACGCAGCAAATGTGACTGGTTCTGGCTTATTAATTGAAAAAATCTTCCATGAGTCTGACTTACCGAACGATTTGTTCCGTACGATTCTCATTGATCATGATCAGTCAGAAAAGTTAATTGGTAATGATAAAGTACGCGGTGTGACGCTTACTGGTAGTGATGGTGCAGGTAGCATTGTCGGTCAGCAAGCAGCAAAAGCAATCAAAAAAGCAGTCTTAGAGTTGGGCTCAAATGATGCATTTATCGTTCTAGAAGATGCCGATTTGGAGCTTGCAGTACAAACTTGTACTTTAGCGCGTCTTATAAATAATGGCGAAACTTGTGTTGCGGCAAAACGCTTCATCGTTGTCGACAGTTTATATGACGAGTTCCGTAAGCGCATCGTTGAAGAGTTTGCAAGCAAAAAAGCTGGCGATCCTATGGATGACACCTCTGATCTTGGTCCATTAGCACGTAAAGATCTGCAAGAAAAATTGCATGCGCAAGTAGAGGAGAGTGTCAATAAAGGCGCTACTATCTCTGTTGGTGGTAAATTACCAGAAGGTAAAGGGAGCTTCTATCCAGCGACTATTTTGGAAAATGTTGAAAAAGGTCAGCCAGCTTACGATGATGAGCTATTTGGTCCAGTAGCATCACTAATACGTGCTAAAGATCAAGACGATGCGTTACGTATTGCTAACGATAGCCGTTATGGCTTAGGTGGCGCTATCTTCTCTAAAGATGAAGACAAAGCTATTCGTCTAGCCAATGAGCAGTTTGATACAGGTATGGTCTATATCAATGGTTATGGCCTTGCAAATCCAGCACTACCCTTTGGTGGCGTGAAAAACTCGGGTCATGGTCGCGAGCATGGTGGTTTCGGTATCAAAGAGTTCGTAAACATCAAAGGTGTCCACGTGCATAACAGCTAAGAGTACGTACATATTTTAAAGTTACAATTCTTTAAGTATTAAGTAGCGAAAAGCCCAGTCACTCATAAATTGAGTGACTGGGCTTTTTTTGGTCGATAGTTTGAAATGAGTGCTATCTTTCTTTGCTTGTTGCCATTGCTTTAACTGTTTAAATATAGCTTCAAAGGTAGCGTCGGCATACAGGTGCGCTGCTGATTTAATAATTGCTCGTTGTTCAACGACAATACATCTTTGGCTAATAACAAAATTGTCCAAGGTAACAGCTGATGCTCAAGCTTTTGCACGCGCGTTTGCAAACTGTCAGCAGTATCTTTTTGATGCACTTCTAGCCAGGCTTGGGTTAGTACAGCGCCCGCATCGAGCTCTGCTGTGACCACATGGATACTACAGCCATGATGAGACTCGCCAGCCTGTATGACACGCTGATGAGTATCTAAGCCTTTATAAGCAGGCAAGAGCGCAGGATGCAGATTAATCATTGGTGCTGGCGTGTTATCAATAAATCCAGCACTTAAAACACGCATAAAGCCAGCTAGCACAATCAGGTCAGGTTGCCATGTGGTTAGTTGGGCGCTGGCATGACTCTCAAAGGTTTTGATTCCCATGCGTTTGCCGCTAGCAACGTGAGATAAAACCGCCACAGGAATGTCAGCATCTTTAGCGCGTGTGATGGCATAAGCATCTTCACGGTTACTAATAACGCCGACAATCTCAACCGGTAGCGCACCAGCTTGCATGGCATCAATCAATGTTTGCAAATTGCTACCGCTACCAGATACCAAAACGGCAATGCGTAACGGCTTATTATGAATTTTTGTGTGGCTGTCTGACATTAACGGTACACCATAGCTTCCGCTTCACGCTTGACCATTTCACCTAATTTCCATGCTTTTTCACCAGCATCATTCAAGGTTTGGATAGAAGCTTCTGCTTTATCTTTTGGTACGACGATAACAAACCCAACGCCGCAGTTAAAGGTACGGTACATCTCGCTTTGCTCGATATTACCTTGGGTTTGTAACCACGTGAATAGCTCTGAGAACTGCCAGCTATTCGTATCGATGCTAGCAGCCAGGTGGTCTGGTAATACACGTGGCAGGTTATCGGTTAAGCCGCCGCCAGTGATATGTGACATCGCATGTAGGGCTGAGCTACCAAGGGTATCTTGTAGCGCTTTAATCGCTTTAACATAAATACGTGTCGGTGCCATTAAGGCATCTTGGATAGACTGACCATCTAGCTGCTCATTGCTACTAGTCACATCCACACCACTGACTTCAATGACTTTACGTACCAATGAGTAGCCGTTAGAATGCGCGCCACTTGAAGCAAGAGCAATTAATATATCGCCTTCAGCCACGTTTTCGCCAGTGATGACTTCTGCTTCTTCAACCACACCGACGCAGAATCCCGCTAGGTCATAATCGTCGTCCTGATACATGCCTGGCATCTCAGCCGTTTCGCCGCCGATAAGCGCGCAATTTGATAATTTACAGCCTTCACCTATACCCGTAACAACAGTAGCTGCGACATCGACGTCAAGCTTACCAGTTGCATAGTAGTCTAAGAAAAACAAAGGCTCAGCACCGCAAACCAATAAATCATTGACACACATAGCGACCAAGTCGATACCGATAGTGTCATGACGATTTAATTGTAATGCCAGTTTGAGCTTGGTGCCCACACCGTCAGTACCAGAAACTAGTAAAGGTGAGGTGTAACCAGTCGGAATGCGACAAAGCGCCCCAAAGCCGCCAAGTCCGCCCACAACTTCAGGGCGTGAGGTGGCTTTTGCCACGGATTTGATACGTTGTACCAACGCATCGCCAGCATCAATATCAACGCCAGCATCTTTGTAGCTTAAAGAAGGCTTGTTACTCATGGTCATCTCACAAATTTTATAGGGAATGAAGGTCAGTCAGTAAAAACGCGTGTCGGTCATATGAATTTTGCAGATTGTGCGCGCATTATACCCAAAAATCACCCTTACTCGCAAAACAACTTGCTTTTATTTGACCTAAATTTGCTTGATATCTATCTAATATTTCAGAAAGACGGCAATAAAGATGACATGAAAATTAAGAAACAAAAAATGACGGCTTTTTTATAGGACTCTGCGATAATAGAAGGCTAAAATTATGGTCAATAACTGTTTGCTATTGGAATGTTGTCGTTCAATAAGATCTATCATCAACTTTAAATCAAATCACTCTTTTAAATAAGCCCATTCGTAGGACTAGACTTCATGACAAACCAATCAATAGACCCCTTTTTTCGACGCCTATTTATCGTCGTTGCTATTGTTGTGGCTATGGTTTTATTGTATTTATTGATGCCGGTCATTGTGCCGTTTGTCTTTGCTTTTGTATTGGCTTATTTGTTTAATCCATTGGTTAAACGCTTATCAAAATATATCAAACGTTGGATTGCCATTATTATTGTGTATTCGACGATTACGTTGAGTATGGTGCTACTACTCTGGTGGTTGATACCGACATTGTGGCATCAGCTGCAAGCAGCATGGGATTATCTGCCACAGCTTTTAACTTGGTATAATGAAGTCGTCCGTGAATGGTTTGCTAGTAATAGCCGTATTCGTCTACCAGAGCTTGAGTCTAAGGGCTTCTCTGAGACCTTGGTTGAATACATGCAAACCAATTATAAGTTTGAAGATGCCGGTACCATGATGAGCCAAATACTGGCGTCTAGCATGAACTTTATCAATAATGCTGGGCTGATTGTACTGGTGCCGATTTTGACCTTTTATTTCTTATTTAATTGGGATCAACGCTTACATACATGGAAAATGGCGATACCTGCGCCATACTGTAAAAAAGTGATTCAAATTGCGCAAGAGTGTGACCGTGCGTTGATGGCTTTTATTAAAGGTCAGCTATTGGTGATGGTCTTACTAGGTGCTATTTATGCCGTGCAATTGCAGCTTATCGGGCTTGAGCTTGGGCTGATTATTGGTATGGTTGCAGGTATTGCTAGCTTTGTACCGTATTTGGGCTTTGGGATTGGCTTCGTTGCCGCAATTATCGCTTGTCTGTTCCAGTTTGGCCTAGATTGGACGTATTTATCCTTGATTGCTGGCGCATTCTTGATTGGACAAGCTGCCGAAGGCTATATCTTGCAACCGTTACTATTGGGAGACAAAATTGGTCTATCGCCATTATGGGTAATATTTTCGGTACTGGCAGGTGCAAGTTTGCTCGGTTTCGTTGGTATGCTGATTGCGTTGCCAGTGTCTGCTGTCTTGAACGTGTTATTCCGTCATTTTTATACTCATTATCAAACGACTGACTTTTATAAAGGTCGTAAGCAGTTGGCATTGTTTGAAAAAAAATAATGTTGTTGTATGTATAGATGCCATGAAGTCCTTCAGGTGACAGGACATATCATAGTCGTTTGCCTGCGTGATAAAACAGGATTGATTGGGTGTTATGGGTAAAAGACTTGTCAGTCATTTTGCAAATATGTTATATATAGGCGCAGTAGTAACGGTATTGACCTTTACTAGGTTGGCTTTGGTTAAAATGAATTTTACCAAAGTCAGTTTATAAGCATACTAGTCGTTTAGCCTTTTTATTGATTGTGCTACGCAAACCGAGTTGATGATTCATGGCAGAAGCACAGCTAAGTCTCAATCTGGACATAAAGCATGATGCAAGTCTCAGCGACTTCGCCGGTCCGGGTTGGATGTCTATTATCGATGCAGTACGGCAGCTCCATGTCGGCCTGATAGGTCAGCTGTACCTATTTGGCAGTCCTGCTACTGGCAAATCGCACTTATTATCCGCTATTTGTGAGTCGTTTATTGAGATGGACAAGTCAGCGATTTGTCTGTCGTTAAACGAGTTGATTCATACCGATGTCAATGTATTATCATCGCTAGAAAATTTCTCTTTGATTGCGATCGATGATTTGGAAGTCATTGAACAAAACAGTCAATGGCAAGAAGCTTTATTTCATCTGATTAATCGTAGCCGCGAAGGGCAGCGCCAACTTTTATTTGCCGCTAATAAGCCTGCATCCGAGCTGCCGTTTCAATTAAGAGATTTGCTCACCCGTTTGGCACAAGCGCCCTCATTCAAAGTACCGACAGGACATGATTTTGCAGACCGCGAAGCATTATTACAGTCGATATTGCGCAGACGTGGTTGGCAGTTTGATGAACGTATTACCAATTATCTGCTCACTGAAGGACCGCATCGTATTGGTGCAATGATGGAGGTGCTCAATTACATTCAACCCATGTTCTCCAATTTGGGTCGCAGTAATATATCAAAAGCGGTCATTGCTGACGCGCTGCGTACGATTGATGAGCAGACGCTTGCTGCTGAACTTGCTGATATCGCACAGGAGTCGCAAGTAGACAATGATGCCGCTGATCAAGACCATCATACTCAGCATACGATGCCACTTGATTTTTAGCAGTCAGAACACAAATTTTCTATCCGAAATGCTTTTTACTACTATTGGAAAAATTATGAAATCAAATGCGTCTTTGCTAAAAAAACTGTCTATCAGCGCTGTGTTTATTAGCGCAGCTTCTGTGTCTATGCTGTCGCAAGCGGCAGTCACTTTAGTGGTTGATGATCATATCAAAGTGACGGCAATCAATGGTCAAGAGCTGACACAGAGTGTTCTTCAGCCACTGACCAAGTCATTTACCTTGCAGCCAGGTAAGCATGTGATTACCGCTAAATATGATCGTCTTTATGATCTGCGCCGTGATGAGCATGATTATTTGCGTTCAGGTAACGTCAGTGTTGCCGCTGAATTGGCAGACAATCAGACCTATCGCTTAACCATGCCAAATCAGCCAGAAGATTATGCCGCTGCCAAGAAGTATGCTGAGCGTCCAACGCTTGCGATACAAAGTAATAACACCATCATTGCCAGTCAAGAAAGTGTCGGTGGTAATAGCAATAGCTTATTCTCAGGTCTTGGTAAAGCATTAGGTGGCGTATTCGGTGGTAGCGGTGATGCTGAGCTACAAAACCAGCGTGCGATAGCTGCACTCGATCAGCCATCCGTAAGTACTAACAAGTCAGTAACTACAGGTGCTACCGTGACGCAAACGACAAGTGTCAACGCATCTACCAATTCACTTGATCAGTTTATGCAGATTTGGCTACAAGCCACACCTGCTGAGCGTGAAAAAATGCGTCAATGGGTGCAAAAGTAAGCTTTGAGATAAAAAAGTAAAAAGATTGCACATAAAAAAAGCACCTATTTAGGTGCTTTTTTTTATATCTTAGATTTTGTGACTATTCAGCTTTTAGCCCAAAAAGGCATTATACATCCATATTAATTTTTCTTGCTCTTGTACATAAGCATCAACAAGATCTGCTGAACCCTGATCTTCTGCTTCTGCTGCTAGAGTCGATACTTGACGTTGTTCTTCAATGAGCTCTTGTAAACCTGTCACAACGCCCTTAACACAAGTAGTGCCGTCTTTAACGTTCTTATCTTCTTGAATGCTGGTATGCTGAGCAAAATCGCTATAAGCATGTAACGGTGTGCCGCCTAGGGTCAAAATACGTTCAGCAATTTCATCGATTTGGATTTGCAGCGCGGTATATAGCTCTTCAAACTTTGGATGTAAAGTGAAGAAATGCTCACCTTTGACGTTCCAATGATAACCACGAACATTGATATAAAACATATGATAGCTAGATAGCAGACCATTTAACTTGCTGATGACTTCGCTCATATCTGCTTTTTCTAGACCGATCTGGTTAGTGTCGTTATTATTGTTACTCATTATATTATCCTTTTCATTGAGTGTAGGGTTCAAACATCAAGTTATTAAACCTTTAAACTTAAGCAAGTTATAGCGAGCGATTATTAAACTAAAGCCTAAATAACCGCTTACTACGCGTTACTCAACCTTTGATGCTTACTATTGTAGCAAGCATGCAAAAATAAGTTAAATTAATCAAATTAAAATTTGTAATATATTTTATAAAACAACTAAATCCTTGGTCTAACAGAAAGCAATAAGCCTATTTAGCAGGTATCTGTAAGCTTTCAGAGTTCAGACCTTTTACTGCGACTACTTCTAATAAATGCTGGCGTACCGTATCGATAGGGAATTTTTGAGCTTGCAAGCGTTTAGGAATAATCTGACTGCCTTGCTGACCTTTCATCTCAAACATCATAAAGATATAGTCGTCGGTCTCATCCCAGCTTTTCACAGCGCTCCAAGGAATCACCGCTTGTTGGGTGCTGCCTGCACGCATCTGCATACCGCGCATCTGATTGCTACTAAACATATCTGACTGATTGACCGGCACTGCCATTACCAGACCATGCTTCTGTACACCCAGTTTCATTTGGCGCATCTCGTCAGGCATTTCTTGCTCAGCGACTTGCTTTTCAAACTCTCTTTTCACATACCATTTAAAACCAAGCGTACGAACCAGTAGGTAAATAACAACGGCTGCTAGCATCAGCCAAAAAATAATGGTCGAATAACCGGTCAAAAAAACCAGTCCAGCAACGGCTAAAACCACAGCGACTGCCATGATAATCCATTCTTTAAGCTTGATACTCGACAGACCAAATGACGGGCTGGCACTAGAAAATAGCTCATACTGTGCTTGATGGAATTCTGCCTCGGTTAGGTTTAAGGCAACAGGTTGCAGCGTGTAGGGGTACAGAGCCATAAAGGTTTCTCAAAGACTTATAGTGAAAACGTTAAATTAAAAGCGCCAAACGTCGACAACAAGGTAATATTTGGCTGGAAATAGAATAAAGATATGCGCTTATCTTACCGAAAATCGCCCTTAAATGAAACATATAAGCCACTCTGTTCGCTAATAGACACCATATTTAAGCCATTAGTAAAGGTAAGTCATATTTATAGAGAGCTTGCGACCTTAAATTATATTATTAGCACGTTAATATGAATAACTATTTCCTATTTAAAGATTAAGAGAATAGAAACTCAAAACTCAGTCAAGAGATGGGCAAAAAACTGCCAAAACATGGTCAAAACAGCCGCAGCTTGGTATTATAGCGGCTACCATCTAATTTTAAGCAAAATCAGGCAATCGAGCTCAGATTTTCATTATTTTCACACCTTTTATCCACTTTTAGCGCGACAGGCACCTATTATGATAGACCCAAAACTCTTACGCGGCGATTTGACAGATTTACAGCAGCAATTGGCCACCCGTGGTTATACGCTTGATATGGCGTTCTGGCAAAATATTGAGAACGAACGTAAATCGCTACAAGTAAAGACCGAAGAGTTGCAGTCGCGCCGTAATACAGGCGCAAAACAAGTTGGCGTGCTTAAAAAATCTGGCGAAGATGCTAGTGAGTTGCTTGCTGAGATGCAAAGTGTCAGTGGTGAGATTAAGACAGCCGAAGACGAGCTACGTACCTTACAAGAGCGCATTAGCCAAGCAGCAATGCAAATTCCAAATATCCCAGCAGCAGATGTGCCAGTTGGTACATCAGAAGACGATAACGTCGAAGTACGCAAATGGGGCACACCGCGTGAGTTTGATTTTGAGATTAAAGATCATACGCATATTGGTGAGACACTTGGTATGCTCGATTTTGAAGCAGCAACCAAGCTTACAGGAAGTCGCTTTAATGTTTTAAAAGGACAATTGGCGCAGATGCATCGCGCCTTGATTCAGTTTATGCTCAATACCCATACGATGAAGTATGGCTATACTGAAACCTATGTACCGTATATTGTTAATTCTGAAAGCTTAAAGGGCACGGGTCAGCTGCCTAAGTTTGAAGATGATTTGTTTAAGCTAAGCAATCATACGAATAATGATGACATGGATTTTTATCTGATTCCAACCGCAGAAGTACCGATGACCAACTTGGTACGGGGTGAGCGCTTAGATATCAAAGAGCTGCCATTAAAGTTCACCGCTCATACGCCGTGTTTCCGTAGTGAAGCTGGCTCGCATGGTCGTGATACCCGTGGTCTGATTCGTCAGCATCAGTTTGAAAAAGTCGAGATGGTTAATATTGCCACAGCTGAGCAGTCAGATGAGCTGCTTGAAGCAATGACAGGACAAGCAGAATTTATTTTACAGCAGCTTAATTTGCCATACCGCACCGTCAAATTGTGCACCGGCGATATGGGTTTTGCCGCGCAAAAAACTTATGATATCGAAGTCTGGTTACCAAGCCAAGATACCTATCGTGAAATCTCAAGCTGCTCAAACTGTGGCGATTTTCAAGCACGCCGTATGGGTACACGTGTTAAGGACGGTAAACAAACCAGTTTAGCTCATACCTTAAACGGTTCGGGTCTAGCAGTAGGTCGTACCTTATTGGCAGTGATGGAAAATTATCAAAATGCTGATGGTAGTATTACGATTCCAGAAGTATTGCGTCCGTTTATGGGCGGTGCTGACACCATTTTATTATAGTTTTTTGATATGCGGGTTTTTGACATATAGTTATTTGATGATTGATGCAATTAGTGAGTTGGTATTCAGGCTCGCCGATTGTGTTTTATTGCAGTAAGTATCGGTCAAATTGATAAAACTGATACAAATTATTATTAAATACGAACGGTTCTGTCAGCGCATTTTTGCGCTAGATAGAGTGCAAATATGTTAATATTACCCCTGTATTTACAGATTATTCGTTAAGGGCGCCCATTGCGTCCTTATTTTATGACCCTCTGAGTAAACTCTCCTCTTATCCTCCATACTTCTATCCGAATATTAGGACACTCTATGCCAGCTCCAATTAGCGAACGTAAATTAGCCAATGCCATCCGTGTACTGTCGTTCGATGCGGTTCAAAAAGCCAATTCTGGGCACCCGGGTGCACCAATGGGTATGGCTGATATTGCCGAAGTTTTGTGGCGCAAGTTTTTGAAGCATAATCCTGCTGACCCAAGCTGGCACAACCGTGACCGTTTTGTCTTATCAAACGGTCATGGCTCGATGCTGATCTACTCATTGCTACATTTATCAGGCTATGACGTTAGCGTTGATGACCTAAAAGGTTTCCGTCAATTACATTCGAAAACGCCGGGTCATCCAGAGCTTGGTTATACGCCAGGTGTTGAAACCACCACTGGTCCATTAGGGCAGGGTATTGCCAATGCGGTTGGTTTTGCAATTGCAGAAAAAACGTTGGCAGCGCAATTTAATCGTGATGGTCATAATATTGTTGACCATCATACCTATGCGTTTTTAGGCGATGGTTGCTTGATGGAAGGTATCAGCCATGAAGTCTGCTCATTGGCTGGCACGTTAGAGCTTGGCAAATTGGTATTTTTCTATGATGACAATGGCATCTCAATTGATGGTGATGTCGACGGCTGGTTCACTGATGATACGCAAGCGCGCTTTGAATCTTATGGCTGGCAAGTTATCAAGGTCGATGGTCATGATACCGATGAGATTACGCACGCGACTGAGCAAGCGATTAAAGAGACGACTAAGCCAAGCTTAATTATTTGCAAAACGACTATTGGCGCTGGTAGCCCAAACAAACAAGGCTTAGCAGCCAGTCATGGCGCGCCACTAGGTGATGATGAAATCGTTTTAACCCGTGATGCATTATCTTGGACGCATGCACCTTTCGAGCTAGATGATGAAATCTATCAAGCGTGGGATGGTAAAGCGAAAGGCGACGTCTTACAGAAAAACTGGAGCGCGAACTTTGACGCTTATAAGAAGGCTTATCCAGAGTTAGCAACTGAGTTACTTCGTCGTTTAGAGGGTGACTTACCAGCTGATTTTGAGCAAAAAGCGCAAGAGTATATCCAGCAAACTCAAGAGCAGGGCGGTGATGTTGCCAGTCGTAAGGCCAGCCAAAATGCCATCAATACCTTACAGCCATTATTGCCAGAATTACTTGGTGGCTCGGCGGATTTAGCAGGCTCAAACCTCACACTATTTAAAGACGCCAAAGGCATCCAAGACGACGACGCTGGCAACTATATCTATTATGGCGTGCGCGAATTCGGTATGACGGCTATTGCTAACGGTATCGCACTGCATGGCGGTTTTGTTCCTTATGTTGCGACGTTCCTGATGTTTATGGAATACGCACGTAATGCGGTACGTATGGGCGCACTCATGAAGCAGCGTGTGATTCATGTGTATACCCATGATTCTATTGGTCTGGGCGAAGATGGTCCAACGCATCAGCCAGTTGAGCAATTGACTAGCTTACGTACCACGCCAAATCTACGTACATGGCGTCCTTGTGATGCGACTGAATCAGCAAGCGCTTGGGTTGAGGCAATTAAATCAGAAAATAATCCATCTGCCTTGATTTTCAGCCGTCAAAGCTTGCCACATCAAGCACGTGATGCTGAGCAAGTAGCAAACATCACCAAAGGTGGTTATGTACTTGCAAAAGAGCAAGGCGAGCTACAAGCAATTATCATCGCAACTGGCTCAGAAGTCGGTCTTGCTATGCAAGCTTACGCGACCTTGAGCGAAAATGGCGTCGGTGTACGTGTGGTCTCTATGCCGTGTGCAGAAATCTTCGTCGAGCAAGATACTAGCTACCGTGAAGCGGTATTGCCAGCCAATATCCGTGCCCGCGTCGCTGTAGAAGCGGCACACGTCGATTACTGGTATAAGTTCGTTGGTTTAGACGGTAAAGTGATTGGCATGACGACTTATGGTGAATCAGCACCTGCTGATGAGCTATATAAAGAGTTTGGTATCACGACTGACGCGGTAGTTGAGGCGGTGAATAGTTTGGTTTAATCACTTTTCGTAGGCTGTAGTTTTAGCCCTACGCTTAATTCAACTATGAGTCATAGTTAAGTTTATGACACCGAACGAAAAAGAGCTGCTAGGTTATTCTGGTGGCTCTTTTTTTGTATAGCTAATCAATATATTAAGTTGTATTATTTGTATAAACTAAACATTTGACTAGGTGTTGTAATGATTAAAGAGCTAATTAAGGATATAAGTTACGACAAAATAACCCTCAATCAAGCTTTAACTAGAGCTAAGTTAGTAGCTTATAAAATTGATAACAACGAGTTCATCATTTGGATAAATAAAGAGCTTAACGGATATGATGATTTAGACATTGTTCCTGAATATCGAGAATTTTATTGTGAAATGTTTGCTAAAGTGCATAGCTCGTACTATGGAAGCAAAGATGTTCCTATAGATTTAACGGAGATTAATGAAAGAATTGATGGAAATCTCTACACTTACGTTCACAGGGCAGGGATATCAAATATAGAACAAAATGTAATAGATGCTAAAGATGCAAACGAACAATATGGTTATATTGACTTTCCTATTGAAATCGTAAGAGATGTAGTAAGAATGTTCCAACGAGATGATATTATAGCTGTAAGAAGAAGAATAGTTTTTGGTAGATTACATAACCTCTTAAACATGACCAAGCAAACGCTTTTAGACACATTGCTTGAACTAAATAAAGCTTTTCCAAATCTAGAAGATGAATATATGAATATATGAATGATGATAAAAAAGATACAGCTAGCCAAATAATTACTAATATTTACGGTAATAACGCAAGTTCAAATGTTGGTGTGGGACAAAATTTCACTCAAGGTATTAGCAATAGCTATACGGAAAAAGTAGAGCAAGTCCTTAATGATTTAAGGCAGCTAGGTGTTCCGAATGAAGATATTAACGAATTAGAGGATATCATCAATAGTGAGCCTGATAAAAGTAAACTTGGTACTAAGTTACTTGCTTGGTCATCAGCGCTCATGACAAAAGCTTTTGAAAAAGGTATAGATGTTAAAGTTCCTGAGGTTCTAGATGCAATTCAAAATCTTTTAACTTAGTTTTTAATTGAGCACAGCATTTTCTATATATGATTCAATAAACTCAAAAAAACGAGTTGCTAGGATTTCTAGGAACTCGTTTTTTATGTTCTTTTAAGTCTTTCAGAGCTTAATTAGCAGCAATCAATTTCCCTGATATCTCAAGAGGAATGATATTGCTAATCACTTTTGGAAAAGCAGTAACCCCGTAGTTGTAACGATCTACCAAGCCCGTCGCGCGAAATTTTAAGGTAGGTCTAGAGGTGACAGGATCATTCTCTACATCTGATAACGTTACTCTCACCGTCAAAGGTTTGGTTTGACCCAACACTGTAAAGTCACCGGTCACATTGGCTTCTTTAGCATTTATCATGCTGACTTTTTTAGAAACAAAAGTCATCGTCGGATATTGTTTCGTATTCAAAAGCTCCTTTCGGCGCAAAAATGAATCTCTCAAGCTGCGATCAGTATCGATACTATTGGTAAAAACGGTAAAATTAATGGTCGTGCTTGCAGGTTTATTGACGTCATAATTGATGGCGCCATTGACCTTATTGAACCTGCCGTCAGTCGTGGCTTTACCCAAATACTTGACCTCGAACTCGACATTGGTCTTTGGGACGTCCAGTTTCCATTTTTGCGGAACGGTCGCCGCCAATCCCATGACTGGTAATGATAATAGTAGGCAGCTGCTGAGTGTGATTTTCAGCAAAGAGGTGACAGGTGTGGTCATATGTCTGATCCAAAGAGAGATAGGAGGTATATCAGTAGTTAAAATAATTTAATTCAAGTGGTTCTATAGTAATTAATCCGTGCTCTATTCTTTTTAAAATCAATCGACTATAGTAAGGCGATATCCTACTACAATTAAGCGATTTCAATGTACTATTAAAGTTATAAGCGCTTGAGGCGTGTTATGTAAATGGTTTAAGACAGACAGCATACTATTTTAATTATAAGTGTTTTTATCTTTTTTATTGGAAGACGATTATGTCCCTCATGTCCAGCTTCAAAGGTGTCTTAGGCGAAACAGTCATTAATGTTGCCATGTGGTTAAAGCTAGAAAAAGACCTTTATCATCGTTTAAATAATGTTACTTTACCATTAGCCAATGGTGGTAGTACCCAAATCGACCATGTCATTGTCTCTAAATACGGCATCTTTGTGATCGAAACCAAAAACTATAAAGGCTGGATATTTGGTAATGAGGCGCAAAGACAGTGGACGCAAGCTTTCCCAAATGGAAGTAAATACAAATTTCAGAACCCATTACGCCAAAATTATCTGCACATCAAGACGCTTGCGGATTTATTAGCATTAGAGATGAGCTACTTTCATTCGATGATTGCGTTCATCGGTGAATGTGAGCTAAAAACTCGCGATGAGTTGCCGGAGCACGTATTGACGAGTGGAATGGTGTCTTATATTAAAAGAAAGCAGGATGAGCTACTTACTGAAGACGAGGTCACATCCATCGTTGCTCAGATTGAAAGCAATAGATTTAGTAAGTCGTGGCGCACCAATCAAGCCCATAAAGCGTACTTAAAAGATAGGCATAGCAATCCAAGCAAGTCGTCTAGCAATAACTCTAATGGTAAGTCAGTTGCTACAACTACTGATAAGTCTACATCTGAGCCGATAGTAAAAGAAACCGCTAAACGAGCCAGGCTGAAAAGCAGAGAAGTGCATCGATGGTCTGGTCAAACTGAGATTGAATCTAGCGATTTACCAATTGATAGTTTGAGTACTCAGCAGATAAGTTCGCCGCATGATATTACTGATAAGGTTTTTCTCACACCCTTTGAGGTTATAGAGACTGAGCCACAAGTGCATTACCCTGCGACACTTGTGGCGATAGACAATATAGCTAATTTCATCCAAGCACCAACTTGCCCGAGATGTAATAGTGAGATGGTCAAACGCGTTGCAAAAAAAGGCGCACATCTTGGGCAGACCTTTTTTGGTTGTAGCCAATTTCCAAAATGTCGCGGAGTAGTCAACACAAATTGAGCCCAAATGAAACTTGATTTTGGGCTCAAATAATCATCTTGGACTATGTTAAGCAGAGACTGACTCAGCATGCACGTGATTCGCCTTGATAAGGTCTGCTATTTTTTCAGCAATCATAATCGTCGGTGCGTTGGTATTGGCACTGATTAAGGTTGGCATCACTGAAGCATCGATGACCCTTAGTCCACTCACGCCACGTACTTTTAATTCTAAATCAACGACTGAATCGCTGTCTGAGCCCATACGGCAAGTGCCTACAGGGTGGTAGATAGTGTCCGACTTGTTGCGAATATAGCCAAGCATACCGTCTTTTTCGATATAGGGGGCAGGGTAGTCCTCAGTGATGTATTCAGCCATTGGCGACTCTTGCATAATGGCGCGTGTACGCTCTGCACCAGCGACCATATACTCTACATCTTTGGGGTCAGAGAGATAGTTTGGATCAATCAATACCGCGTCTGAGGGATTGGCAGAGTCAAGCCTGACGGTACCGCGGCTTTCAGGGCGTAGATAACAGGTATGACAAGAAACGGCAAAACCCCGTCTAAGATCACGTCCATGTTCAATTACGCGAGAGATGACAAAATGCAGCTGAGTATTTGGCCATTCTTGTGGGTCGTCACCGACGCTAAAGAACGCGCCTGCTTCTGCATAATTGGTAGATAACAGACCTGTGCCATCTTTTCGCCATTGCCGAATACTTTTGGTCAAGGTTGAAATAGTTGCTATACCAAGACCGATGACATCGGTAGTATTGACCTCGTAATCAAAGACGACATCTAAATGATCTTGTAAGTTACCGCCAACGTCGGGTGCATCTACCAATACATCGATGCCATGAGACTGCAAATGTTCAGCAGGACCAATGCCTGATAGCATCAGAACTTTGGGTGAGCCAAAAGCACCACCTGATAAGATGACTTCGTGACGTGCCATCAGGATATGGTCGACACCATCCTTTTCATAGGCCACACCAGTCGCTTGTTTGCCATCAAAGATGACGCGATTGGCTTGTGCGTGGGTGATAACGGTTAAATTAGGTCGGCTTTGTACTGGATGTAGATAAGCCGCCGCCGCAGAGCAGCGTTGACCTTGTTTTTCCCCATGAAAATGGGTGACTTGATATAATCCTGCACCGTCTTGTTTTTTGCCGTTAAAGTCATCATTTTGATCTAAACCATTGGCAATGGCAGCTTCTACAAAGGCTTTTGAGATATCACGTGGACTTAGTAAATCACTGACATGCAGTGGTCCACTATCACCATGCAGCTTGTCCGCGCCGTGGATATTGTTTTCTGATTTGATAAAGTAAGGCAGTACATCATCAAAACCCCAGCCTGTGCAACCTTGCTCAACCCAGCGTTCATAATCAAGCGCACTGCCACGCGTATAAATCATGGCATTGATAGCGGAGGAGCCGCCCAAACATTGACCGCGTGGTTGAAAGCCGCGTCGGTTATTAAGATGTGTTTGCGGAGTAGTGTGAAAGCACCAATTGTTTAATTTTAGTGGCTTGCCCGGTACCATCAAAATCAGTCCAGCAGGTACGCGAACTGCCAAGTCTTTGCCCTCACCACCATATTCTAACAAGCAGACACTGATGTCTGGGTTTTCTGTTAATCGGCTGGCAAGCACACAGCCAGCTGAACCGCCACCAACGATGACGTAATCAAAGTTTCCATCAAGTTCCATTTTATATTCCCTGTAGCATCCATGCTCATTAAAACGTATTTATTGAAATAGGTTACGCTTTAGAGTATCTATTATTTTGCTGCAATAATGAAGTAAAAATGACTACAAGGTATAAGGTTGTTGTAAATTTTCATATATATCAATTGTTTGGGTAATAAAAAAGGGCGGCGTAGTAAGTCTGATATCTTACTGTCTATTATTAAATGTTAGACCGCACAGACTTCTGAGCGGACGATAAAGCGTTTACCCTCCGGTATCTCAAGTGAAAAACTGGCACCACGCCCATTGACAACATCAATGGTCAGATCGGTATGTTGCCACAATTTGTATTGAGGTTTGCCCATGTAAAACGGACAGCCGCTGAGCTCACCGACCAGCACATCTTGTCCGCCCACTTTAAATTCGCCCAATGGATAACACATCGGTGAGCTGCCATCGCAGCAGCCTCCTGATAGATGAAACATCAATTCGCCATGCTTGGATTTTAATAGTTCGATTAGCTCTTTACAGGATTCTGTCGCCGTGACATTCATAGTAATTTCCTTATCATTTATGGATAGCTCATGCTTTGCTAAAGCAAAAATGCAATCTACCTTACGATAGATTGCATTTATTTATCTAAAATCAGTACATGTTTTTAGATTAAAAGAAGCCCATCGCTTTAGGACTGTATGATACCAGCATGTTTTTGGTCTGCTGATAATGATCTAGCATCATCAGATGGTTTTCACGACCAATACCTGACTGTTTGTAGCCGCCAAACGCTGAATGCGCAGGATAGAGGTGATAGCAGTTGGTCCAAACGCGACCGGCTTTAATGCCACGACCGAAACGATATGCGCGAGTGCCATTACGCGTCCAGACACCAGCACCAAGACCATATAAAGTATCATTGGCAAGCGCCATCGCTTCTTCATCGTCTTTAAACGTAGTGACAGCAAGCACAGGACCAAAGATTTCTTCTTGGAACACGCGCATATCATTGGTGCCCTCAAAGATGGTGGGCTGTACATAGTAACCGTTTGCCATATCGCCATCATGTTTGGCAAGCTCACCGCCAACAAGGACTTTTGCGCCTTCTTTTTTACCGATATCGAGATAAGATAAGATTTTTTCTAGCTGATCTGAGCTGGCTTGTGCGCCAATCATGGTGTCGGTATCAAGCGGGTTGCCCATTTTGATAGCTTTTACGCGAGCGATACAGCGTTTCATAAATTCATCATAGATGCTTTCGTGTACGAGCGCGCGTGATGGGCAAGTACAAACTTCGCCTTGGTTTAGCGCAAACATGACCAAACCTTCGACGGCTTTGTCTAAAAAGTCATCGTCTTCATCCATGATATCAGCAAAGAAGATGTTTGGACTTTTTCCACCCAGCTCTAGAGTCACCGGAATGATATTTTCACTGGCATATTGCATAATTAAGCGACCAGTGGTGGTCTCACCCGTAAAGGACACTTTATCGATACGTGGGTTAGAAGCAATTGGCTTACCAGCTTCAACACCAAAGCCGTTAATGACGTTAAGAACACCTTTAGGAAGAATATCCGCCGCGCCTATTAAATCAAGCATATACAAAACAGAAGCAGGCGTTTGCTCGGCAGGCTTAAGAACGACACAGTTACCCGCTGCAAGAGCAGGAGCAATTTTCCAAATTGCCATTAGAATAGGGAAGTTCCAAGGAATGATTTGACCGACGACGCCAAGTGGCTCATGAAAATGATAGGCGACCGTATCTTCATCAATTTGGCTAATGCCGCCTTCTTGCGCGCGAATCACACCAGCGAAGTAACGCAAATGGTCAATGGCGATTGGAATATCTGCGGCTAGAGTTTCACGTACTGGTTTACCGTTTTCATAGCTTTCGGCTATAGCGATAGCCTCTAAATTGGCTTCGATACCGTCGGCAAGTTTAAGTAACATATTAGAGCGTTCAGTGACACTGGTTTTGCCCCATGCGTCTTTGGCAGCATGAGCCGCATCTAGCGCTGCTTCGACATCTGCTTCTTTTGAGCGTGCGATTTGGCAGAAGGTTTTACCGTCGATTGGACTTGAGTTGTCAAAGTACTCGCCATCGATTGGCGCGACCCACTCACCATTGATAAAGTTATCATATTTTTCGCGGAATTGGACGGGACTGTTTTCAGTATTGGGATAAGCGTATAACATGAACGATTCCTTGTTGTGTATTATGGTTGTTTTAACATAAATACTTGGTCATCCCGACCAAGCTATGACTCTATCGTACTGAGCTTTGGCTCCAAGCGATAATGACTTTTTATAATGATATGCTTTGTATCACATAACTTAAAGTTATGCGAGGTAGGACGGTTAAAGTGGTTCGCAAAATGGATGTAGCTGTTATAATTAAGGTCAAATACTTTTAGCTCGTCATGGTTATGAATTTAATCCTGTCAGCTTTCTTTCTTATACTCTTGGTTGGTTTGGATATATGCGTCAATCTTCTGCTCTTGATATTTTAAAAACAGGTCAAAACGTCTTTTTGACGGGCTCAGCAGGTTCAGGTAAGACTTATACACTTAACCAATATATTGATTATCTACGCGCGCGTCGGGTACCTGTTGCTGTGACCGCGAGTACAGGCATTGCCGCCACTCATATGAATGGCACGACGATCCATAGTTGGTCGGGCATTGGTATTAAGGATGAACTGTCTGACCGCGACTTGACCAATTTATCACGTAAGCAGTTTTTGGCAGACCGATTAAAAGATACTGCGGTACTTATCATCGATGAGATATCCATGCTGCATGCCAAGCAGATTAATTTGGTCAGCCAAGTGCTTAAGCATGTACGCAAAAATGACAAAGCTTTTGGTGGTATCCAAGTCGTTGTTGCAGGAGACTTTTTTCAGTTACCACCGATTGGCAGTAAGGGTGAGAGTAATCGTGAGAAGTTTGCTTTTATGTCGGAAGCTTGGCTCGATGCCAAGTTTCACATCTGCTACTTATCTGAGCAACATCGGCAGGTCAGTGAAGCGGCGAATGGCGGGCTTGATTTGGACGATATTCTCAATCAAATCCGTCGTCAGGAAGTGACTTTTGAGGCGATTGCTGCCTTAGAAGCTACCTTTGATCAAAACGTTGATATCAAGCGCACGCGCCTTTATACCCACAATCTCAACGTCAATAAAATCAATGATAAAGAGCTTGCTGACTTATCTGGTGAGATGATGCGCTTTGAAGCCACATCTGTTGGCGATAGTAAACTAGTTGAGACACTAAAAAAGACGGTTCGTACTCAAGATGACTTGGTACTAAAAGTTGGTTCAAAGGTGATGTTTATTAAAAACAATACTGAGCTTGGCGTGTCTAACGGTACGATGGGTGAGCTTATTGGCTTTGCTGCTGTCAAAATTGATGATAGCAAAGAAAGTAGTGACGATTTAATCGAAGACGATGATATTGGTAGCGATAAAGACAGTGATGTTGGTAGCGATAAGCAGACTGCCAAAAGCGCAAAAGAAAAAGCCAAAAAAGATAAAGCAAAAATTAAAAAGCCGACGACACAAAAAATGCCAGTGGTTAGGTTAAATACTGGGCGTGAGGTTATCGCTGAGCCAGAAGAATGGATTATCGAGGACGAGACGGGCGATGTGCTGGCAAGCTATGAGCAAGTGCCATTATGTCTAGCTTGGGCGATTACCATTCATAAGTCGCAAGGTATGACGCTTGAAGCTGCTGAGATTGACTTGTCACGTACCTTTGAGCTTGGGCAAGGATATGTGGCATTATCACGGTTAAAATCGCTGGCAGGTCTGCAGTTGCTCGGTATGAATGAAATGAGCTTGCAGCTTGATCCTTTGGCACGCGGTGCAGATAAGCGCTTTTTAGTGCTGTCTGATGAAGCGGATGCCAATTATGCAATGCTTGATGAAGAGAGCATGACACAGGCGCATGAGAAGTTCATTCTAAAGTCCGGCGGTACATTAAGCAAGTCAGTGATTGACGCCTACGCAAACCTACAGACAAAGCGCCGTGAACAAAATCAAGCACAAATAGACAAAAAGCAGAAACTTGGCAATCAAGTGTCTGATAAGTCAGACAGTACCTTACTTGCCACACGAATACTTCTTGAAGAAAGTTTATCTATCGCGGAAATATCGCAAGCACGGCAGCTGTCACAGTCTACCATTATGCGCCATATTGCTGAGCTGAAATCTCAAGACCCTAGCCTCGCTTGTGATCATTTGCGTCCAGAAGATGAGGTTATGACGGCAGTGGGTAATGCCTATGTGGCGATTAAAGTTGCTAATAACCCAAATGATTTTAATGATGATGGTAGTATTAAGCTGCGTCCGATATTTGAGCATTTAAAACAAAGCGCTGATTACAATACCATTCGTTTGGCATTGATATTTATTACTCCGTAGTCATTCTGAAGTCATAAATAACTTTTTAAAAGATGACTCTTTTATCTGCAACTGTTTTATTCGCGACTGCCTATATAGTTAATTCAATTTTAAAAGGGTGCAGAGCTACTGGGGTTAATTATTCGCAGCCTCTGTCTGCGTAGGCACAGCAAGCAAGAAAAATTAACCCCAGTAGTACCTTATAACATTTGTATTTATTTTATTCGCAAACGACTATATTTTGCGTGGCGCTTTTTTGATCAGCCGATGGCATTCAATTTAAGCCTTCATTTTTTATTTCTATTACAGCGATAACTTGTTATGCCTGATTTTTCTAGTGCTACCTACCATTTGACGTCTAATCCTGCTACAGCAGGGTTTCATACGACCAGTGACCAGACTCAGCCTTTGAGAGTGGCTATCAATGGTTTTGGTCGTATTGGTCGCAATGTATTGCGTGCGTTATTAGAGCGCTTTGAGGTGCTAGGACGTGCTATTCATGTGGTCGCGATTAATGATTTGGCCCCTGCCGAAACCTTATTACATTTACTGAGGTTCGATAGCACACATGGGCGTTTGAGCCAGCTTGGCGTGACAGCGGATATCGTACAAGATGGCTTCACCGATCGTCAGCAAAAGCCCTGTGCGACAGCAAAAAATGATATTCAGCTGTGCTTGACCAAAAATAATCTTACTTACTGCATTCGTTTATTATCAAGAGAAAACCCAGAGACACTGCCATGGAAAGAGTTGCAGGTCGATGTGGTGCTTGAGTGCACCGGACACTATCGCTCATATGAGCAGGCAAACTTGCACATAGAGGCGGGTGCCAAACAAGTGATTATCGGTGCCGCACCCTTTGACCATGTCGATGCTTGTATCGTGATGGGCGTCAATAGCGATGCTTTGACGCGTGATCTGCCTATCATCTCTAGCGTCTCTTGTACCACTCAGGCGCTCGTACCGCTTATTGATACCCTTGATAAGGCGTTTGGCGTTGAGTCGGCGATGATGACTGAGATTCATGCAGTGACGGCTGATCAAACCGTACTTGACCAAGCGCACCGTGACCTAAGGCGTGCGCGCGCCTCTGGTTATAATATCATTCCGACGACTTCCAGCAGTATCGCTGCTACGGAACGCGTGTTACCAAATATGGTGGGCAAGATAAATGGTCATTCAATAAGAGTGCCAACTATTGATGTCGCCGCTATTGATGTGACGTTTGTATTTGAGACGCCAAATGTCAGTATTGAAGCAATACGTGACGTTTTAAAATCAGCGAGTCAGGCGCATTTAGCGACGATCATGGACTATACGGACGAACCGCTAGTCTCAAGTGACTTTATCCATCAGACTGAATCATTGATTATAGATGGGCAACAACTGATGCAAGTCGGCAATCAATACAAGGTTTTTGCTTGGTACGACAATGAATGGGGCTATGCCAATCGCATGCTTGATATGTGCTTGCATCTTGCTTCAAACAAGCTTTAGACTCATGATTATAAGCCGTTTAAAAAATAATTTAAATTTTTTGACATAACTGCTTGCATTCTCATTTCAGATCGCTATAATGATGCACAAATGGAGACGTGGCAGAGCGGTTGAATGCACCGGTCTTGAAAACCGACAAGGGTTAATAGCCCTTCGAGAGTTCGAATCTCTCCGTCTCCGCCAAATTCGAAAATCCCCAATCAGCAATGATTGGGGATTTTTTATATTGCTATAGATTTTAAAACCTTTGTTTTATTTGGCTAGTAACTCGTCAAACTCGATTTCCTGCCCATCCGCTAATATCATTTTACCCTCAGTGATCTCAATGCTCACTCCTGTGTTATTTTTAATAGCACGCATAACATTGATGTCTTCGATACTGCTCTCAATGATTATCTTACCAGATTGTTCTGGAGCGATAGGTGGCTCAAACTGGGTTAATGGCACATTGAAGCGTTTACTTTTGGTCAAACGTTTCTCTTTCATCGTGAGAGTACCTTGAAAACTTTCGATAGCTACTTTGCCATGATTTGACAGCATAAATTGTAGCTTGACTTGGTTTAAGCTATCACTATCGCTGGTTTTGACTGGCAATAGGGCAACAGGATAGTTGAGGTGATTGGCAGTTTCGAGCTTTTGACTGGTTACAATGGGACTTTTCTTACCCGTTGGGTTGTTTGGATGTAGGCGCTCATATTCGCGCTGTTGGATCAAAGCTTGTTTAATAGTAATACGCGGCATCGCGCCTGATTCATAGGCGCTACTGAGCTTCATACGTAGCATATAACGACTTAGCAGCTTTCTATCTGCTTCAGGTAGACGCTCAAAGGTATCGCCCAGTGTCTTTTGCCACTGATCAGAGTTGGTCGGTATGGTTTGCTGGCTAGGATCTACTTGCGGCTGCGAGCAACCGTACAGGGCAGGAAACAGCCCCAAGCTCACAGTCAATAACACAACTTTATTTAAACGTTTGTATAAACCCATTATCTGATACCTCCATATGAGCCGTGATAGTTGTTATCTTAATGTATTGTATCTCACAGTTGTGTATGTTTATTTATCGCTAAATAAAGGTGAGTACAGTATTATCAATCGCAAAAAAAGACCAAGCACCGTTAGGTTAACTTAGTCTTTATTAAGGCTTCGAATATTAGCTACTCAAGCGGTTAAACACTCAAATGCTACTGCTATTTATTTTCTTGCAGATCAGACAATGAATGGGTGATATTGTTATTGTGAGTCACCACAATCGCCTCATCAATAATACGCTGGCTCACGCCTTTTTTGCGTAATGTCTCAATAAAAACTTCATCATGGGCAAGCGTATAGTCTTGATGGTCACGATCAAGACCTTGACGGATATATAGGCGAATCAAGCCTTGAATACGCTTAAATCCAAGCTCTGATGCGGTCGCCGTTAAAAGCTCAATCATCTCTTCAGAGAGGCGAATACTGATAGGGCGCATGATTTTTTGCGGATGATCAGAAAACTTATTTTTTATACGTGCAGGTATCATAATAAACCATTACTATTAGTGAGTAGGAATAAAGCACTCAGGCAAAACTGACTTAGTCATATCTACCCTTACCATACAACAAAAGTCCCCAAAAGAACACCGAAGCTGCATTAATAGCCATATTAATGATGTGTTAGTAAATGCGAAGCAAAAAAAACCTCCATCAAATAAGTGATGAAGGTTTTTTCGTATATGGCTCTCCAACCTGGGCTCGAACCAGGGACACACGGATTAACAGTCCGTTGCTCTACCAACTGAGCTATTGGAGAATAATTGGTAATAACATCAAGTTTTACAAAGGCTTTAATATGCCCAATTGCTTGTCTTGTTTGCGTTATGTGGGGCACATTTTAGCCAAGTAGTCATGAGCTGTCAACCTTATTATGAGATTAATTATAAATCTAATCATAATTGTCTAAATATCGACCATAACACCATTATTTTATCTACTTTAATAACATGTTGATGACTCAATAATAGAACAACCACTATCTATTTGAGCAAACTATTAAAGCAAAAAATATCCTTACCGTATAATTGATATAGATAAATATCGCGCCTAAAGATAAAGGACAAAAGCAGTGACCACCTTAAAATATATTGCTCATTATTCTGAGAACATCCAAAATCAAGCTGCCATGTTGATTAGTAGTGGCAAACTGGGCGATTATTTGGATAAAAACTATCCCGAGAGACACCAAATCCAAAGCGACAAAGCGTTATATCACTATATTAATGACATAAAAAATCAGTATATGCGCAAAAGCAATCCATTGTCTCAAGTGACTTATAACAGTAAGCTCACCGTGCTCAAACATGCTTTGGGTATTCATACTTATCAGTCTCGCG
Source organism: Psychrobacter sp. ANT_H56B (assembly GCF_008369245.1). NCBI lineage: Bacteria > Pseudomonadati > Pseudomonadota > Gammaproteobacteria > Moraxellales > Moraxellaceae > Psychrobacter > Psychrobacter sp. ANT_H56B. Next base: position 418,710 of record NZ_VOBF01000002.1, read on the forward strand.
TGCAAGGCAGCAAGCTTAAGGCGCATAATAGCATTACGGTCGCAAGCTTATTCAAAGAGGCACCACCTGAGTTTTTGCGGATGATTGTTGTTCATGAGTTGGCGCACTTTAAGGAGCAGGAGCATAACAAAGCATTCTATCAGCTGTGCTGTCATATGGAGCCTGATTATCATCAGTTGGAGCTGGATACGCGTTTGTGGTTGCAATGGCGCGAATGCTAATCTATCGTGGTTGGCATAATAAGGTGGATGAATAGGATAAGCTATGGTGTCGTCAGCGCAACAAGGGACTTTAGGCCATAAGCAAACATGGTTCCTTCCTCTGCTATGTCTGCTCGCTGGCGGCGCTTTAATCGGCATTTCTACTAATTTGGCAAAATATGCAGGCGAGATTGGTCTGACGCCACTGGCATTTCTGTTTTGGTCTATTACAGGTGCTGCAGTTATTTTACTTGTTTATGCACTGCTGCGTCATGAGCTACCGCCTTTAAATAAACCTATCCTCAGCTATTATTTTGTTGCAGCATTGGTCAGTGTTGCAGGTTCCAATTTAATATTTTTCTCAGCGATTCCACACGTTGGCGCAAGTTTTGTCGCTTTGATTATCTCCTTGCCGCCGCTGCTTACTTATTTTGCCGCCATCGTGTTGCGTATAGAGCCATTTACTAAGCTTCGCGCACTTGGTGTGATCGCGGCACTTGCGGGAGCGGGCGTATTGGCAGCACGTAAGTTTTCTGCGCCAGATGCCAGTGTGTTTTGGATCGTCTTGACGCTTTGTGGTCCTGTTTTGCTTGCCATTGGTAATATTTATCGGACGCTATATTGGCCAGACAATCTCTCTGCTAGTGCGCTTGCGCCTGGTATGCTGATTGCTGCATCCGGATTGCTAGCTTTGGTCAGTATCGTTCCTCATTACTCTTTAGCGGTTCCGATGACAGCGCTTTTACCACTTGGTTTAATTGTGCTACAAGCATTTGTATTCGCTGCGCAGTTTTTACTGTTGTTTTTACTGCAAAAAACGGGCGGTCCTGTGCTGCTGAGCTTATTAGGGGCAGTAGGGGCGGTAGTCGGTGTGCCAATTGCTATTTTTTTACAAAATGAAAGCCCACCAGAAGGGCTGATTTTAGGTGCTTCATTGATCGCACTTGGCGTAATATTGGTCACTTATGGTGGTGTAAAGATGATGAGAGCAGAGCAAGGGTCAGTAAGTGAATGATATGCCAACCTGCCAGCATTGTTATCTGAATGTCATGTTTTGTTAAAGTCGCTATGTTAAACGCCTGCCTGTCTTGATTGAGCCTAAGTGTTATTTGGTATAATGCAAAAAATACATGAGATTGCATTATGAACGCCTTTATATCCAATTCTAGCCCTACCTTCAAACGTCATTCTTATAAACTCTTGCAAAGTACCGTGTGGTTAGTTGCTGCATCCGCCTTATTCGCCTGTAGCCAACCTGACAGTAGCGCGTCCAGTGCAAGCTCCTTACAAAATGACAATGGCGCAGCAGTCACCGCAAATGTTGCTGAATCAAACGCTCAAACGGAATCGGCAATAACAACGCCAGCCAGCAATCCAGATTTATTAAAAAACGTCTCAGCAACGGTCTACAAAGATGCCAATTGCGGCTGCTGTAAAGACTGGATAAGTCATGCAGAAGACAATGGTCTGAGCGCCATTGCGCACGATGTTACGGATTTGGCATTATTTAAAGAGCGCTACGGCGTACCAACTGAGATGCGCTCTTGCCATACTGCTGTCACAACCGATGGTTACGTCTTTGAAGGTCATGTACCAGCCAAATATGTGGCGCAGTTTTTAGAAAACCCACCAGTACAAGCCCTAGGTCTTGCGGTACCTGGTATGCCAGTTGGTAGTCCAGGTATGGAGTATCAAAATAAATTTGCGCCTTATCAGATTATGCAGCTTAATAAAGATGGTACTACTGAGGTCTATGCTGATATTCTCTCAACCGAGCAACAGCTATAAGCTAGCGCTTTTTTGCTTTGTAATACCTAAATTAAATCGTTATTAGCCAAGGCGGTACCATGAATAATAAATTAAGCACCTTTGCTCTCGCTACTAGTGTCCTATTGGCAGTAAGTGCCTGTCAACCAGCCAATGATAAGGTTGACGTGACTGCCACAGAAGATGCTGCATCGCAAAAGGCTGTACAAGAAAATACTGCAGCAGACCCGCATGCGGGTCATGATATGAGTGCAGGCACTATGGTCGCTGACGGCACACCAATGGCAGCTATGCTGAAAGATTACACTGACTCAATGACCAAGATGCATGAAGAGATGATGATTGGCATGGATTATAACGATCCAGATGCAGCATTTGCTCAAGGCATGTTTGCTCATCATGTTGGCGCGGTAGATATGGCAGAGATTGAATTAAAATACGGCACCGATACAGAGATGCGTAAACTGGCGCAAGAAATAATCGACGCCCAGCAGCCTGAGATTGAGCAGATGAAAACATGGCTCGCCAACAATCCTGATGCCAAAACGCCAACAGCGGATACCAAAGCCATGCAGCAAGCTTATGCTAAGGGTATGGATGCGATGCATGGTGACATGATGGCAGCCATTGCCGATCCAACACCAGATATGGCTTTTGCTCGTGGCATGTTACTTCATCATGTTGGGGCAGTCGATATGGCAGCAACGCAGCTTAAATATGGTAAAAATCCTGAGATGCGTAAGCTGGCGCAAGAAATCATCGATGCACAACAGCCAGAGATTGAGCAGATGCAAAGCTGGATTGCAGCAAATAAAAGTTAAATTTAACACCTAAACCTTAATATAATGTAGACCCTTTATTTACTAAGTATTTTGCAATTCGAAGTACAAAAAAGCAGCCTCTAAAGGCTGCTTTTTCGATGTCAGTAGCTCAAAAGGCTATGGTAAGAATGACTGCTTTTCACCACACTCACAGCATTTCGAACAGCGATCACATTTATCACAAGTTGATGCCGCGCTACAGCCGCACTTTGGGCAGGTACAGCCAGTATTATAGTGGATGGTCGGTATCAATGAGTGTACGCTATCTTTAGAAGTCATTTTCATAACAAATCCTCTTCCTTGATCGTTTATTCAGTCTGGCAATAATCGCTACCGCAATCAGTGGTTTTATTGTTAATACATTATAATAAATAGTGCCCGTTAACATAGGAGCTCTGCTGATAAAACGGTAGAGACAATGTTGTTAAAGTAACCACTAGATAAGTAACTATGACAAATATTGTAGTGGCTGATGTTAGAACACATAACTGGTTACGATTATCTAAAACCACGCTTAGTATATGACAGAAAAAAGGAGTATAAGTATTCTGGTTATTCCTTTTCTGGACCTAAGCTATGTATGTGGGCATACCGTATCGGTTATTAAATAAATTTATCGTTGTAATAAGCCTTATTGGTGTCGGTGTTGCCTTAATTGACAGTGGTTTTACATTGTCCGCATGGTTACAACAAGTATTTCACCTGTTTTATATGAGTATCATTTTACTCAGTTTTTTCACTACGTTAAGACGTTATATACGTCCAAAAATACGCCTGACGGTCAATAAAGTAGCTGTCTTTGATTTGCTGACCAGCATTGCCATTTTAATCTTGCTCGTCCTACATTTTACTGAATTGTTTCAATCGGGATTGTCTACGCCCGCTGATGGTTTTATTGCCATCAAGATTGCCGTACTAGTCACTTTCATCCGTGAAATATCAGATAATAATTTTAGTCTTAACCGAGCCTTTTTGAACCCCGGTCAATTTTTTATCTTAAGTTTTTTATCAGTGATACTGGTCGGATCATTATTGCTGATGATGCCAAATGCTACAAATCAACCCATCTCCTTTATAGATGCCTTATTTACCGCGACCAGCGCCGTCTGTGTGACGGGGCTCATCGTCGTCGATACCGCAACCCATTTCACTACCTTTGGGCAAGTGATTATCCTAGGTCTTATCCAAATTGGTGGTCTTGGCATCCTAACTTTCGTGACTTATTTTAGCTACTTCTTTAAGGGTGGTATCAGTTACGAGACCCAGCTTAGTATCAGTGAGATGACATATTCGCCACGTATGGGCGACATGGTAACAACCTTAAAGTCTATTTTATATGTCACCTTTGGTATTGAGGCATTGGCAGCAATACTGATTTATATAAGTGTTTATGATTTGGCAGGCATGAGCATATTTGAGCGTTTATTCTTCTCTATATTTCATGCCGTTTCGGCATTCTGTAATGCTGGATTCTCTACTTTTAGTGCGGGGTTATACGATGAATCACTGCGCTTTAATTATCCTTTACAGCTGATTATCAGTATTACCTTTTTATTTGGCGGTATGGGCTTTTTGATTGTCGTTAACTTGCTCCGTTATCTGCGTCACCGTATGCAAAGAGCGCTGTGTCGTGATGGACAGCGCTATGCCTACCAGCCGTGGCTGTTGAGTATCAATAGTCGGATCACTTTAATCACCTCTGGCGCTTTGCTGTTAGTAGGGCTGATTGGGGTGATGATGTTTGAATATCATGGTGTGTTGGCTGAGCACAGCAGTTGGTATGGCAAGCTGGTAGCAGGTCTTTTTACTGCTGCGACACCGCGAACCGCAGGCTTTAACAATATCGATATGAATGCCTTGGCTTTTCCAACCATCATGCTGACCATTTTTTTGATGTGGATTGGGGCATCTCCAAACTCTACTGGTGGTGGTATTAAAACCAGCACCTTTGCCATTGCTTTCCTAAATACGTTGAGTTTGGCACGTGGACAGACCAAAGTTGAAGTGTTCAAACGCGAAATTGCAGATAACTCGATTCGCCGTGCGTTTTCTGTTATGTGGCTGTCCTTGTTGGTCATTGGGCTGGGCGTGACTTTGATCAGTTATGATCAGCCTGAGCTTGATTTGATTAAAGTGATATTTGAGTGTTTTTCAGCTTATAGCACGGTGGGATTAAGCTTAAATCTGACCACGGAGCTGTCTACTTTTAGCAAGCTTGTGGTGTCATTCATTATGTTTGTTGGACGTGTCAGTATGCTGACGATTTTTATTGCCTTACTCAAAAATAGACATGAGCGTAACTACCGTTATCCAACGGAAGCGATTACTATTAACTAACCCGTCCCATCACTACCACTATAGTATAGAAGTGAGTGACAAGGAGTATTATGAAATTCATTATCGCAGGTTTGGGCAGTTTTGGCTCTTCGCTTGGTATGGCGCTGACCAGTCAAGGTCATGAGGTCATTGCTATCGATAGCAGTATGCAAAAGGTTGAAACCTATAAAGAAGTGATTACTCATACCATCTGTATGGATGCGACCGATGAATATACGGTCAATGGTCTACCGATTAAAGACACCGATATTGTCGTGGTAGCTATTGGTGAAGACCAAGGTGCCAATGTCATGGCGACAGCGCTTTTTAAAACGCTAAAAGCGCGACGTTTGATCAGTCGTAGTATCAATCCACTACACGAAAAAGTCCTACAAGCGATTGGGGTTGATGATATTTTTCATCCTGAGAAAGAGGCGGCAATGCGCTGGGCAAAACGGCTGTCCTTGCGTTATTTTGTAGACTCGTTCGAGTTAAGTGACAACTTTAGTATTGTCGAGATTAGTATTCCTACTGATTTGATAGGTAGAACCATCGGCGAGCTACAGCTTGAACACCGATTTAGTATCAAATTGCTCAGCACCATGCGTTATGAGCACTATGAAGACAGCTTCGGTCGTATGCAAACCAAACCAAATATACAAGGCTTGGCATCACCTGAACAAGTACTACAAGATAATGATGTACTGGTCATTTATGGTGCTAATGAACATATTAATAAGTTTTTACGTAGTGTTGGGGTTAAAGCCCGTTAAATAAGGAAAGAGGTCATGAGAAAATATCGAGTATCTATGCTATGTCTGACTGCCCTGATATTGTTTTCAGGCTGTGATCGGTCTATACAAGATCCAAATGTGATGTTTTCAGAGAAGCATAAGGACCCAATTCAAGAGCTGGAAAAAACGTCAAAAGAAACGGATCATAGCCAGTTTGGCTACAAACAAACGTTTTATGTGCCCATATATTCGGACATTTATACTGATAGAGACAATCGCAAAGTATTGCTTTCGGCAACACTCAGCGTGCGTAATACCACGTTAAAAAAATCATTGTATATTAATAAAATTGATTATTATGATACTGATGGTGCCTTAGTAAAGTCCTACTTAAGAGCTCCTATTGAGCTGCCAGCGATGGCAACTCTAAATTATATTGTCGAAAAAGAAGAGGATAAAGGGGGTTCTGGTGCCAACTTTATCATTGAAGTAGAAGGGGTGGACGACACCGTTACGCCTGTCATTGAGGCGGTCATGATTGGTAATTTTAGCAATAAAGGCTTTGCTTTTAGCACGGAGGGTACGCCTGTTGTGCATTGATAAATGTATGTCAGCAGATCGATTTTACCAAGCATCAAATAAAGTAAATTTGAAAAATTTGTGGTTACTATCAGATAGGCGAGCAGACAATGACGCAAACGTTGATTCACTACTTTTTTCATTTAGGCATGCCTTTGATCGTTGCGTATGTATTTTTCCGTAATGATTACAAAAAAGCCTATCTAATACTGCTGGTTACTATGCTGGTTGATTTGGATCATCTGCTAGCGACGCCCATATTCTCGCCTAATCGCTGTAGTATCAACTTCCATCCACTGCATACCTATTATGCAATGGCAGTATATGTGAGTATGTTACTGCTACCTAAGCCTTATAAAATCATTGGTTTGGGCTTATTATTACATATACTAACTGACCTAAACGACTGCGTCATGACGTATTCTCACATTCCCCAAGCGTTCGATAATGCGCCTGCTCGTGAACTGGTAATATGGTTAGCAGATAAGTTTAGATAGCATTTTTAAGCAGACAACCGCTCAGTTAAAAAATTAAGCAAGAGTGTCATTCTTTGAGGTAGATAACGACTGTGCGAATAAAATACCGATGGTGGTGTTATCTAAAAATCAAAGTTTAGATTTTATAATGCTTGAGAGGATGATAAAAAGGTCGGCTAGCCTTAATTAGCCGACCTTTTGGTGGTGTTAAACAGACTAACGACCGCTTTAAGATACCGCTAAATCACTAGCGTAAGCAAATAAAGCGGGCGCACCGCCAGTATGCCAAAACAACACACTGTCCGTTTTTTTGATTTTACCGGTACGAATCATATCGAGTAGTCCGCCCATCGCACGCCCTGTATAAACAGGATCTAATAATATTCCTTCCATTTGCGCGGTCATGGCAATGGCTTCATTTTCTAATGCACCAATCACTCCATAACCGTCTCCCACATAATCAGAATTAAGCACTAAATCTGACTCTGAGAAGGTGTAATCTTCCCCAATCAATGCAGCCGTGCTATTGGCGAGGGAGATAATATACTGATCAAACGGCACCGTATCGGTTTCACCTTTATCAATATTGATACCTACTATCTGATAGGGTGAATCAAAGATTTTATTACCCAGCATCAAGCCCGCTTGTGTCCCGCCGGAGCTGGAGGCAAAAACGATATGCGTGAATGAGATATCCCTCTCTTGACGTTGTAATTCAAGCTCTTTAAACGCTTCAACAAAGGCAAAAGCACCGAGCTCGCTTGAGCCGCCATAAGGGACAATATAGGGTTTCTTACCTTCTTTTTTGAGTTGTTCTACGATATCAGGAATGTCTTCTCCTTTACGGTTGCTGCCTGCCCAGTGGATATGGCAGCCAAAAATCTTATCCAGTAAAAGATTGCCTTGCAACTGTTCTGGTTCTTGTCCACCCAAAACCAGATGGCATTCAAGTCCCAAACTGGCTGCGGCAGCTGCGGTCTGGCGACAATGGTTTGACTGCGCGGCACCTGCTGTCACGATTGTATCCGCACCTTTAGCAAGGGCGTCCCCGATAATAAACTCAAGCTTTCTGGTTTTATTACCGCCCAATGCCAGTCCCGTATTGTCATCGCGTTTTATATAAATTTTAGGACTATTGAGTGCTTTGCTTAATCTGGTCAGCTTAATCAACGGCGTTGGGAAAAACCCTAAAGGTTGCCGATTCATACTCGGCAGGCTTGGTATAGATTTATTTTGCATCATTCATCCTCTCTGATATAAGGCAATTTATAGATATTTTTAAACAATATCTGAACGATCATAATGATTTGATTCATGCAGACTGTCTATCATTATAGGATATCAATAAAAATGATTTGTTCTTTGCTAGCTACTGCTATTTACTTTTATATGAGTATAAAAGCGACTTGGTAAAGGCTGGGGCAGCCCACTAGTTTGACTTAAAAAAATGGTGGTCATACATAGAGTATAACCACCACCGGAGAAGTATATCGAGAACAGAGTCGTTGAAATCTAAATAGCTGGCTTAAATTTTCTACGGTAGATACTACGTATGACTGGCATGAATACCATCAAAATAGCCAACAACCATAGCACTACTGTGATAGGGCTGCTCCATAAGATACTAAGCTCGCCTTGAGAGATAGACAGGGCACGTCTTAAGTTAGACTCCATGAGCTCACCCAATACATAGCCCAAAATAAGCGCTGATAAGGGGAAGTTTAGTTTACGTAAAAAGTAACCAAATACACCAAGTGCCACCATAAATACCAAGTCAAAGGTCGTGCTATGGATAGAATATACGCCAACGAAACTGACCGCAGCAATGGCTGGTATCAGGATGTAGTTCGGCACATCAAGCAGTTTAGCGAACAGACCCACCAAAGGGATGTTCATGATTAGTAAAATCACGTTACAGATAAATAATGAGGCAATCAGACCCCAGACAATATCAGGCTGCTCAGTAAATAACTGCGGACCCGGCGTAATATTATATAACGTCAATGCGCCCATCATGACTGCTGTCGTACCAGAACCTGGCACACCTAGCGTCAACATTGGCACAAATGAGCCACAAGCTGAGGCATTATTTGCCGCTTCTGGCGAAGCAACACCGCGAAGATCACCATCACCAAAAGTACCGGTATCACCAGCGATTTTACGTTCACTGGCATAAGTCATGGCACTGGCAATCGTTGCGCCTGCACCTGGTAAGATACCAACGACAAAGCCCATGAGACCACTGCGTAGCATGGCTCCAAAAGCAAAAGTAAACTCTTTAAAGTTTAAGAGACTGCGTTTACCTTGTTCAATAACCTTATGACCTGTCGTGGTTTTTTCGAGCAAGATTAAAATTTCACTCACACTAAAGAAACCAATAACAATGGTAGTAAATTGGATACCATCAGATAGGTTGACCGAATCAAAAGTAAAGCGATAAATACCGGTAACTGCATCGACACCAACGGTTGCTAGACCAAGACCAATTAATGCGGCAATACCCGTCTTAACTGGCTGATCACCTACCAAACCACTGAGGCAGGTAATAGCAAATACCATCAGTACAAAGTATTCAGCAGGTCCAAATGAGATTGCCCATTTGGCTAATAATGGCGCAAATAGCACCACGCCGATTGTCGCGATAGTGGCACCAACGAAAGAGCTGACAGCAGATAAAGACAGTGCAATCCCAGCCTTGCCTTGTTTTGCCAATGGATAGCCATCTAAAGTCGTCATAATGGCGCCGGCATCACCGGGTACGTTAATGAGAATGGCAGAAATACGACCACCATATTCACAACCAAGATACACGGCTGCAAGCAGAATGAGCGCACTCTCAGGCGGTAAACCAAGCGCAAAAGCAAATGGCAGTAATATCGCTACACCATTAATCGGGCCAAGACCCGGCAACATGCCAACAATCGTACCTAAAAAAGCCCCGATTAGTGCAAGAAGTAAGTTTTTTGGGGTAGATGCAACGGCAAAGCCATGCATCAAAAAATCAAAAGTATCCATATTGGCTATCCTATTATCCCTGACAACAATCCGAGTGGTAATTTGACATCTAAAAACAGGTCAAATAAGACATATAAGCCAATACTGATTAACACTGAAAAGATAAAACTCTTTAGAGGATTACCTGCAAACAGTAAACCTACGGCGAAAGACATCAGAATAGTGGCAAGAATAAAGCCCAATACTTCAAAAATGAGACCATAGACCAATAAGGTAAGCGCACATAAAATAAGATTACGGATGATTGTTTTGTTTAAACCCAATTCAATCGCTTTAGTAAAACTGGCGGGACGAAAAGCAACGACTAAGCAGCCAAAGGCAAGCAGTGAAAAGATTAAAATAGGGTAAGGACGAGGACCAATTGGGTCATAAGCAATAGGGGCAACATAACCAATGGCTAGGTATATTAAGAATATACTGACCAGTGCCATCAGCCCGGAAAACAAACGTTCCATTGTCATAAGGAGCATTCCTTGAATTTTGGGGGCAAAAGGCTGACAGATAGAAATCCTGCCAGCCCTTTGAGAAATACCAAAACATTTGATATTCAATTGCTAAAGGTTATTAAATCTTAACGTAACTATTTGGTTGGTGCTGCTTCAACAAGACCATATTCAGCAGATAACTCACGTAGTTCGCCCGTACGCTTATAGACGTAGGCTTGTAGCTCATCGCCAGTCATAGAGAAAGGCAGCAATTCTTGTTGCTCACGTATTTCAGCGAATTTCGGATCAACAAGCATCTTATCGAAAGCCTCTTTCCACCAGTTATAAGCACTAGGGCTTACGTCTGGACCCATGTAGTAACCACGAACGACTGGCCACGTCACATCATAACCTTGCTCTTTCGCAGTAGGAATATCGGTCATCGTGCCGCCCAATCTTTCATCTGCAAATACCGCTAATACACGTAATTTACCTGCATTGGCTTGCGGCATAATCTCAGCAATACCAGCACTGACAACAGTAATATGATTGCCCATCACTGCTGTGATCGCCTCGCCGCCGCCTTCCATCGCAACATAAGTCATGTCACTAGGCTTAACACCAACGGCTTTAGCTAAAATAGCGGTTTGCATCCAATCTTGACCACCAACACTACCGCCAGCACCAAAGCTGATCGCTTTTGGATCTTTTTTGAGTTCAGTAACTAACCCAGCTAGATCTTTGATAGGAGAGTCTGCATTGACTGCAATAGCGCCATAATCAGTACCAACACCAGCTAGCCATTTCACGTCTTTTTCAGTGAATTTACCAAATTTACCTTGTGATAAATTAAGAATAGAGCCAGTAGAGAAGGCAATAATAGCATCGCCATTGTCCCGGTCATTTGCAACGATTTTGTTATAAGCAACAGCACCGACGCCGCCTGGCATATAGGTGACACGCATAGGATCTTTTAAGATACCAGTATCTCTTAAGCCAGCTTGAGCAAGCTTACAAGTCAAGTCAAAACCGCCACCTGGTTTGGCAGGCGCAATACATTCTGGACGTGAAGGGGCAGTGAGCTCAGTTGAGCCATCTGCGGCAGTCGCATCTGTACTGGCAGTTTCGTTTGCATTGTTACAAGCGGTCAAAGATAGGATAGACAGGCCAAGAGCCAGATAGGATAGTTTTTTCACACGACACTCCTTGTGTGTATTTTTACAATAAAAATTCAATAGAATTTTGGCCAAAATATAAAGTTATTACAGGTGAAGTGAAGACTCGATTAACGAGATGACTAAACTTCGTAACAGTAGAGATTTATCACTTGCCAAAAGTAACAGAATATTTTAAAAATAACAAGAAACATATGTATGTATATATGAATTTTATAGTAATATATTAAATTGAAGGCGACATAATATCTCCTGTTATAGCAATATGCAGGATGAATAAATGATATGAATACCTTCGAAAGGAAATATTTAATTTAACTAAAACAGATAGATAGGAAAATTTAGTGATGGCGGAGATGATTTAGATGTATCAAAAATCACGTTGATATCAATACCATTACGAGGCTAAAACAACGATTTAAGAAGTTATGAATTTAGTGAGAAAAATAGATATATTGGGATCAAAATATAGCAAGCAGGTGTAAAAATATTAAAAAATCACGGTATATTTTGCCTATGAGCCGTTAAAATATCAGCTGGATAAGTAAAATTGCGAGTATTCCAATACCAATATCTAAGGGCACTGCTTTGAATAATAGCGCATTAAAAAGCTTGTCTTTGTTTATAACGACTTGAGAAGCGCCTAACATCAGACTACCTCCTGATGAGAAAGGCGAGAGTGATGAGCTTTGCGCCCCCACAACAATACAGGTAAATAGTAATAAAGGGCTTAGTCCAGAGGCAACGGCTAGGGGCAGGACCATAGGGAATAAAGTAGGGGCGACGACCCCGAGAGTACTAGCAAATATCGACATAATGGCGCTAATAACGAAGACTAAAATCGGTATCATCCAGATAGGTACATTGGTACTTAGCCATTCTGTCAGCTCGTAAATAACGCCTATTTCTACTCCGAGGCTGATTAACATACCGACACCACAAATCATAATGAGGGTATTCCAAGGTATTAAAGCAATCACTGCTTTTTCATCGCCTAATTTTAAAAATAAGCTCACTAAAGCAAAAAATATGGCGATAAAACCAATGTCAATCCGAGCGTTCAAAAACTGAATCGCTGATACTTGTGGCATGAGTAAATTTAAAATGGGCATGATAAGTACAATAGCCATCATAATAAAAATCAGTATAAGAGACTGTTTTTGCTTACTGTTAAAGGGTTCTGGTATGGTCGTCTGAATCGCTATTTTGCTATTTTTAGCATTGATAAAGCTATAAGCACCCAATACAATCATAGGCATTACAAAAGTAACAGCGAATATCCCTAACACATAAGTAAAGGTATTATCATTTGCGACGCCTGCGCCGCGCATCAGCTCTCTAAAAATAACACCGCTTTGTGAAGTGATAAAGTTAGCACCAGCTAAGGCACCATAGTTCACTGATAAAGTAGCAATGACAAGATTCAAGTTAGTGCGTTTAGACAACAGCAGGATCATCGGTGCCATCGTCGCTAAGACGGTGTAATAACCAGCCCCTAAGCCTGCAATAATCGTGGCCACAAGGAAAATGACTAAAGGTAGGAATGCGGGAAAGTGACGGCACTTATAGATTAAATGATTGGATAGCTTTTCTAAAGCACCGTTAGCTAGGGGAAAGTTATAGAAAAGAGTCACCGCAAAAATAACAAAGAAAATTTTGAGAGGCCATAGCTCAACAATTTCATGTGCCTTCATCCCCATACCGAAACAACCGATTAGATATGAAAATGCAATAGCAAATAGGCCAATATTAATCTTAGTGGTATAGCCCAAAATGATACATATCACGATGGCGGCTAGAATATAAAGAGTCACGACTACTCCTTGACCTTAACTGTATGAATTCTATAAAAAACCATAGCAGTTTTTACAGAGTAAAGAGTATTACGCTAATATTGACACAGGGTTTTCTGGACTAGAAGAGCTTATAAATCTTCAAAGTGCATTTGTTTGAATAGAATGATAGCAAAAAAGTTGGCGTTAATTAGGAAAGATTAATCATAAAAATATAATAATGCTTTAATATTAATGTGATACCTATCGAATGCGCTGAAAGCTTAAGAGAAGTTGATCAGGGATAACGTAGTTTTACAGCAATAGCAGTGCTTGACGAGATTGAAACAGTTAATAAAAACCTTTCCACTGTGGTGAAAAAAATGCTAAATAATTTCAAAGAATTTAAGATGCCACGTTATGAGCAAGTGCGATGGCATATACAGACGTTACTGACAGAGAGTAAATGGGATGAAAACACACCCTTACCTACGGAGCAGGAGTTTGCAGATAAGTATGAAGTATCTGTAGGAACCGTCCGTAAAGCGGTCGAAAAATTGGTAGAAGATGGGGTGTTAATAAAGCAGCAAGGCAAAGGCACCTTCTTAAAACGTCCAGATTTTGCAAGCTCATTACTGAGGTTTTTTAAGTTTCGTGATAAAGATGCTCGCTATATCACGCCGACGGGCATAATTAAAAAAATCATGGTTATAGACGGTATTGATGACATTAATAAAAAACTAAATATAGGTAAAAACAAAGCGCTCATTTATATAGAGCGTACGCGTATGGTTGAAGATAGAGTCTTGTTAAGTGAAAAGATTTGGTTACCTAAGAGTCGCTTCCAAGCTTTTGCAACCTTAAATCCTGAAGATTTCGAGAATCTTCTCTATCCTTTTTACTATACCAAGTGTGGTCAATTTGTGTCATCTGCTGTAGAGACGCTGTATTTTATAACCGATCACAGCGACGATTATTTGGGCAATACTAAGCAAGAAAACTTAGTTAAGGTATGCCGCATTGCGAAGAATCTAGAAGGCGATCCTATCGAATATAGAGAATCCTATGGGCTGGCAGAGAAGTTCAGCTATGAAATCAATATTATTTAGGCGTTTATTAAACCTATATCGATAATTAAGTGACCGTTTGAGATAAACAGATTAAAAGACAGTACCTTTAGGAAATACTAAAAGTACTGTCTTTTTTGCATATATTTTTCTGTTTTATTAATTACCCTGTATTGCGTAGACCTGCTGCCAAGGCATTAATACTACGGATTAATGGATCTTCAACGTCGAGATCACCATTATTAGTATCGCTTGTAGCGTCTTTTTGTCTGGCACGCTTCAATAGCTCAATTTGGATATAGTTGGTTGGATCTAAATACGCATTCCGCCATTCAAGGGAAGCGGCAAGATTCTGCTGATGCTCTAATAACGACTCTTGGTTAAGCAAGGAGTTTAAACCTGAATAGGTCAGCTCGTGCTCATCCGTCACCGCTGTCATAATCTGTTCACGTAATATCTCATCGTCACATAATTGGCTATAAGCATGAGCAATACTCATATCAGACTTGGTAAACGCCATTTCAATATTGCTAATAAACACGTTAAAAAATGGCCAGCAGTCAATCATTTCTTTCATTAGTGCTTCATCATCGATGACGCTATGCAATGCACTGCCGACACCATACCAAGCGGGCAGTGTAAAGCGCGCTAATGACCAACCAAATACCCAAGGAATTGCGCGCAAAGTCGTCTTACTTGGTAAGCCTTTATTACGATGGGCTGGGCGTGAGCCAATATTTAATAAAGAGATTTCTGCCACTGGCGTCGCTTGGGAGTAGAACTGATAAAACCCTTCAGTATGATCCGTTAGCTTGCGATAACGCTGCTCACCTGCATCTGCTAAACGCGCAAAGAGCGCTTCATAATGTGGCAGTTCAGGCGGTTGCACCACGAATCTTGAGGAGCAAGCTTTAAGCGTGCCAGTGATGCCCATGGTTAGCTCAAATACAGCGGTATCAGTGTTGGCATATTTGGCATAAAGGACTTCGCCTTGCTCGGTTACTTTAATTTGCCCATGTAGTGTACCAGCGGGCTGAGCAGCAATCGCTTTATGCGTTGAGCCACCACCACGACTCACAGAGCCACCACGACCATGAAATAAGCGGGTTTTGATGCCATATTCTTCTGCGATACGGTTAATGGTCTGCTGTGCGCTATAAAGCTGCCATGCAGAAGTAATGATGCCTCCGTCTTTTGATGAATCGGAATAACCCAGCATGATTTCTTGGGTATTATCTGAATGCTGCAACAACCCTCGATACAGCGGATTATCTAAAACCGCAGGCAGGATCTGATCGATATTTTTAAGATCTTCGATGGTCTCAAATAACGGTGCTACGGGCAAGTCGGCAGACAGTCGCCCTTCGTCATCCACTCTACATAAGCCTGCAAAGCGCATGAGTAGCAATACTTCTAATAATTGACTGGCGTTATTGGTCATGGAGATAACATAACTGCCAAAAGTATCTTGCCCAACCAGTTTGCGTAAAGTCGCTACTGAGTGCATCAAGGCCAATTGTTCACGGGTTTTATCCGTTAAATTATCGGTATAAATGAGCGGTGTGCCTGGTTTCTCAAGCAGGCGCGTTAGCCATTCTTGGCGCTCGGTTTCATTGAGGCTTTGATAGTCAGGCAAGTTAGAAGCATTGGCAAAAATATCGGCAATCACTTCGCTATGATAAGACGACTCTTGGCGAATATCGAGCGCTGCCAAATGGAAGCCACAGGTTTTGACCAAACGTATTATATCGAGTAATAAGCCTTCGCCATGTGCAGTATCATGAGTATTCACACTTTGACGGATGATGCGTAAGTCTTCTAATAGTTCTTGTGGATTGGCGTAGGCATCTTTTTTAGCCTCAGTATCATTCCCTTTGCTTTGGATTAGAAGATTGGTGGCTTTGACTTTATTTAGGATTAAGGAGAGGAATCTGCGATAAGGTTCATTGCCGTAATCATCAAGATTGTAATCAAAGACTCGTCTGTCGAGCTCACTATAACTTTCAATCTTGGCATACACATCAGGTTCGATAGTAACAATCGTATCACTATGAATAAGCTGACGACGTAGTTTCTTGAGCAACACTTGATAGTGACGCAATACAGTATCTGCATGCATCAATACGGCCATTTCTGTAGTGTCATGAGTGACAAAGGGATTGCCATCTCTGTCGCCACCAATCCAAGAGCCAAAGCTTATGAAAGCAGGTAGAGGGTAGTCTGTTAGCTCAGGATAGATATCAATAATAGCGTTTTTAATATTACGATAAACCTTGGGAATGGCGTTGAATAGACTGGCATTGAAATAATGCAGACCATTATTTATTTCGTCATAGACCAAAGGCTTACGCGTCCGCACTTCATCAGACGACCATAGCAGATCAATCGATTGCGCAGTTTTTTCTCTGGCTTGCTCGTAGGCAAAACTATTTTGTGCAACGTTATTTAAGGCATCGCTATGAGTGAATAAACCTTGTAATAAGTTCATCGTTGTACGTCGACGCGCTTCAGTAGGATGGGCGGTAAATACAGGGATGAATTTTAGTTGCTCAATGAGCTCTTGCATCTGTGCTGGCTCAATATTGCGCTCACGACACTCTAGTAAAGTACGGCGAAACGATCCTTCCCAGCTCTGCTCTGATTGCATACGTAATGCATGGCGCTCTTCACGTAGATAATTCTCTTCACTTAGATTGGCTAAGAAAAAATAGATAGAGAAGCTGCGGATGACATTTTTTAAGGCTTGATTGTCCAAAGAGGCAATAAAATCGATGAGCTTCTGCTTATGAGCTTCATTAGGCTCACGGCGCTGTTGAATAAAACCTTTGCGTAGCGTTTCAATCGTATGCAGCGTTTGTTCACCAGTCTGGCGAGAAATCGCATCCCCTAGGAAGGAACCTAATAAGCTGATGCGTTCACGTAATATGTCATTATCTATTATCATCCTTGACCTTCTCCTTAAATTAATTAAAAAATAGTGAAGCAGCAAATCTGTAATTTTGTATAAAGAAAAATACTGCTTAATATAATGTTTAGTAATGAGCAGTGAACAGGACTAATATTCGCTTTTATCAGAGACTTAGTGTTTTTGATAAAAGCGAATCAGCACAGTAATGAGGCGATAAAGGCTGGCAAGCTATCTTCTAAAGTGTAGCATGGGTGACTTCGCATATTAAAGAAGTTAGCGGATTAAGTTAACGGCAATGCCGAGGCGGTTAAAAGCGTGTGAGATTGAAAGTTATAGGATAGGTCAGAAATATGGGCAAAATTATTGGAATACCTTTTATACGTGAATTGGTAGCGTTTGCTAAAAAAGATATATAATTATGATATCTAAAATATAGGCACTGAAAACATGAATATCGAAAGCGACACCGCCAATCAAATCGCCAATCAAGTAGAAATAATCTATGAAGATGAATTTCTGGTGGCGATTAATAAAGAGGCTGGGCTGTTGGTGCATCGCAGTTGGCTGGATAAAGGCGAGACACGCTTTGCCATGCAGCTCACCCGTGATGCGGTAGGTTGCCATGTCTTTCCGGTGCATAGGTTAGACAAGCCGACGTCAGGCGTATTGTTGTTTGCCAAGAGCTCAGCCGTGGCGCGCAGCCTTACGGAGGCTTTCACTGAACACAAAGTGACCAAGCAATATTTAGCTGTGGTGCGCGGCTATATGTCAGAACAAGGCAGCGTTGATTATGCATTGAGCTTTCAGCCCGATGCTATTGCCGATAAGTTTGCTAATTTAGATAAACCTGCTCAAGAGGCGGTAACCCATTGGCAAAGTTTGGCACAAATTGAGTTGCCATTTGCGGTGTCAAAAAAGCATGACACTAGCCGCTATAGTCTAATGCGCTTAACCCCCGAGACCGGACGTAAGCATCAACTGCGTCGGCATATGAGACATTTATTCCATCATATCGTGGGTGATACCAGCCACGGCGACGGACGGCACAATCGATTTTTTCGTACTCAATATGGTTGCGCGCGCATGCTACTGCATGCTCAGAGTTTAGCGCTCAGCCATCCGGTCACTGGTGAGCCGTTATTGCTAAAAGCGGGACTAGACGATCAATGGATGCGCATTTTGGAAGAGTTTGCTTGGGTAGAGAGCGCTAAAGTTTAAGCATCGTAAAGTTTAGGGTTTATCTCCAAAAGTCATATCAAAGAAGTCGACATACAGGTCCTAGTGTAGTTAGCGGGTTTTAAAATAATAAAGACAGAACATACGGGTGCTGCAACCAAGGGTTCAGGTTTAGGTTCATAGTGAGGACTTGAACTGACACTTGCTGTCAAATTCGTAGACATTAACTTGGAAAACATCAACTTGGAAAATCACCATTTCAAAAATGCTCATTTGCAGTAATAACTTCACCAGTTTTTTCAATCCCTTAACTCAAATCGCTATTTGGACTGTTTCCAAATAATCGTTTATATTCTCGGCTAAATTGGCTGGGGCTTTCATAGCCTACTTGCATGGCAATCTGTGATATTTGAAAGTCATTGGTTATGATCAGACGCCTCGCTTCCATTAATCGTAATTTTTTTTGATACTGTAGCGGACTCAACTGTGTAATCTCTTTAAAGTGTTGGTGAAAACCTGAGATACTCATACCACATCGGCTCGCCAAGTCTCCAATCACCACAGGTTCGTCTAAATGCGCTTTTAGCCAATCGGTTGCTTGTGCAATACGGTGAGTATGACTGCCGTTGATAACCAGTTGTCGCAACTTATTCCCTTGTTGTGCCGAGAGCATGCGATAATAAATTTCTTGCTGTATTAAAGAAGATAAAAAATCAGTATCATTTGGACAATCAAGTAAGTTTACCAATCGCTCAAACGCTTGCATTATAGCGTCATCTAATTGCCATTTTATTCCCAAATAACCTTCTTTTACTGGTTGTTGAGGCGGTATTCTAGCGAGTACTTCTTGAATCATCACAAGATTTAATTTCATTGATAAAACGATGACAGGATGGTCTGACGAAGCATGCTTAATATGCATACTTAAAGGAATATCGACAGGGCAAAACATCAGGCTGCTATTGTCAAATTTTTGGCAATCTTTTCCTAAGTAAATCTCGCGCTCGCCTTGTAGGACGATACAGATGCTAGGCTCTTGAATATAGCTGACGGTTTTACTTGGTCTGTCAGCACAATAGAAGAATAAGTTTGGAATAGTAGATTCGATGGTTTTATTTTTGGGTAATAGTTTAAGTAACTGCTCAATGGTTTTTGTCTGCATGATGTTTTTCTTATTTTTAGGTTTGCTTGATAATATAAATATTTGGATAATTAGGCAAGAGTTTCGTAGGACTGTTCTAACGAATTGTTGGTTGCGCATCTATAATAATCCTATCACGACGCATCAAGTCTGATTTTAATCATATTCAATAAATCTAAATAAGGAACGCATAATGAAAATATTTTATAAAACTCGTGCTACAGCAACTGGTGGTCGTTCTGGACATACAGGTCTTGACGATGGTTCGCTCGGTTTTGATTTGGTATCCTTTCAAGAAAAAGATAAAGAGGGTGTGAATCCAGAACAGCTGTTTGCGATGGGTTACGCTGCGTGTTTTGATAGTGCCCTGAACATGACAGCACAACAAATGAAACTACCCATAACCGCTTCGAAAACATCTGCCCAAGTTGGTATTGGTATGAAAGCTGATAATAGCTATAACTTAGATATAGAGCTGTCTGTCGAAGTATCTGGTATTGATGAAGCCCAAGCACAAACTCTAATCGAGACGGCTCATCAAGTTTGCCCATACTCTAATGCCACTCGTGGCAATGTTGATGTGCGCTTGCATGTTACCCTTGTTTAAATAGTGTTTGTCATTAAAAGCCAATAACTATAAAAAATCACACAATAATAATAAAATTTAAAATTGCTTGGCTACCTAGAGTAGCCAAGCAATTTTTTATGGTACTAAGCAATATAAATACTGCAATATAAATACTAAAATTCTTACACAAGCTCCAGTTTATTGTCTTCCGCTGACTAAGTTACAATGGCTATCAGCGAATGATAAATCGACTGTATAAGCACTGGGCACATAAGCTGCCAATTGCTTTTAGCTCAGATTAAACTGTTTATGGGCGTCTGCTAGATATATGGTACTGACACTCAAAAGGCAGATAATGACTTTTGATGAAGTAGCGTAGACCAGTAAGGTTAGTAACTAAGGTAAGTAATGATATAATGCCCCGACAATCGATATGTTATAAAGGGTTTACCTTATGGCTCGTACAGCTAGCGCATTACACATTTTAGTAAAAGACAAAGAACAAGCTGAAGATATCCTTGCTAAGCTTAAAAAAGGCAACATGTTTGATGTGTTGGCTAAGAAATACTCAATCTGTCCATCAGCTAAAAAAGGCGGTAGCTTAGGTGAGTTTAAACAAGGCGATATGGTACCGCCATTTGATAAAATCTGCTTCAGCGGCGAACTCCTCACTCCACACTTGGTGAAAACCAAATTTGGCTGGCATGTGGTTAAAGTGCTTTACAGAACGTAAGGGTTAGATTCTGAGCTTCGATTGATATCAATCTAGGATTTTCCGGTCCATTCCATATTTTACCGATAAAAAAAGCCTCAGTCGTTAGACTGGGGCTTTCTAAATATTTGGTAGGCATAAGCAGACTTGAATTGCTGACAACACCCTATATCGTTCAAGATAGATCAACTAAATATCATAATACGACGATATCTTATATGTATTGATTTTATTAGCCTATAGAGTCAATTCTATAGGCTGCTTTTTTATGTGGCATCGATATTGTAGATGGTTATGGATCATAAGGTTAAAGTGATAACGCTGTTTACTTTTCACCACACTCACAGCATTTCGAACACCTATCTCATTTATCACAAGTTGATGCCGCGCTGCAGCCACACTTCGGGCAGTTACAACTAGCGCTATAACGTATCGCTGGTATCAATGAGTTCACTCTATCTTTAGAAGTCACTTTCATGATAAGTCTTCGTCTTTGATGACTCATTCAGTCTGTCTGTCACTACTCACTAATTAAGACAACAATACCGCAATCAGTGGCTTTATTATTGGATGCATCACAATAGATAGTGCTCTTGAACATAGGTCACACATAGCTCATAAAAAGCTTGAGCGGGCGGGGAAATAGATTTGTCAGCCAGTTTAAAGATACCGATTTGTCTGTTTAAAGAAGGGTCAAGTAAGTTTATCCAAACCAGCTCGGGCTCATTAGAAGGAAAGGCAAGTTTCGGTAGAGTGGTGATACCAAGATCGTTTCTTAACAATGAGAACAGTGAGGTGATATTTTCTACCGTATAGCGAGCCTTGCGGTTGAGCACTTCTGCAGGTGTGTTCTCAAGTAATCGACAGGTGCCATTATAAATAAAAGGCTCTGCCATGAGTTGTTGCCATTTTAGCCCTTGAGAGTGACGCGATTCATGATTCAGCGCATTACTTTTAAGACAAACCACACCGATAGGGTCTGATATAAGTGGGGTAAAATCAATATCTGTTTGATTGATACTCGTACAATTACCTAATGCCAAATCCACCTCGCCCGTGAGCAGCCGGTTTGCAACGCCAACCGCGTTATCATCTATCAAAACAATTTCAATATCAGGATATTTCTTTGAATAGGCGACCAATACACTAGGCAGTAGCTTAGTCACCAGTGATGGTACGCTAGCAATTCTTATCTTCCCTTTATCGCCTGCTGCGGTCGCTCTTAAGTCCTCTTCAAATGCTTGGTAAACACTGATGAACTGCTGAATCTTTGGCAAGCAACTTTCCCCAAACGGCGTCAATGTTGCTTTATTGCCACTTTCGAATAAACGCTGATCCAGTGTTTTTTCCAGCTCCTTTATAGAGGCGGATAATGCGGCCTGTGTTCTATTGGCGCGGTTGGCTGCCACACGAAAACCCCCTTCTTCTACCACAAACAAAAAATGTCGTAACTGTTGTAGTTTCATAATCGTTAGTGCCTTTGTGCTTGCTGCCGTTGATCAGAAGCTATCTATTAAATATGATAGATTAAATCTATCATATTTAATATTTAATTAGTTAGATTTGTCATTATTTATTGCGTAGGATAATCAATAACACAGAAATTGCCAAACCATTCATTCAAAGGATATGACGATATGACGACTCCCTCAACCAAACAAGCGGTTCAGACTTCACTTTATGCCTCAAAAGCACCTCTTGAATGGGCAGTCACGAGTAATGGCACATTATACACCGCGCAAATTCCTATTGATGAAAACGGTGATGTGGTCGCAGGTGGTATCGAAGCTCAAACTCGGCAAACCCTTGATAATTTAAAGCATACTTTAGAATGTGCCAATGTAGGCATGGACTCAGTCTTACAGGTACTCATTTATGTTACTGATCGTGAATATCTAAAAACGGTCAATCAAGTCTATGCGGAATATTTTACAGCACCCTATCCAAATCGTGCGGCTTTAGTGATAGCAGGACTTGCTCGTGAAGAGATGTTGGTTGAGCTAGTCGTATACGCGAACGTACCATAATTTTTCCACTATATTTATACAGCTCTTCAAATCATTTTATCCATTTGAATTTTAATAAACTGAGGACGCCACTATGTCAGCTCAAAACACACAAAAAGTATTACAGCAAGACCCACAGCAATCCCTTTATATCAATGGTGAATGGCAAGCGGGTAGCGATACCATTGCTAATATTAACCCCTCTGATATCAGCGAAACTATCGGCGAGTTCGCCCAAGCCAGTAGCGATCAAGTCAAAGACGCTATTGCTGCTGCCCGCCAAGCGCAGCCAAAGTGGGAAGCAACGCCGTTAGAGAAGAAACAATCTATTTTGCAGGCGATTGGCGATGAGATGATTGCCCGTTGCGATGAATTAGGTACTTTATTGTCACGTGAAGAAGGCAAGCCATTTCTTGAGGGTCGTGGTGAGATTTATCGTGCGGGTCAGTTCTTCCATTATTATGCCGCTGAGGTGTTGCGTCAAATGGGCGATACTGCGGATTCAGTACGTCCAGGGGTTAAAGTGGAAGTAACGCGTGAGGCAGTCGGTGTCGTCGCTATTATCTCTCCTTGGAACTTCCCAACCGCAACCGCTGTGTGGAAAATAGCCCCAGCCTTAGCATTTGGCAATAGCGTCATTTGGAAGCCTGCTAATTTAACACCAGCCAGTGCGGTAGCCTTAGCTGAAATCATTCATCGTCAAGGGTTGCCTGAAGGCACGTTTAACTTGGTATTGGGTGGCGGCTCATCAGTTGGTGATGCACTCATTAATTCAAAAGATATTGATGCAGTTAGCTTCACAGGTTCTGTGCCAACCGGTCGTAAAGTTGCTGCGGCAACCGCGCCAAACTTTGTCCGTTGCCAGCTTGAGATGGGCAGTAAGAATGCCTTGGTTATCGCTGATGATGCCGATTTACAAGTCGCGATTGATGCGGCGGTTGCTGGTGCGTTTGGCGGTTCAGGACAAAAATGTACAGCATCTTCACGCTTGATTGTCATGGATGGTATTCATGATGCTTTCGTCGATGGTGTCATCGCAAAAATGAAAACTCTAAAAGTTGGTCATGCGCTTGATGACGGTATCTTTATGGGTCCTGTGGTTGATGATAAGCAACTTGCATCCAACCTAGACTGGATTGAAAAGGCCAAGCAAGCCGGTGCCAATTTAGCCTTTGGTGGCGAGCGTTTAGATATGCCGCATGATGGTTATTATATGTCGCCTACCTTGTTTACTGAGACCGATAACAGCTGGGATATCAATCAAGAAGAAGTATTCGCGCCACTAGCTTGTGTAATGCGCGTCAAAAATTTGGAAGAAGCGATTGCGATGACCAATGATACCCGCTTTGGTCTAACCGGCGGCATCATCACCCAAAGCTTGCGTAATAGTTCAATGTTCAAAGAGCAAGTACAAGCAGGTTGCGTCATGGTCAATCTAGCCACTGCTGGTACGGACTATCATGTGCCTTTCGGTGGTCGTAAAGAGTCTAGCTTTGGCCCGCGTGAACAAGGTCAGTACGCTAAAGAGTTTTATACTATTGTTAAAACGGCTTATCAAAAGGCTTATTAAAAGTCAGTTAATGACAGGTGCTAATAGTGATGTGTGGCTGGTAAAGATTCTCCTGCCACAATGCATTCGTAAAAGTATAAAAGGAATTAACCATGTATCAAGACCATATCGTCATTGACGGCTTACAGTATAGCCATTGGGATCGTGACTATTTCAAAATGCTGCAAGCCAGCGGTATCAATGCGGTACATGCCACCTTGGTTTATCACGAGGATTCGCGGCAGACAATGACACGCTTTGCAGAATGGCATGCCCGCTTTGAGCAAAACTCAGATCTTATCTTACCGGTGTATTCAGTCACTGATATTGAGAGGGCAAAGCAGCAAGGTAAAGTCGGTATCCTTTTTGGCGCGCAAAATTGTTCACCGATTGATGATGAAATTGGTCTTATCAGCGTGATGCGCCGCTTAGGACTACTGATCATGCAGCTGACATATAACAACCAAAGCCTACTAGCAACCGGTTGTTATGAGAAGAATGACAGTGGCATTACGCGCTTTGGTCAGCAGGCGATAGCAGAGATGAATCGAGTTGGGATGATTATCGATATGTCGCATAGCGCAGAGCGTTCAACGCTTGAAGCGATCGAGTATTCTACGCGCCCGATATGTATCAGTCATGCCAATCCAACGGCTGCACACGATGCGCTGCGTAATAAATCTGATACCGTTATTAGTGCCTTAACCAAAGCGGGCGGGCTGTTAGGTTTTAGCCTATATCCGTTTCATCTGCCGAATGGTAGTGATTGTACGCTCAATGATTTTTGCAGCATGGTTGCTGATTGTGCTGATAAATATGGGGTTGAGCATTTAGCCATTGGTAGTGATTTGTGCCTGAACCAACCACAAGCGGTACTTGAATGGATGCGCAATGGACGCTGGTCAAAGGCAATGGATTATGGCGAAGGTAATGCCAACAATTCAGGTTGGCCGGATACTTTGCCATGGTTTGCAGGCAAAGATGGTATGGAGAATATTTATAACGGTCTACTAAAACATGGTTTCAATGATGCTGATGCTGGAAAAGTCATTGGACAAAACTGGTTTGATTTTCTTGAGAGTGGCATTAAGCCTCTAGTATAAATGCTAGGCACCTAGGTATAGTTGATCCACTTTTAAAAGAGTACGGAACTACTGGGGTTCATTATTCGCAGCCTCTGTCTGCGTAGGCACAGCAAGCAAGAAAAATTAACCCCAGTAGTGATTGATAATATTTGTATTTCTTTTATTAAGGACTGACTATAGCTTTCTAGAAGACTGGCTAAAACTCAAAGTAACAAGCATTAAAGTCAATCATTAAAGTATAGATGGGTAAGACGGTTTAGATAAAACGCCAATTTAAATGACGCAACATTATCATATGGAATCACATCATGGCTGATTTAAAAGGATTTAACAGTAAGCGACATGAGCAAGGACGCTCTCACAAAACCGATAAGATAGCAGATGCTTTAGCGCATGCAGACAATCCATTAGATACTTTAGGGCTAAAAAACCCAGCATTTTGGTACAGTGGCGGCTTTATTATTGCCTTTGTTCTTATGGCCATCTTTGCCGAAGAGCGTTTGGCAAAACTCATCAATATCGGATTTTCTTGGTCGGCAACGGTCTTTGGTCCTTTTTGGCAAATCTTATTGTTAGCGACCTTTGTGATTGCACTAGCAGTCGGCGCAGGTCGCACGGGGCGCGTCATTTTAGGTAATCTAGCGAAGCCTGAGATGGACGGTTTTAAATGGATGGCGATTTTATTTTGTACGCTGCTCGCTGGCGGCGGCGTCTTTTGGGCAGCCGCTGAACCTATCGCTCATTTCGTTAGCGCACCGCCTGTCTATGCTGAAACCGCTGATATTCAACAACGCGCTTTCAATGCGCTATCTCAATCCTTTATGCATTGGGGATTTTTAGCTTGGTCTATAGTCGGTAGCTTGACGGCTATTGTGGTCATGCATCTGCATTATGATAAAGGCTTGCCGCTTAAACCGCGTACGCTTTTATACCCTATGTTTGGTGAGCGCGTGCTGACAGGTCATACGGGAGCAATTATTGACGCTTGCTGTATTGTCGCGGTTGCTGCCGGTACGATCGGTCCTATTGGATTTTTGGGTTTACAAACCAGCTATGCATTAAATACGCTGTTTGGTATTCCTGATACCTTTACTACCCAACTTATCATTATCATCTTTGCTATTGCACTTTATACACTCTCAGCCATCAGTGGTCTTGCTCGAGGTATGCAGCTGCTCAGTCGCTTTAATGTCATATTGGCCTTTGGTCTGATGGTCTTTATTTTGATGTTTGGTCCTAGCAAATTTATTGTTAATGGGTATATTCAAGGTGTTGGTACCATGGTGCAAAACTTTATCCCGATGGCAACCTATCGTGGTGATGAAGCTTGGCTTGGTGGTTGGACGGTTTTCTTTTGGGGTTGGTTTTTGGGTTATGGCCCGATGATGGCGATATTTATCGCTCGTATCTCACGCGGTCGCACGATTCGTGAATTGATTACGACCGTGTGCATTTTGGCACCATTGGTTACCTGCTTTTGGTTCACAGTCATCGGCGGTTCGGGTCTTGCATTTGAGATTGCCAATCCTGGTAGTGTAAGTACAGCATTTGAAGGCTTTAATCTTCCTGGAGCACTGCTTGCCATCACTCAGCAGCTGCCATTTCCTTTGATTACTTCCTTATTGTTTATCATTCTAACTATGGTTTTCATTGTTACTACTGGTGATTCGATGACCTATACCATCAGTGTGGTTATCAGTGGCGAGAGAGAGCCAAACGCTATGATTCGCACCTTTTGGGGCGTGATGATGGGGGTGACGGCGATTGTTCTTATCTCGCTTGGTGCAGGCGGCGTGACAGCGTTGCAGTCCTTTATTGTCATTACGGCAGTGCCTGTATCCTTTGTTTTGCTGCCATCATTATGGAATGGACCAAAAATTGCCCAGCAAATGGCACGGGATCAGGATCTTTATCGCCCTAATAGCGTGGAAACTGCTCATCAACTCATCGAAGAGCAACTTGTCGAAAAAAATGAAAAAATCGACTAGGTAGTGCTTTGTTATAAATAATCATTTATTTGCGTATAAAAGCCGTAAATCCAAAGTATTAAAGGTATTAAAAGGTGGTTGGTTTAACACATTATTGAAGGTGATAGTTATATGGAACATACTTTGCCAAACAACCCTAAGCTAGATGCAGTCAGTTTCCGTAGCCCCGATATGGTGATGAATTCTGAACGACTGGGCGCGATGCATCAGACGCGTATCAGCTTTGTCCGTACGTTATTGCGCAAAATCGACAAAGAGCATTGGACATTAAGTAAGCATCTGTGGGATTTAGATAATGATGGCTATGGACAGGTTATCTATCGTTTGCAAACGCCTGA
Organism: Psychrobacter sp. ANT_H56B; assembly: GCF_008369245.1. NCBI lineage: Bacteria > Pseudomonadati > Pseudomonadota > Gammaproteobacteria > Moraxellales > Moraxellaceae > Psychrobacter > Psychrobacter sp. ANT_H56B. The sequence continues at coordinate 446,528 of NZ_VOBF01000002.1, forward strand.
ACACGTCTATCACTTGGTGGTATTTTGCAATCAGATTGCTGATGAAGAGCGTAATGATCGCGTCATTGCGCAAAAATGGGATGTTACCTTTGCCCTTGTTTATGGGGAGATAGGGGATGAGCTACTGGCAAACCTAAAGGTCAATGTGCCATTACAAGAAGCGGGTCGTAACTCTAACATGGTGATGGTGCTGGCACGTGCCAATAAAAGTGTACGGGTCTTTGATCATATTGTCAGCTCACTTGCTGACGGTCAGCAACCTGATTTGGACGTACTGGCGCAAGTAGGTTATATCTTGCGTACCACGGCAGTTTATGGCAATGGTAAATTCGGTATTTATGACTTTAAACCGCTAGATCATAGCGAAGATTTTAATCAATCGTTCCGCGCCCAGATGTGTGCGGTGTATCTCATTCGAGAGTTTAGCCTTGACTGGGTTGATTATTTAGCGCAGCAAAAAGGCGGTGATAAAGCGGTCAGTTTACACCCTGAGATTAAGCAGTATCTGGGCATAGGTAATGCAACCGGTCTTGGTATGGCACCTTATCTTATTAACCATCCTTGTGTCGTTGATCAATGGCTGAGTGCGCGTGAAGGCGCGCTACAAGCAGTGTTGGTCTGTGATATTGAAGATGATCGTAATAATAAAATCCAGCAGCTTTCACATTTAATGAAGCGCGCTATCCAGCATTTCTCTGAAGTGGTGACTATCAATGGGCCGCAAATTCTACTGAATAGTACCGTCGTTGATGAGCTGAATAAGCTACAAAATAACTTTATGAGCCAGATTGAAGGATGTGTTACGTGGGATGATTTTTTACAGCGTCAGGCGCACCTTAGTTTTGAGAGCCAAGAGGTCATTACTTCTTGTCTGATGGAGCTGTATCCTGAGCTTGTTGATTGGTTTGCAGGGCAAGCCAATGCTGATGAAACTATGTCACTGCCCGGTGGCAAAGTCGTGCAAGATTTGATTGACGTATTAGAAGCGCGTTATCAATGGGCGATCAGTATTGATTTTGAGGCAGAAGATAATGTCTATTGGTTTTGGTATCGCTCAGAAGATAAAGAAGAGCCAAGAATGGGTGTGCGTGGACAAGAGCGTGGCGATGATAAGGAGTTCCTATTAGATATTGGTAGGCAGGCGAACACTTTATATCTGGCATTACAACAAGCGGATCCACAGCAATTGTTATCAGAATTTATCTTAAAGCAACCAAAGTATCGTTCTATTGCTCGGCGCGTCTGGACAATGGGGCATAAAAAGATGGGCGATATTCAGATTAATGTGCTGCAAAAAACGGCATTACCAATGCATTTGTTACGCTGTAAATTGTCTATGTTTGGCGCGACTAAGTTTGATCCAAGATCAGATCGCTGGGTGCGTGTCACGCTATTCCAAGGTGCGCCTTTGTTTGCTGAAGTACACAGCGATGAGTGGCTGTTTCCTTTGTTACCAAATTTATCTGTACCGAAAAGAGGGCTAACCCATGATCGTATCGCATAACGAAATAGTGACCATGGTGAATAAAGCTTTTTTGGGCATGCAACGTGAAGTAGGCGAAGCTGACCTTATTGCTTCCATGGTAGCTGAGCTACAGATGGCTGGTCTAAATGGTATTTTGCATTTCAATAATGCCAGTCCTTTTATTTTGTCTGAACGTGATGTTGCGATTGATATCATCTACCAAGGCGAGGGTGAAGTCAGACTAGACTTGCATGGGAGCAGTTTGGTCTGTCATTTACCGGCAGTGATGGATTATGTGATTGAAAAGATGGGCAGTCGCGATCATTTTAAAGTGTATTTGCAGAATTGTCATAACCGCTGGCTGGCTTATAGTGAGCTTGCAAAACTGGCAGCAAAAGGCATTGCTTGTTTGGCGAAGTGGGACAATGGTAGCGCACCCAAGCATACGATATTTACTTTAGATAAAAGATTTGTTTATCCTGATCTGTATTTTTTTAATGAAGCGCAGGCAAATTATAATACCAATGACATGGTCATTGAGCTATCAACGGCCAACTTTGATATTGAACAGGATATTCAGTACTTTGATCGTAAAGTATCAACAGATGAGTTGTATGCAACCCATCAAAGGGCATGGAAAGAAGGTATTTATGTTGATGATGGGCAGTGGGCAACTCTGAAAAAAAGCGCTGCAGCAATATTGGTCGAAAACAGTGAGGCATCAAGTAAAGGGGCAGGAGGTATATAGGTTATAGAGCATGCATACATTGCTGCTCAAACGACCATAGATGAAATTATAATCTGTAACACAATAAAAAATAGCTCCTAACTAGGAGCTATTTTTCATCAGATAATACCATTAAATGTATGCTAATTAACGACGGTTTTGAACATATACGACTTTAGGTGCAGGTTTATGGTGTTGAGCCACAACTCTCTTATTTGCAACCTTCTTATTTGCAACTTTTTTAACTATTACTTTCTGAGGAGCTTTATGTTGCTTTGTATGGGTAACATGATGTTTTGCAACATGCGGCGCGGGTGAAGCACTTGCTTGACCAATCATAGCAAAACAAACGGTAGCAGCTACAATAGCGCTTATCATTGTATTTTTCATTATCATTTCCTTCTAAATTCGTATTCAAACATGAATTATTGATTAAGAAGCAAAACTTACCATCAAACAAAATGTCTTGATGAAGCCTTATTCTGTCGACAAAGGAAATGATAAAGGATTATGACGTTGCGTAGCTTTATGAAACTTGACGAAAGGTTACGACTGTTACTAACTGCTCCAATTTTCTTTAGAGATACGACATTCTTGTATTTTGACTGGTACTGATAAAGCTAACTAGGTGATTGTAAGGTTCTTGTTGACACTGGCAATACGGTTATTATGGTTGAGCACGATATGCAGGTTGCCATAAGTAGCGAGTGGATTATTGATATCGGTCAGGGCGCTGGTGATGAAGGTGGAAAAATTGTAGCGCAAGGATCACCTGAACAAGTAGCGCAGTCGGAAATTAGTCGAACTGCGCCCATTATGGGTTCGTAGTTCAAGTTACCAAAATCTCATGGTCCCGAAAAATACAACAGCAATAACTGAGTGTAGTTAACAGTTAACATTTAATCTATAGACTAGTTACAAAACCTAATCTAATATTTTATTATCTTTTGCCAGCGAGAAGCCAGCATGTCTAATTTAATGTTAACGATTAATCAGCAGGATTATGAGTTTGATAATCTTGACCCGCGAACGACATTGCTGGATGTATGTCGTCACCATCTACATATCACAGGACCAAAAAAAGGCTGCGATCATGGGCAATGCGGCGCTTGTACTATGATTATTAATGGTCGACGAATCAATTCTTGTTTGACATTAGCGGTCATGCACGATGGCGATGAGATTACCACTATTGAAGGTATCGGACTACCTGAATCGCTATCAGAATTGCAACAGGCTTTTAAAGACCATGATGCGTTTCAATGTGGCTATTGCACGCCGGGGCAAATTTGTTCTGCAACGGCATTGATAGAGGAAATAAAGCAACAGTGGCCAAGTCACGTGACTACTGACTTGCAAAATCCTAATGGACTGTTAGTACAAGAAATTGCTGAGCGCATGAGTGGTAATATTTGCCGGTGTTCAGCCTATCCTAATATTATCAGAGCCATCTCACAGGTACTTGAAAAGCAAGTATTAAACTCTTCTTCAGTGACCGAAGATGCGCCTAATAATAGCCCAGCCGATGTAACTATTAGTGGTATTTGGTCGCCGCCGCCTAGCGAGGCACAAATTGGCGGTCATTCAATGGTAAAGCAAACTGCTAATGTTCCCAATGCTGCCAGTGCTAAGGGAGAACGTTTATGAAACGCTTTGAATATATTCGTGTCCTCGAACCGCAACAAGCCGTGATGTTTGCCACGCCTGAGGATGCATCTTTTATTGCCGGCGGCACCAATTTACTAGATTTAATGAAGATTGAGATTGAGACTCCTCAAAAATTGGTTGATATTACGCGCTTGGAGCTGCAACAAATAGAGACTACCGCTGATGGTGGATTACGCATCGGCACGCTGGTGACGAACAGTGATTTGGCGGCGCATCCCACTGTGATTGCAAACTATCCTGTACTCTCTCGAGCAATTTTAGCCGGAGCGACAGGTCAATTGCGCAACAGAGCCACTACAGGCGGCAACCTATTACAACGTATCCGTTGTTACTACTTTTATCAGCCCGATAGTCCTTGTAATAAACGCAATCCTGGTTCTGGCTGTCCAGCCATCAATGGTGAAAATCGCCCACTTGCCATCTTAGGAACGAGTGACGCTTGTATTGCTCAGCACCCATCAGATATGGCGGTAGCAATGCGCTTACTTGACGCCACTATTGAAACGCTCAAAGCAGACGGCACCTCGCGCCAGATTCCGATTAAAGACTTCTATTGCTTGCCAAAAGACACGCCAAATATCGAAACTGTCTTAGAGACAGGGGAGCTGATTACTCATATTGTTCTCCCAGCTCCAGTGAAAGGCATGCACACTTATGACAAAGTTCGTGATCGCGCCTCTTACGCCTTTGCTTTAGTGTCATGCGCGGCAGTAATCAATATTAATAATCAAAAAAAATTAGAAACGGTATGTTTGGCATTTGGTGGTATCGGCACTAAACCTTGGCGTAATGAAGCGGTTGAAGCATTACTCATAGGTACAGACGGTAATGTCGACATTATTTCGCAAGCGGCAGATTTACTATTAAAAGATGCCAAGGGTAATGGTCAGAACGACTTTAAGATACCGCTGACGCGTCGCTTGTTAAAGCAAGTTATTGAGCGCGCACTAACGGGTAAGGGAGCATAATCATGTCACTATTGGACGCAGTACTGCCATCAGAACCCACAAAAAAATGGACCATGGATAACCCAGTTGATACTCTTTTTGATAAAACTGCCAGTCAATTGGTTGGTAAACCTATCAACCGTGTAGACGGTTCCTTGAAAGTCAGTGGACAAGCGACTTATAGCGCAGAATTTTATATTGAAGGACAGGTTTACGGCGTCTTAGTTGGTGCGACCATTGCTAAAGGCAAGGTGAAGCACATCGATAGCCATGCAGTAGAGGCGATTCCAGGTATTATTAAAGTGGTTACTGATCCCGAGCATTTTTTGCGTAACGCTCAGCAAGGCGGGGAGAAAAAAGCACCCACTCAAGGCGTCGCTGAGATTTTTTACCATGGTCAGCCCATAGCTGCCGTAATCGCTGAAACCTTTGAAGCGGCTACTGAAGGCGCAAAAGCCCTCAAGGTGACTTATGAAGATGAAACAGCAAATGCTGTGATAGATTTCAGCTCAGCATTGGGAAATGCGCATTCGGTTGATGAAAAAAAAGGCTCGGACAAGAATTATAAGCAGGGCTACCCAGAGCAAGGACTTAAAGAGTCTGAGGTTTCGTTTGATCAGATTTATCATACGCCAAGCCAGAGTAGTTCGCCCATGGAGCCACATGCTACATTGGCTTATTGGGAGGATGAAAAGTTAGTCTTGTATACGGCCAATCAGATGTTGTCATCTTGCAAACAACAAGTGGCGGATGCCTTAAATTTGGATCCAGATAATGTACAACTGATTGCTCATTATGTTGGTGGCGGTTTTGGCAGTAAACTTGGCATTGCACCCGAATCGATTGCCGCAGCCATTTCTGCAAAAGAGCTTAAGCGTCCGGTATTGATTGTGATGACTCGCCCGCAAGTCATGGAAACCACTATAAGGCGCTCAGATACGCGTCAACGGATTGGCATTGGCTGTAATAAGAACGGTATTATTAATACTTTTATCCATAATACCATCACTAGTAACTTACCCGGCGAGAGCTTCTTTGAGCCTGCAGCGCTGTCTACTCACTATCTATACCGCGGTGAAAATCGTCAGGTCGACTATCAGATGGTTGATGTCAATAAAGTGTTATCAGGTTCAATGCGCGCTCCTGGGGAAGCAGTGGGGTTAATTGCTGTTGAATGTGCAATGGACGAGCTGGCCATTCAATTAGATATGGATCCTATAGAGCTACGCCGTCGTAATGAGCCTCATCAGGATCCTAGTAAAGAAATACCTTTTTCAACTCGGCAGCTGATCGCCTGTATGGAAAAAGGGGCTGAGCAGTTTGGTTGGGAGAAGCGCAATAAAATACCTGCCAAGCGCTTAGAAGGAGACTGGTGGTTGGGTATCGGTATGGCTGCCGCTGCCCGTGGTAATCAGTTAAAGCTTTCTGAAGCAAGAGCAACCCTACAAATCGATGACTTAAAAACACTTGGGGTCAAAGCCATTATTGAAACGGATATGACCGATATTGGTACGGGCTCTTATACCGTATTTACCCAAATTGCTGCTGACCTACTTGGTCTACCGGTTGACCATATTGAGATGAAACTTGGCGATACCAGTATGCCGCCAGCCGTTGGTTCAGGCGGTAGCATGGGTGCGGCAAGCTCAGGTAGCAGTATTTATCTGGCGTGTCAGCAATTGCGTGAAATGCTGGCAGACAAAGTTGGACTATACTCCGACATTATCCAGCTAAATGACGGTCAGATCAGCGAAATAGGAGAGCATGAAGTTACAGTAACAGAGACTATCATTGAATCTGGTAAGGATGTCGCCATTGAACTTGTAGAGAAGTTAGCAGAGAAAACGAGCGTGCCTCTCCCTGAATCTGTATTGGAACGCTTGCCGGAGAAGCAGGAGGTTAAACAAAGCAGATATGATTTTAGTGGCCATAATAGTTATTCACTAGCTGATATTATCGCGCAGTATGAGGACCAAAAGTTAAGTGCTAAAGGCAGTATTAAACCGGGTAAAAACGAAAAAACCCATCGCCAATCTTCATTCGGCGCCAACTTTGCGGAAGTCGCTGTGCACCGAGTAACTGGTGAGATTCGAGTCAAGCGTATGACGGGAGTATTTGCCGCAGGGCGTATCCTCAATCACAAAACTGCTACTTCACAGTGCTATGGTGGTATGGTTTTTGGCATAGGTTCGGCGTTGATGGAAGAAGTTATCCATGATAAGCATGACGGACGCTTGTGTAATCATGACCTCTCTGAATACCATATTCCTGTGAATGCTGACGTACCGCAATTGGAAGTTATTTTGCTAGAAGAAGATGATCGTTATACCAACCCAATGCATATCAAAGGGATTGGCGAAATAGCAATTTCAGGCGCAGCAGCAGCGATTGCAAATGCTATCTATAATGCAGTCGGTATCCGGGTTCGAGACTTCCCCATTACTCTAGATAAGCTTATTGACCAACTGCCAGATTGATTCTTATCAAATACTGTTTTGCTTAAAAAAACCCGATTAAACAGCGGGTTTTTTTAGCTTATTCTCTAAGCTTACTGATAAGTCTATAAGGAACGTTATGAATCAAGCGGCTGATATCCTTGACCTTGCTGCGCAAGCGATACAACAAAACATCGATGCTGTATTAGCTACCGTAGTTCGTACAGAAGGCTCGGCGTATCGGCAACCAGGTGCGATGATGCTTATCTGCGCCGATGGACGTTCGGTTGGGATGATTAGCGGCGGCTGCCTTGAGCCGCATATTATCAAACGTGCATTTTGGCTGACCCGTCATGGCGCGAGCGTCCAGATATACCAAACAGGGGATGATATTGGATATCATAACAATGGCGATCCTGATTCAACTGTTGTAGAAGAAGGCACTACTGTCAAAGATGAAGATAGGTCTGAAGACGATTTTTTAGAGGGTGAGCTCAATTTTGGCTTGGGTTGTAATGGACGAATACATGTCTTATTTGAGCGTTTAGCGACAGCAATACCGCTATTGGATCTAATTCGTCAGGTTCGTAATACTCAACAGCCAGCAACCATTGCTACGCTTATTAGGTCAGATGGTAGCGAAAACGGAGCGCTCGACCTACAAGTTGGTAGTCGTATTTATTTAAATCAGTATTTAAAAACGGGAAATCTGGCTGATGTATATTTGAACCGCAACATGATAAGCGATTCGAATACGTTTATAGATGATATGTTGTTAAATACCATTCAAAAACTATCAAACCATAAGTTTCATAAAAAAAATGCTGAATACATTAAGTTAACGAGCGATTTAGAGTTACAAGCTACAGGTGATCGGCAGCATGAGAGTGAGTGGTTATTGCAGCGGATTTACCCACAGACACGATTACTGATTTGCGGGGCAGGTAATGATGTTATACCGCTGGTGACAATGGCAAAGTTACAGGATTGGCATGTCACCGTCATAGACAGTCGACCCCAATATGCAACACGTTTGCGCTTTAGCCAAGCAGATTCAGTACTGTGCGTGGATTTGGATGATAGCGAAACATTGCTCAATCTCAGTGCTGGCGCCGCCGTTGCTGTGATGTCTCATAGTCTGGCCCAAGACCGCGCCCGACTAGCCGTACTACTAGAGCATTCTGCTCAATATCGTTATCTTGGACAACTGGGACCTCGCTATCGTACTGAGCGTTTAATCAAAGAAATTAGTGAGACAAGTGCTAACCCACATATTTTAGCTGATGGTATTCGTAAACTGCATTATCCTATCGGTTATAAGTTGGGTAGGGATGGACCTGAAGCATTGGCACTCAGTATCATGGCACAAATGAGCGCGGTGATTCATGGGCACGCGCCGCAAACATCACTGCCAAATAGTCAATATACTATTCAAACCTCAGAGCAATCAGTCTTCAATAATTACAAAAATGATTACGCCCATGACTAGCGATGTTGATACTAATCATTCTACTTTACCAACCAAAAATCCATTGCCCAATAGTACAGAAAATGATGAACAAAACCACGCTGTTATTATTTTAGCAAGCGGTCTGAGCGAGCGTCTTGGTCAATCTAAGCAACTGCTCAGCAAGCATGGCGAACCTCTCATCTGTTATATGACTAAAATAGCATTAGCCACAAAGCCTCTTGCCGTTATTGTTGTCCTTCCTAAAGATCAACCAGCAATCACTGATGCGATTAATGGGTTGGTCCGTCAAAATCCAATAATCTATACCGTGATTAATTTAATACCTAAAACGGGTATGGCGCATAGCTTGTCTCTTGGTACTGAAGCTCTGACTAACTTGAAAGTCTCATTGATTAATCGGGTGTTAATCATGGGGGTCGATCAAGTATTGTTAGATAGTGAGCATTTGAAAGAATTATTAGCGTTCAAAAGCACAGTGGTCGCTAGTAGTTATCAATATCTAGATAAAGCGTATTCTACTGATACAGGTAAGAATAATATCATCGGTCTTCCGATAGTTATTAATGTTGAGCGTCTCAAACAATGGAAACCAGCACTGAGAGGGGATAAAGGTCTGCGCTATTTGATTAGAGCCTTACCGCTCAATCAGTTAAGTACGGTCATAAACCATCAACTTAGCTATGATATCGATACGCCCAAACAGCTTTTTTATGCCAGACAACAGCATTGGCTTGATGCTTAGTCATTTATAAAAAATGGGTAATTATAAGCACAGGAGTATATAGTTTAAGGATTGCGATGAAAGAAAATGATAAGAGTAGCGTAGAATCAAGGGACGAACGGATTAAAAAATATTATCAAGACAGTAATTTGGGATTATTTTAATTGCGCTCAAAAATCAAGTCTCATACTTTGGGTAAGTATGAGGATCTATCATTAAATAATCTCAAGTTAATTACAAATTGTTTAATGCTATTGGACGATTTTACTTATCAAAAAAGCTTAGAGGAAAAAGAGAAAGACAAAGTAGCGTATTACAAGAGCTGCAAGTTACAAATGAGCGCACTACGCGAAAAGCTAAGCGCCATTGAATTCCACACAATGTATAGCGGCCTGCTATAAATGGCAACCGTGTTCAATGAGTTACAGAACTCACGTCAAACAGCACACTCTAGTCACTAGATTTTTACTGGAGCTATGGCACACTTCTTATTAGATTTAGTTGCTTAGTAGTGGCCTTCCTATAAATCCATATTAAAAACGGCAGTAACTTTTAGCAGCTAAATTCTTTCAAACTTAGGTGGTGTTAGAGCGAAAAATGGTCTCATATTAAAAGGGAAGAAACGTGACTTCAGGAAGAAATCCCAGCATAAATAGGCGACCTATCTATATTCTGCCAAAAAACTTTGCTGACTATTTATGCCCTCAGCAAAATTATTATTTGTTTCTAGATATAGATGGTACGTTAGCGGATTTCACACTGAATCCAAAAGACAGCGTTATCTCAACATCAAACTTAACTCTTCTACAAAAAATACAAAGCCATGGTGTAAAACTTGCTGTCGTAACAGGACGCAGTTTGGCTGAAGCAAGGCAAATGCTGTCTCCTTTAACATTACCGATTGCCGCAACGCATGGACTAGAAATAGCGTTTGATGATATCAGTGATCATAATGAGACACATGCTGTATCTGTTGACATCATGGAACTTGCTGTAATAAGAAAGTCTATTATCCAATCTTGCATTCCCTTTGATGACTTTACCGTAGAAGATAAACCCTATTCTGTCGCCCTCCATTTCCGAAAGAACCCTGTTTTGGCTGATGCGGCTTATACCATCATGGTAGAAACCTTAAAAACTCATGCTAACTGGACATTAAAATCCGGTAAGTATGTTTGGGAGGTAGTGCCAAAAGGAGTGGATAAAGGTAACGCAGTTCTGACTTTATTAAAAAGAATGCAGAGTAGTAATAGTATTTTCCCTATTTTTATCGGTGATGATACTACTGATGAAGCAGGGTTTATCGCTGTACAAGGTGAAAATCAAATAATAGCCAGTCAACCACAGCCATTAAAAGGAATGGGGATTAAGGTTGGTAGTGAGGCTACGCATGCCAATTATTATGTATGTAATACTCATGATGTCACCATATTACTGAATAGCTTTTTAAGCTTTTGCCAAGAGCATTCAATGCTAGCAAAAGAAAAAGTGAGACACGTGATATGAGCCGCTTAATCATCTTGTCTAATCGGGTTAAAATGCCTGATAAAAATCCAATGGCAGGCGGACTGGCGATAGCACTGCAAGACGTGTTAATGGAAAAATCAGTCATTTGGATGGGCTGGAATGGTGAAATAGTTGATAGACTTGATGATGATTTCTCTAATGAATTTAGTATTACCAAACAAGCCGTCTTATCAGGCATAGATATATCACAGGGCAAGACATCTGTTACTTATATGACCACTGCTTTTACGACTGAGCAATATCAGCAGTTTTACTGTGGATTTGCCAATAATGTATTGTGGCCATTATTGCACGAGCGACCTGATTTAATTCATGAAACACCAGAGGATTACGCAGGCTATCAAGAGGTAAACCGTCTTTTTGCGAAGCAATTAAAGAAGATTATTAAGCCTGATGATGTGATTTGGGTTCATGATTATCACTTTTTAAGTGTGGCATATCATTGTAGGCAGTTGGGTATTCACAATCGTATCGGATTTTTTTTACACATCCCATTTGTCTCATTGCCATTTTGGCAATCGCTTGATAAAAGCGATGAGCTCATTAGGCAGCTTGCTCATTATGACGTAATTGGTACACAAACTCATCAAGGTAGAGCCAACTGTCTTGCGGTTTGCAGATATTATTTAACAGATAAGATTTTAGCAGTATGTTCTTTAGAGCTCTCACCAATAAATGTTTTACACGACAAACATGCTGCTAGTCTATATAAATCATCTGATGTGCAGTTACTGCTCAATTTAGATTTAAAATCCCAGCATTCTTTAATGGTTAAGGCTTATCCAATCGGTGTGAATGTGGAGAGAATCCAACAACAAGTCAGTCACTTGTCTTCGCAGTGCTCAGTACAATACGTCAAAGCCCATCAGAACAAAAAAAGCATAAAGTCTCCTACCCAGCAGATTATTGCAGTAGATAGAATTGATTACTCAAAGGGTTTGTTAAAGCGTTTTTCGGCATATCGCAATTTTTTACAGCAAAATCCGTCTTATCAGAATCAACTGAAATTATTACAAATCGCCTGTCCTAGTCGCTTAGATGTGCCTGCTTATCAACAACTTCATCATGATGTTAAAACTGCTGTTAATGATATTAATCAGCAGTTTTTGCCTAGTAAATATACAAAAGATGCTTCTACAGATACTTGGCAAGCTATCAACTATGACGAAAGCGTAATAAGCCACGAGACACTAATGACGATGTTCTGGCAGAGTGATATCGGCTGGGTCAATTCGCTCAAAGATGGTATGAATCTGGTTGCCAAAGAGTATATTGCAGCGCAAAACCCTGATAATCCTGGTGTGCTATTGCTCTCACGTTACGCTGGGGCAGCGGCGCAAATGCAAGCCGCAGTCATTATCGACCCACATCAACCAAAAAGTATGACAGACAGTTTAGGGATTGCTCTGACGATGCCATTAGGTGAGCGGCAGTCGCGCTATCAATCGCTACTGCAAGGATTGCAAAAAGATAACTTGCAAGCTTGGCAGCAGAGTTTTTTAGATGATCTGTATGATGTTAAAAGGCGACAAACAGATATTTTGAAACCTGTCACAGTCCAAATGTCTGACTCATAAGAACGATTAGGAGACCTTTATGCTACCGTTAGATGCAAAAAATCCTTTATTATCAGAGATTAAAGCCAGTATAGACAATATCATACGTACTGATAATCAAACCATTAGGACGCTTGGCTTAACTGATGCATTACGTCATGACATTCTAAAAGCCTTAATCACCTATAGCGAGAAAGTCCCGCATCCGGCAAGTGGTGCTACCAATGTAAATGGTGCAATATCAAGCACATTGATCCGTTGGCAAATTTTGGCTTATGTAGCAGGTGTTGATTTAACGATTGCAAAATGGTTTGAGTCGCACTTGGATGCTCTGAGCATTTTATACGAGGTGGGCTATGGTAAAGCAGATCAAGGGTTATGGGCTGTTTGGGCGGCAGAAGGTAATCCTATACGTTATGAGCAAGGAAAAGTCAGTGGTACCAAAGCGTGGTGCTCAGGGGCCAATATGGTAGATCATGGACTCATAACGTATCGTGATGCTAATGGTCACGCGCAATTGCTTGTCGTAGATATGAGTCAAACTGGCATTGAAATTGATAATGAGGAATGGCAGGCGGTAGGGATGCAAGCCACTGATACAGCAACATTAAAGTTCCATGAAGTATCGGCCACCCAAGTTGGGACAGCCAATGCTTATCTAGAACGTGTGGGATTTTGGCATGGAGCGGGAGGTGTTGCTGCTTGCTGGTACGGGGCAACCGCTTACCTATCAAGCTACTTAATCAACGCCTATCAGCAAAAACCAAACAATTATAAAGCCATGTATTTGGGTCAAATTAGTACGGCATTGGCAGTCACTCAGCAGTATTTTCATTATGTTGCTGGTTTAATAGATAGCCAGCCACAGCTGAGTCATGAACTTGCCATACGCCAGCTAAGATTACAAGTTGAGAAAGTTGCTCGCCAAGTAATGGAGGTTGTCGGGCAGGCATTGGGAGCAGCACCATTTTGTCGCAATGCCCATTTTGCAAGATTGTCAGCCGATTTGCCCGTGTTTATTCGCCAAAGTCATGGCGCTTTTGACTTACAGAAAATCGGCGAATTAACTGGTATTTTAGCCAATGACTTAACTGATGGGCAGGACAATATATGGCAACTATAATATCTAATAAGGCTGTAGAACCTGCCACCAAAGATAATGCTGCTACCCATGTTGCTTTTCCTGAAGGCAACCATCCGATTGTAGGTGACCGTGTTATTAAAGGTGATGGTACCAGTCAAGATGCTTGGAAAAACTGGTCAGGACTGCAAGACATGCCTCGATTTGATATTGCAAAAAGCTTTGCCCCGCATCAGCGTGTCTGTATCTTCGCCCCGCATCCTGATGATGAAGTGCTAGGCTGTGGCGGTCTGTTGCAACAACTGGCGGCGAATGGCAATCCTATCGTTCTTATTCACGTGACTAATGGCACGCAAAGTCATCCAAACTCGCACGTTTATTCTCAAGAAAAGCTTAATATCATCCGTCCACAAGAAAGTATTAAAGCGCTAGAAGTATTGAGTGTGGCCCATCAAGTTATGACTATTGCTTTAGACTTAACAGATGGTAATGTCTTTGCCCAACAAGATCAGTTTCACCAGAAACTATCCACCATTATTCAACCTAACGATATTTTAATAACGCCTTTTATGCACGACGGGCATCCTGACCATGAAGCAACTGGACAAGTGGTTGTCTCATTTGCCAAGCAGCATCATTTATCCTGTTATCAAGTGTTGATTTGGGCATGGCATTGGGCAAAACCTGCGGATAGCCGTATCCCTTGGCACTGTGCCAAAAGAGTCGACTTAACCACTGAGCAGCTACAGCGTAAAATAAAGGCTATAGCCTGCTTTGAAAGTCAAATCACTGCTGATGACAGCACGGGCAATCCGCCAATTTTATCCGCGCAAACGATCGCTAGAATCAGCCAACCTTGGGAGGTTTATTTATATGAATCACACCTCTGAACCTAAGCCATTAATGAATGCCGATAATTTAGTTGATATTTTAGATTATGATAAAACTGTCTTAGATGATAATCCTGCTACTAAGCGCCAATCATCTGCTTATTCAGAATCGTATTTTGACGCATTATATAATGACAACACGGATCCATGGCAGTATCAAACTCGCTGGTATGAAAAACGAAAACGTGATATTTGTCTAGCAATACTGCCCCAATCTCAATATGACAATGCCATTGAACTGGGCTGCGGAAACGGCATACTTAGTGAGTTATTAGCTCAACGTTGTCGGGCATTAGTGAGTATCGATGGTAATGAACGGGCAGTGCAACTTGCGAAAGAGCGCTTGGCAGAATTGTCTCATGTTAAGGTTATTCAAGGTGTGGTTCCTAATAGATTATTAAATTTAAAGGAGGCAATCATAGAGGCTTCTCCTTTATCAAACGATACGCCTACTATAGAGCCAGCCTTTGATTTAATTGTCATTAGTGAGATTTTATATTATTTATCACCCAATGATATTGATACAGTGATCGCTTGGACTCAGCAAAACCTTGCTATAGGTGGTACGTTGCTATGCTGTCATTGGCGCTATGCTATTGATGGCTTTGCTATGACAGGTGAAACTGTACATCAGCGCCTGCACCATGCCTTTAACTTTGCAAATAATGAGAAGCATCAGGTTGCATTCAATCATCAAAGCCAAGTGATAGACAATGATTTCTTATTAGACGTTTGGCAACGTTCTCCAAGCTCGGTAGCCATGCAAGAAAACTTGATATAACAGAGTGTAAGTTTTAAAAAACTGAGTAGAGAGGTGAATAGGCTATGAAAATTGGCATTGTGATTCCCGCTCATAATGAGGCAATGACCATCGCTAAATGCTTGGCATCAGTACGGACCGCTATCGAGCAATTGCCCTCAACGATTAAAGCGTATCCGCTAGTGGTGTTGGATAGCTGTACTGATAATACGCAGTCCATCGTCAAAGCCGCTGGTATTGATTACTTATGCTGTGACTATCAATGTGTGGGAAGGGTGAGAGATATTGGTATTCGTCATACAATCACAAATGGTGCCACATGGATTGCCTGTACAGATGCTGACTCCGTGGTAACTGTGGATTGGTTGGCACAGCAGATTGAACATATTAGCCACCAGCCGACAGATATGATTTGCGGCGTAGTGCAAGTTGACAGTTGGTCACGGTTAACACCGCAAACTCGAAAGGATTATATCGCTCATTACCAAGATAAAATGGGACACCATCATATTCATGGAGCAAATTTAAGTTTTAGTAGTGAGGCTTATCTGGCTGTTGGCGGCTTTGCATCTATACCTTGTCATGAGGATGTGGACTTGGTCAGTAGATTTGAAGTTCAAAGCTATGCCATCACTTGGAGCAATCGTGTCCGTGTAATGACCAGTAGCCGACTACAGGCTCGAGCAACCGAAGGTTTTGCAGCATTTCTAACCCATTTAGAACAAAACAATCTACATTAAGATATGCAATATGAGACTGTACTGTAGTGGTTAGGTGTCCTAAATTATTTGACCACTACAGTTGATCTGCCAATACCAAGTGAGTTTGCTACATCGGGTATTTTACGTTGGTGATCAACCACTAAGCTGATAGCTTTAAGTTTGAATTCTTGGATATATTGGTCGCGTTTGTTGGTCATACTATTTTCCTTCTTTGGGTTTATCTAACCTCTTAGAAGCTGTCCAGTTTTATTATGCCACTATATCAAACCATTGATACCCTTAGCCTACAGCCTAAGATTCAAGTCCTCACTAGGGAATTGAACATTAGGCTGCGCTGAACATATTTTTCTGGGTATAGTTATATTACAAACTCGAAAGCAGAACACTGGTTTCACTATTCAGAATGCCGTCAATTTCTCTGACTTGACGTAGCACTTCATCAAATTCTCTCAAGCTTGTGGTGTGTATCTCTCCTACCAAGTCCCACGCCCCATTGGTCGTATGTAGCTTAATCAGTTGCGGGATACCCCGCAGTTTCCTAATCACTTGTGACGTAGACTTTCCTGTTACTTCAATCATCATCATTGCTTTGACGGTTTCTTTGTCTAGTGCCTCATGCACTCGAATCGTAAATCCTAAAATAGCGCCGTTATGCATCAGTCTATCCAATCTGTTTTGGATAGTGGCACGAGAGACTTTGAGTTTTTTAGCAAGGTTTGAGATGGTTGCTCGACCATCTTGTCGAAGTTCAGATATCAGTTCGCTATCTAAAGAATCATAAGTGTAATACGCCATAAAAACGCTTCCTTCATTGAATTTTGACATTATGCTAAGTAGTACTTAACAATATGTCAAAAATACGTCCATATTTAATAACTTATTGACATTTTAACTGACAATTATAGTTGGTAGGATATTAATTGTCGGTTCAACAAACAATATTCATGAAAAGGAACAGCATTAATGTCTAAATTTATCGTATCACCCAAGGAAGGCGTGCCATTCGTTAGTGTACAAGCGATGGCTAAAATGATTCATGATTATGGCGTTGAGCAATGTATTACAGATCTAGTGGATGCTTTAGAGCAAGATTTTATTCGTTGGGATCAGTTTGAAAAATCTTCTCGCTTTGCTTCGCATTCCAAAGACGGTGTCATTGAGTTGATGCCAGTAAGCGATGGAGAGATGTTTGCTTGCAAATATGTCAATGGTCATCCAATCAATACCAAACGAAACTTGCAGACCGTAGCGGCGATGGGTATATTGTCTGACGTCGAAAATGGCTATCCTATTTTGCTGACAGAGATGTGTATCCTGACGGCATTACGTACGGCTGCCACATCAGCTATGTTGGCCAAACATTGTGCGCCAAAAGGCGTTACAAAACTGGCGTTAATAGGAAACGGCGCTCAGTCTGAATTTCAAGCATTGGGTATGAAAGCCATCATGGGTATTTCTGAAGTTCGTTTGTATGATGTTGATCCAGCGGCCTCGCAGAAAACGGCTGATAACCTTTCAGACTCAGGTTTGAACATTATTGTTTGTCGCACGTTAGAAGAAGCTGTTTTAGGTGCAGAGATTATTACTACCTGTACGGCTGACAAAACCAACGCCACTATTTTACGCGACGATATAATCAAAAAAGGTGTTTATATCAATGCGATAGGCGGTGATTGTCCTGGTAAGACAGAGCTGGATAAAAATATATTAA
This sequence comes from Psychrobacter sp. ANT_H56B, assembly GCF_008369245.1. Classification (NCBI taxonomy): domain Bacteria; kingdom Pseudomonadati; phylum Pseudomonadota; class Gammaproteobacteria; order Moraxellales; family Moraxellaceae; genus Psychrobacter; species Psychrobacter sp. ANT_H56B. The sequence goes on from NZ_VOBF01000002.1 coordinate 464,209, forward strand.
TGCGCGCAGATCATGTGATTGTGGAGTTTGAGCCTCAGACACGCATTGAGGGGGAAATCCAAAATCTATCAAGCGACTTCCCTGTTACTGAGTTTCATCGCATCCTCAAAGGTGAAGTGCAAGCTCGAACGTCAGATGATGATCTAGTCGTGTTCGATGGCGTTGGGTTTGCCTCAGAAGACTTTACAGCGTTGGTATTTTTGCGTGACTTAATCAAAAAGCAGGGAGGGTATGAGATTTTAGATATGATCCCTCAGCAAGCTGACCCTAAAAACCTATATTCAGTAGTGAAAGAACATAGCAAAGATCGCAGCATAGTGACGAATGAAGCTGAATCGGTGGCTGCGGCTATGTCGTAAGTGATTAATACAATCGCTATTGATACAACAGTAATTAGCACAAAAAAATGATAAGCACTTCTCATTTTGTGTAGCGTTTAAAATCTGCATCATTTTTTTAAATTTTATCTATATTTAGCAAGGCTCTTGGATAGTTATGGATATGTTTATTGTTTTAAATATATCTACTAATTTTCAAGAGCTTTAATATATAAAAACGAATTTAATCTAACTGATGTAAAAATTATTTTATTTAATAGAGACAAAATCATGACTGATATGATGAAAAATATAAGAATAGTAGAAGTTTATTCAGATATCGCAGGATATAAAAAAGGCGCCTCTCTAGGCATTGATGCATTAAAAGCGTCATCAAAAGAGCTTAATGCAGATTATTTTGAAAAATTGCAATTCGACAGTATTGAGGATGATAGCAACAGTGAAGGGGAATCACAATTTGCGCATGCAAAATATGCTGATGTGATTGAACCGATTATCTCTAAGTTAGCACATAAAATAAAAGATATAAGAAATGAGAATAAATTCCCAATTGTCTTAGCTGGAGATCATTCTAGCTGCGCAGGAACAATGCATGGCCTAAAAATGGCGCATCCTGATGCTGAAATTGGTGTGGTCTATATAGACGCACACGCTGATTTTCATTCACCATACACCAGTGGATCAGGAAATATGCATGGTATGCCTTTGGCGATGGCTTGTGCCATTGACAATCTAGAATGCCAGCGCAATGAGCTTTCTGAAAAAGAAAAAGAGTATTGGGAAAAATTAAAGTTCATGGCATCAAGCGAACCCTCAATCAAGCCAGAAAATGTGGTCTTTTGTGCCGTTAGAGATTATCAAGAAGAAGAGATGGATTTAATTAGAAGACACAAGATCCCTTTATATAGCGTTGCTGAAATCACTCAAAAAGGCATCAGTTCCACAGTAGAGGAAATTTTCAAAAAATTAGAATACTGTGATCATATTTATGTCTCATTTGATGTTGATAGCGTTGACCCTTTGTATGTGCCAGGAACCGGTACGCCTGCAATGAATGGCCTGTCATACGAACAAGCAATGCAACTTAATATAGAGCTAATCAAAAATAAGAAAGTATGCTGTTGGGAAATGGCAGAAATCAATCCTTTGTATAATAATTCAAAAGATGACTCGACCAGAATATTTAAAATTTTAGAAAAAGTGACGCAGTCCCTTTTAAAGAATTACTAATATTAAATATTAAAATGAGTTAAAGCATCTAGCCTAAATATATTGATTGCGAATATTTTTAGGCTAGTTAAAAAATGGACTGCGAGTAACAATAATATGGACATTATTAAATCTAGTTCTTCAAGTCAAGATGTTAGCAGTATCAATATCAAACAATTTTTAAAATTCTTTATACCCTCTATAATAGGTTTGATGCTCTTTGTATTTCCAATTCCCTATGTAGATGGTAAATTTGTATCATATGCAGAAGGGTTTACCATTCCTATCTCTGTGTTAAAGGATTATATACAGGGGTATATGGGTGACCTTTTGCCATTATTTGTTGTAATCTCTATTATGATTACACTGTGTTGTACGCTATATACTAAAATCATGAAGCCTTCAGTGATTTTAAATAATGCATTTTTGAATAACTTACTGAACGTTACAACACCTTGGCTTATTATTAGAATGCTTGGTGCGTTCTTTGTTGCCGTTACCTATTTTAAATTTGGGTTTGAGGCAATATATTCAGATAATATTGGAGGCTTAATATTATATGAATTAATGCCAATACTTTTTATTGTATTTTTCTTAGCTGGATTATTGCTGCCACTACTACTTGATTTTGGCTTATTAGAGTTTTTTGGTGTTTTATTAAGTAAAGTAATGAGACCTCTATTTGGTTTGCCCGGTAGGTCCTCTGTAGATTGTCTAACATCATGGTTGGGTGATGGCACTATTGGTGTATTATTGACCGATAAACAATTGGAAGGCGGATTTTATACTAAAAAAGAAGCAGCCGTTATTGCGACAAGCTTTTCAGCAGTATCGATTACATTCTGTTTGGTTGTCATCTCTCAGGTTAAGCTAGAAAGCTACTTTCTCAATATGATTGGGGTGGTTGCTTTATGCGGGATCGTTTGTGCCTTGATAGTACCAAGGTTATTGCCTTTATCTAGAATTGAAGATACGTATGTAGTAGAAAATAGTGATAGAGATCATGAAACTATTCCTGAAGGAAAAACGTTATTTACGCACAGTTTGCATAAAGCCGTTCACAGAGCAGAGAAGAGTCCAAGTTTTTCTACCTTCTTAAAGGATGGGTTAAAGAATATTTTAGATATGTGGATCGGAATATTACCCGTCGTTATGGCAATCGGGACTATGGGCTTAATCGTTGCAGAAGAAACCCCTATATTTGATTATCTAGGTATGCCGTTTATTCCATTCTTAGAGTTATTGAATATACCTTTTGCGGTAGAAATGTCAAAAACCATTATGGTAGGTTTTGCAGATATGTTTTTACCGGCTATTATCGGTTCTTCAATAGAATCAGAGTTAACTCGATTTGTCATCGCTTGTTTGTCAGTTTCTCAATTGATCTATATGTCAGAAGTAGGTGGGTTGATTTTAGGAACCAAAATTCCAGTAAGCTTTTTTCAGTTATTAATAATTTTTCTATTAAGAACCATTATTTCATTACCAATTATTGCATTATGTGCGCATATGATTTTTTAAATTGGGTTTCATGAAAACTGAATGCACTATATCTGAAAAAAATCAGCAGCAAAAGATCACTTATCAAGGTGGTCTTTTGCTATCAATATCAAGCTACTCACAAGATCGTCGTTTTGCAAAGTCAATCATACATCGTGCAACAGGTATCTGACCAACTACAACTGCATAAGTTTGGTCGCTATTATCCGCGCCAAGACATCGTTTTGCTTAATAGAGCAGTCTGTAATGTATACAACGCTCTATGGCAAAATAATTTGGACAGCTTTAGCATTATCAGCCCAAAAAGAATGGGTAACCATATGCGCAAGGATGCGGTCTCTAAGAACATCAATATTACCTCACAGACAAGTATCAAGAAAAAATAGTTTACGGAGGTTGGGGATATGAATGAGTGTAAAACAGCTTTAGCAATTATGAGCCGAAATAAGAATACTATAGAGGCTAGCCTGGCTTTCCATAATAATGTTGAAAAAATGAAAAAAGATTTTGTCGGAAAGCTTAAATTAGATTTATACCTAAATGCTAAAAATTATCCTCAAAAAATTATTCTAAGAAATATGAAAGTAGATAATAAGTATGAAAAATTTAGCTTCGGAAATATAGAAAATATTGGAATTATTTGTTTTGAATTTCAAGATTATTATAATAAACCAAGTTTAGGCGTAAGATTTTTAGGGAAATTCAGACATTCTGAATTTGCAAGTAAACATAAAAGTAAAATAAACAGATTACTAAACGAAAATATTAAAAATAAGCAGTTTGAAAGTTCTAGCTGGTGGCCAGCTAAGGACAAGTTTGAGCCTTTCGATTGGAGAAGCTCTAGTAAACCGTGGCAAATGATGAAAGATGACACTATGGCTACAAAGATTCTAGATGAGGTTCTAGAAATCTATAAAGTATTAATTGAAAATGGTTATGAAATTACATAGAGGAATACCATGACGTGGTTCGTGAACCGCACTTCTTTCCATGAGAAATGTTATGGCAAATAACTTTGAATAGAAGAAGTCGGTTTACACTGGTTTCATTGAGGTATACTTGTCTAAAATAAGACAAACGTACCTTTTCGAGATTATTATATGAAATCTGATCGAGCCTTTTTATTGATAGGGGCATTGGCAAAACAAGCCAATACGACTAAAGATACTATTCGCCATTACGATGAATTGGGATTGCTGAGATCTCGTAAGCGTCAGGCAGGGTCACGATTATATACAGAGTTTCATCCTGAATGTATTGAGCGTATCGAAATAATTAAAAACATAAAAGCTGTCGGTTTTAGTCTCAATGAAATTAAGAATGGTCTTAATGATTATTACGATGGCAATTTCAGTATTGATAAACGAATGCTTGCCGTTTCCGAAAAGCTTGCTCAAGCGAAAAGCGAACAAGCGACTCTTACCAACGTCATTAATCAGCTTACTACTCGTTATAGGGTATTAGAAGAAATGAAATCAAATAATAATACGCTTCTTTCTAAAGATGAATGGCAAAAACGAATAGCGGAGCTACTGCCAAATGATACGCCGTCTTAATTCAAGTTTGCCGAACTTCACAAACTTGAAGACTGACTGTTTTTTTCGTGAATACCTGCAGATGTATGTCAAACCTATAGAAACTAACTAAGTGAAGCAGTTGCTTAGCTAAAAGAGACAGCGACTGCGCTACATAAGTAATGTGTCACTTTCAACGTATAGCGCTTCCGTTATAGAATGCATGAAATATCAGATTTTTAGTTGGCTATAAATATTGTCGAATAGTTACATTGATTATAGATAAGGAAATTAAGATGCAAGTAAAATTAGGTTTGTTAGTAGCTACCGTGTTGGCGTCAGGATCATGCTTTGCTGCTGATGCTTATAAAGTTTCTACCTCTGTATTTAAAGACGGTGAGTTAATTGCTTCACCTGTGATGCTTGTAAATGCTGAAGAGATGGCATCGATCGCTGTTGACACTGAGTTTCAGTATAACCTGACAGTAAAGCCATATAATGAACATACTGCTAAAGTCGTTACGGCTCTTAAAGTTGGTGATGATGTTGCGGAACATGAAACGACCGTCGCCTATGATAAGGAAGCTACAGTTAACAATGGTAAAGACAAACTTACTTTATTGGTTCGTAAAATTACCAGTTGAAGATTATGGCATTCACAGCTATAAAGTCTATATATAAAAAGAGTAAGACCTCTGATCAGTATCTATTCAATTAACCAGTTAATTGAATAGATACTTTTGGTTTATAGCGATTAGATTCAGACAATAGGAAAAATATTTACCCGACTATAATTTCTCCTGAACCGAGTCGATATCTGCGTAGACTTAGGTGGTGCCATCCTTAGTAAGCTGCATACTCTAATACGGTTCAAACTTATCTTTATACTCCATACTGGGGCTACCGACAGGCATACCCGTTACAACAAGACTCATTGCTTGTACGGGTGGATTTTCTGAAAACTGTGCCATATATTATGTCACTACACTTTGTACTGAAAGATTTTTTAGTGCTTTTTAGTATCACCAACAATCTTATCCATCAAAGCAAACAACAAGCCAGATAATACAAACGTCATATGGATAATCACTTTCCACATCAATACATCAGCATCAGCATCGCTCATCTCTTTGGGTATATCCATAAATGATTTGAGAAGATCAATGGCAGAAATGGCAACGATGGCACCGATTACTTTAAGTTTCAGACCAGAAAAATCGATTTTTCCCATCCATTCAGGACGATCTTCATGATCACCTGTATCAATTTTTGAGACAAAGATCTCATAGCCACTAAATATGATGATGAGTAATAAGCTTGCGACCAGTGACATGTCAATAAGAGCCAACGTTCCGACGATGACATCGGCTTCAGAAGCAGTAAACACATGGGTAATCATGTGCCATAGTTCTTGGAAAAACTTGATAAATAGTAAAATAATACCGATCACTAGCCCCAAATAAAATGGGGCTAGTAGCCAACGACTATTAAATATGGTTTTCTCTAATGTTTGTTCAGCTTTCTTTATCATGTATATCTCTTGTTTTTGGGAATATGCGTTATAAAGTAAGATGCTTGTCTTAGGCAATAGAAAGTGATTCGTGACAGAAGACAGGTCATACCAATCGCTTGATATAACCTGTCATGACTACGATTTTCTACCAAAGCGCTTTTTCTTAATTTGAACGTAGCGTTTAAACGTAAGCTAAAATCAACACTAAGTAATCGCCTTCGCTTGTTGCTTGCGATGCTTAAGTGAAGCAAGCAATGCCCAACCGATAAAGGCAATACCAATCAAACCAGTAATAATCTCTGGTACATGGAATTTCACTGATAGCAGCATAATAATTGCCAAAGCACCAATGGCATAATGCGCACCATGTTCTAGATAGATGAACTCATCAAGTGTGCCTTTGTCTACCAAGAAAATAGTCATTGAACGCACAAACATGGCACCAATCGCCAGACCTAACATAATTACAATAACGTCATTGGTGATTGCAAATGCGCCAATCACACCATCGAAACTGAATGAAGCATCAAGAACTTCTAAGTATAAGAAACCGATAATACCGCCCTTCATAATCGCGCTGGTCGCTGCGGCACCTGAACCCTTCTCTTCATTTTCTAAGTCTTCCTCAAGGTCACCCTCGAGCATACCAGAGATAACTTGGACACCAAGATAAACCAAGATACCCCAAACACCCGCAATCAGTACGGCAGAAGCTTGCTCCGCACTGGCCCAAGATACAGCAAACATCAGGACAATTAGAGCGACAAACACGCTCATGGCATCGACTTTGCCAAGCTTCGCCAGACGGCTCTCAAGCCAGTTAAACCAATGCACTTCTTTATCATCAAAGATGAAGTTTAAGAACACCAATAGTAAGAAGATACCACCAAAGGCTGAGATTTCAGCATGGTGTGCCATCAGTCTTGCCGAGTATTCTTTAGGATCATTCAATGCCAAATCTATCACTTGCATCATGCCAAGATCTGCGGTAACCGCAACGATGACAATTGGGAATACCAAGCGCATACCGAATACAGCAATTAAAATACCAACGGTTAAAAATATCTTTTTCCAAAACTCGTCCCAGCCTTTAAGGACTGAGGCGTTGACCACCGCATTATCAAAGGATAATGAAATCTCCATGACGGCCAAAATAGCAGTAATAGAAAGGGTAGTTATCAAACCGCCCATACCGCCATGTGAATATCCCCACCATGCAGCTACCATCAATGCGATAGCTGTGAAGATGAAGTCTAAATAAAAATGTCTCATGACACATCCTGTCTGGTTGCGTAAAGCTAAGGTTGTCTATTATAGACGCAGCATAAAAAAAGTGGCTATCGCTAGCCACTTTTCCATGTGTGATTTTTAATGAAATATAAAGTATTCTTAAAGAATCTTCTATATAAAATTGTGAACGTGTTTGTTATATATAACATTTTATGGTTTGGCGTCAAAAAATATCTTGTACGTTATCTAAAATTATTATGCCAATAAAAGATGACTTCATTAGAAAAGCACTAAAATTTGATTGTCTTAAGTCAAGGGCTTGAAATACTTCTATAGTCAGTCCTAAATAAAATAAGTACAAATATTATAACGCGCTACTGGTATAAATTTTTCTTGCTTACTGTGCCTGCGCAGACAGAGGCGGCGCAAAACTTATCCCAGTAGCACTTTGTTTGATTTATAGTGGATTGACTATAGTAATATCAGGTTCTCTATATTTTAGTGAATCTAATATTACTATCTATACCGCATACCAGAATATTTGAATCATAATTAGGGAGCCACTATTATTTCCATCAATATAGTTTATATTCACATATTTTTAAGCACGGGCTAAATTCGCTGCTAGCGTAATTTGTTTCGCCATCAATTGATTCATATCGACACCGACTATTTGACCCTCTAATACACGCCATTTACCGGCAACCATTACCTTATCGGCTTTGGTTGCACCACAAAGTAGTATTGCTGCAACAGGAGAGCCTGCGCCCGCAAAGCGTATTTCATCAAGTTTAAATAGGGCTATATCAGCTTGTTTACCGACCGCTATTTTGCCAATATCATCACGACCTAAACATCCTGCCGAGCCTATAGTTGCCCATTCAAACGCTTTTTGATGGGTTATTTCCTTAGCACCATAGCGCAAGCGTTGTAACAATAATGCTTGGCGGACTTCACCAATCATGTTCGAGCCGTCATTTGACGCGGACCCATCAACACCAAGACCGACAGGGCAACCCGCCTCTTGTAGGGCAATAGTAGGGCATTGTCCTGATGCTAATAACATATTTGATGAAGGGCAGTGGGCAATACCTACATTCGCTTTACCCAATCGTGCTATTTCTTCATCGTTAAAGTGAATACCGTGTGCAAGCCACGTACGATTATTTAACCAACCAACGCGCTCAAGGTAATCAACGGGACGCACGCCAAACATTTTTATACAAAAGTCTGTTTCATCATGGGTTTCGGCCAAATGGGTATGTAATCTGACATCAAGCTCTTGGGCTAAATCAGCCGTTGCTCGCATGAGTTTTTCACTAACAGAAAATGGGGAGCAGGGGGCTAGTGCTATGCGGGTCATCGCGCCATCTTTATATTGGTGATAGGCTTTAATCAATCGCTGGCTATCATCTAAAATTTCGCGATCTGTTTGAATCGTGGTTCGAGGAGGCAGGCCGCCCTGATCTTCACCTAAGCTCATTGAGCCACGGGTAAGGTGAACGCGGATACCTAGTTTGGTTGCCTGCTCTACTTGAATATCAATAGCATGCTCTAAACCATTAGGAAATAAATAATGATGATCACTGGCTGTAGTACAACCAGAGAGTAGTAATTCGCAAAGCGCTATTTGGGTAGATGTTGCTATCATTTCAGGGGTTAGTCTGGCCCAAACGGGATAAAGACTTTGTAACCAAGGGAAGAGATTTTTGTTTAACGCGGCAGGAAAAGCACGGGTCAATGTCTGATAAAAGTGATGGTGGCTATTGATTAAGCCGGGTATAAGAACGTGTTCATGAGCATCCACTACCTCATCAACCGATTGTAAGGGTTGTTCACCAGCCCTTATTAATTCGACAATAAGATCATTTTGAATAACGATACCGCCAGCATAAGCGGGGTCTAAACAGTAGAGGGGGTTTTTGATCCAAGTTCTTTGAGATTTAACCTGCATAGTGACTCCTATTAGTCATCAGGTTTAGAAAAGATTAAGAAAAATCTTAATCGCTTAAACCCGGATGTAGGAGCTACTAACACACAAACCGGAAAGGTGTGAATAGTAGTTGATTTAAAATCACGGCTATTTAATGATCGCCTCCAAATCATTGTTCATAAATATCTTGGCAAAAAACAACCGTGTTGTCAATTATTAAGTAACTTGTGTTCTGCTTGAGCTATGTTACTTATGATCTATACCCTATTAATCAAGAAGAAAAAAACGGCTATGGTGTTTTGCTAGTGACCTAATTGGACAAATGACTATAGAGAGTCTTGATTAAAAACAACAGACAGCTCATTTGCAGCTTCCTGCAAAAGAGGTACATGGCTTAATAATTCTTCCAAAGACTTTTTGACAGTGGGACCATGAGTAAATACGGTGGCAAATGCTTGTTGCTCACCATTTGGAATGAGTACCGCACAGGCGACCATGCCTGGAATAAACTCTTCGTTATCTATCCCTATTTGAGTATCACGCGTTTTAGCGATGGTCTTCAGTAGCTGATTTTTATCGGTCTGTGTATTGGTGGTCAAGGCATGTATCGACATTTTATCAATAATACGTTCGCACTTATCTGTAGGTAGTTGTGCTAGAAGTAACTTACCACTGGCACTTGCCCAAACTGGAATATGAGAACCCGCAGGTAAGTATATTTGAAGGGGCCAATCAGACAATACGCGATCGACGTAAACCACGTCTAAATCTTGCATAATCGCAATGCCTACCGTTTCTCCTATTTGTGCCGAAAGCTGTTGCAAGATTGCCAGCCTTTCAGTTTTGAAATGATTGTTTTGCCATAAATCTATGGCTAGCTGATAAGTTCGTTTTCCGCAGGTTACTTTTCCAGGCAGATCTAATTGGACGAATCCGAGATTCTGTAATTGTTCTAGCAGCCGATACATACTTGGTATCGGTATGTCTAACGCTTCTGCTAGGTCGCTGACACTCATAGGTCTTTGAGACTTGGCTAACATTTCAACTATCTTCAAAACACGCTCAACGCTTGAGCCTTTTTTTTTAGCATTATTCATGGTTTGATTCATATCCTTAGCGACACAACGCCGCATAGCTACGTCAATTATAACGAGAAGGCTTGAGCATTTACATCTTGTTATGATAAATCAATTATGTTATTTTACATAACGATAATTTATCTATCGATATATGAAGAATAATACAGCATAAAAAATATATTGGTGACATGCTAACTTCTAATTTAAGTGATTAAAGGCGAACAATCCTCTCGTTACGAATATTGAGGTTTTGTAGTCCTAAGAATATGTAAGGAATAAATATGAAAGCCTTTGTAGTAGAGAAAGTAGCGGACAGAGTGTTTTCTTGCGCAATACAAAAAGTTCCTGTACCAGAAGGTGATAAAGATGAAGTGGTCATAAAGACAACTTATTCATCATTAAATTATAAGGATGCTTTAAGCTCTGTCGGCAATCCGGGTGTGACTAGAAAGTTCCCGCATATCACCGGTATCGATGTGGCGGGAGTGGTACACGAAACGACATCTGATGCCTTTGCAGTCGGAGAAAAAGTATTGGTGACTGGCTACGACTTGGGTATGAATACTGATGGCGGTCATGCAGAGTTTGTCAAAGTGCCAGCGTCATGGGTCGCCCGTATTCCTGACACAATAACTGATAAAGAAATCATGACTTTCGGTACGGCAGGATTAACGGCAGCTTTGAGTGTTAATGAATTATTAGATAATGGTGTCAAGCCAGAAGATGGTGAGGTTTTAGTCACTGGTGCTACTGGTGGCGTGGGTTCTTTAGCGGTTTCTATCCTGAATAAAATTGGCTTTACTGTCGTTGCCGTATCAGGAAAAGAGGAACAAATTGATTATCTCAAACAAATTGGCGCGTCAGAAGTCATCCTTAGAGATACTTTTAATGAGGACGCTAAAAAACCCATTATGGTTGAAAGATATGCAGGGGTCGTCGATACGGTTGGCGGTGATATTTTAGCCAATGCCCTAAAATATATAAAATACGATGGGGTTGCTACTTGCTGTGGGTTAACAGCGTCACATGAACTCAATACCAATGTATTCCCATTTATTTTAAGAGGCGTCAGACTAATAGGTATCGACTCGGTTGAATGTAAGCTTGAGAAGAAGCAAGCGGCATGGGACAAACTGGCTGGTGAGTTTAAAATAGCTACTTTAGATAGTATCACTAACGAGATTGGCCTAGAAGATATCAAAGACACCTATACATTGATGCTAGAGGGAAAGTCAGTGGGCAGGTATGTGGTGAAAATATAAAGGACATCTATTTTCTTGTCGATATGATATGTAGTAAGAAACTCTTAATTTTAAAAATTAAGAGTTTCTTAGTTTCTATAGATAAAGTTTTATCGACTAGTAATGACTCGTATAAGAGGTCATATTTATCCTAAAGATGATCAATTGATAAAATTATAGAGTTTTTAGGAATGTAAGATGGTAACTGTAATACAAGATTTAAAACAAGACTGGTCACTTTCAGCGTCTGTTGCTGGCTTTTTAGCGGTACTCATTGCTTATGCAGGGCCACTGGTTATTTTCTTTCAAGCGGCACAAGCAGCACAAGTGGCAGAGGCGATGATGGCGTCTTGGATTTGGGGTATATCGATAGGCACTGCGATACCTGGTATTTATCTTTCTATCAAATATAAAGCGCCGATAGTAACTGCTTGGTCTGCTCCAGGAACCGTGCTGCTCGTGACATTGTTTCCACAGATGAGTATTAATGAGGCCGTTGCGGCTTACATTATCTCAGCTATCGTTATTTTTATGGTCGGCGCGACTGGCTATTTTGATAAGGTTTTACAGTGGATTCCTAACAGTATCGCCGCCGGTATGATGGCAGGTATCCTATTTCAATTTGGCTTAGGGTTATTCGTCGCCACTGACACCATGCCATTTATTATTTTTAGTATGTTGGGCTGTTATTTATTGGCCAAGCGCTTGTCACCGCGCTATACAATGATTTGGGTATTATTATGTGGCGTCACCTTAAGTTTGCTACTTGGCAAGATGAACCCTGTCGATATCAATTTCACGATGACCATCCCCGTCCTCATCTGGCCAGAATGGTCATGGCATTCAACGTTTAACCTTGCAATCCCTCTTATTCTCGTGAGCTTAAGCGGACAGTTTTTACCCGGCATGGCTATCTTGAACTTAAGTGGCTATGACACGCCGGCGAAACCTATTGTCATGGCCACTAGCATTGCCTCACTAGCGGTTGCTTGCGTAGGAGGTATCACCATTACATTAGCAGCAATCACCGCTGCACTATGTACGGGAAAAGATGCGCACGAGCTCAAAGAAAAGCGTTATGTCGCCGGTATCGCTAATGGTATTTTTTACTTATTGGGGGGATTGTTTGCTAGTAGTATTGTGCTGGTATTTAGCTTATTACCTAAAGAGCTGATCGCCGCTCTAGCTGGTCTGGCGCTAATAGGTGCTATATCAGCCAATATTACTATTGCCATGAAAGATGATGGTCAAAGAGAATCGGCACTGATTACTTTTTTAGCCACGGCATCCGGTATGCAGTTTTTGGGATTAAGTTCAGTGTTTTGGGGTATTTGTATCGGTATGATTGCTCACTACGTATTGACTAAAAAAAGCAGCAAGCCGGTTGTGGTATAACTGGTTGGTAAAAGGTGATTGATTGAAAGATATTCTTAGTGATTATGGTTGGGAATTATGAGTCCAACCCTCTGCTATAATTCATTTAACCGCTTGGTTATCATATTCTGATAGTTTTCGATCAATATAGTAAGGCAGTTCAATAACAAACACAGCACTAATCTTAAAAACTCATCCAAATAAAACAATGCTAGTAAACGCTTAGAAATCGTGTCATAAGTAAGATCACACAACAAAGGAATGTTGTCATGAGCCAGCTTGTATTTGACAAAGTACTATTGCATTACTACAAGCCATTAGGGACACTATTATTGCTGGTAGGTTGTACGGTTAGTAGCTTTGCCGCCACCTATAAAATTGAGCCTGACACCTCTAACGTACGTTTCGCTATTGACCACCTCAAAACCTCTGCCACCACTGGCGGCTTCTATAATGTGACGGGAATACTCCAGTATGATCCGAGCGCAAAAACTGGCGACATCTCTCTCATTATCCCCATAAAATCCTTAAACACAGGCAACAAAAGCTTCACTCTCAAACTGATGGGCTCTGATTTTTTTAATATGGAACAGTTTCCATTGGCTCATTTTGAATCTACCAAATGGCATTTTACCTCTGACACAGAAAACCCAAAGGTCACACAAGTGGATGGCAAGCTAACCTTAAACGGTCAGACCCATCCTATTAGCTTATTGGCGACCAAATTTAATTGCTATCTGACCGCTCTAGCTAAGAAGAATATCTGCGGAGGCAATTTTACCGCCACTATTGACCGTACTCAGTGGAATATCAAAAAATATGTCTTGTTCGGTATGACTAAAAATCTGACTTTAAATATAAAAGTTGAAGCGGCTAAACAATAATCTTTTTAGCGTCGATAAATAATAAACATGTCATAAAGTCATGGCTAAAATGATTAAAAATGAGTTTTTGCCAGCCTAGTGAGGATAGTATGAAACCAAGTTATATGCTGTTATCAGCACTTGCACTTAGTATGGCTTCCAGCGCTGTCATGGCTGATAGTGCAGGCTTACCTAATAGGACGAGCCTATTCAATATCAGTCCCGCTACCAGCTTACCCAATGTCAGTCCTGCCAATAGTGATTTGGTTAATCGCGGCGCCTACATTGCCCGTATTGCTGATTGTATGGCGTGTCATCGCGAGGACTATAGCGGCGGCGTCGCGATTGAAACCCCTATTGGTAATATTTACTCGACCAATATCACGCCCTCTACACGTTATGGTGTCGGTAACTATACTGAGACTGATTTCAAAAATGCCTTGAAAAAAGGTCGTGCGCCTACGCATCAGCTTTATCCTGCGATGCCATATCCGTCTTATCATGGTATGGCTGAGGCGGATATCAGTGCATTATTTGCTTACTTTCAAACCGTACCTCCAGTAGAGGAGCCACCTGAAAATACCACTAAGCTACCATTCCCGTTGAATATCCGAACATTAATGTTGGCTTGGAATGTGATTAACGTACCTTCTACCGAAAATCGTGCAGGGCTCACCCAAACCCAGCAGCGTGGTGAATATCTGGTTAATAATTTGGAACATTGCGGTACTTGTCACACACCGCGCAATCTCACGCAAGGTCTTGATAAAGACAAGTATTTATCCGGTGCACCACTTGGTAAGTGGTATGCGCCTAATATCACTCCAGATAATGACAGCGGCATTGGGCGCTGGAGTGAGAGTGATATCGTCACTTATTTGCGTACCGGCATGCTCGAAAAACGGGCTTATGCAGGTGGACCAATGGCTGAAGCCGTCGCCCACAGTACACGCTATCTAAGCGATAGCGACTTAATTGCAATGGCTGCTTATCTAAAAGTCGTCCCTATCATTAAGACAGACGATTACGTGATACCTATAGATACATCACGGCTGCCTAATCCGGTTAGTCGCTCTATTACCTATGATTTAATTGAGCAAAAAGACTATCTGGCGCAGGCAAAATCCACTACTAATGCTGGTTCTAATACTAATAACTCACCAAAAGCGCTATATCTTGCTGCTTGTGCTAGCTGTCACGGAGCAGATGGCTACGCGCAGCCCGATGCTCGTTACGCCTCTATCGTAGGACTGAGTAGTATTCGTCGCATTAAGCCAGACGCGCTCATCAATGTCATTGCTTATGGTGCGAAAGGCGCACTAAACACCGCACCCAAAATGCCCGGCTTCTCTAAAGAGTTGAGTCATGCGCAGATTGCCAGTATTACCAATTATGTGCGGGTAACTTTCGGTGGTCTACAAAGTAGTGATGTCAGTGTTGCTGACGTTAAACGCATCTTAAAGTAAGTGCCATTAACACCACTATCGATACAGCTATAAAAATACCTAATGCAACCTGATGACATGGATGACGGTTCTATAATAAGGATAATAAAATGAATGATATGCTTCAATCGCCCACACGCCGGCAACTGCTATCAATGATCGGTAAGACCGCAGGGGCGACAGCAATGTATCAGGCGATGACTACGTTAGGGTTTGCTTCTGAATCTAGCTTTAAACAAGAGATGAATTTAAAGGGTGCGCCTGCTGGCGCTAGCATTGTGATCCTTGGCGCAGGATTGGGCGGACTCACCGCTGCTTATGAGCTACGTAAAGCCGGCTATAAAGTCACTGTTCTTGAGTTTCAAAATCGCGGAGGTGGTCGCAGTTGGACACTAAACGCAGGTGATAAATATACTGAGCTTGGCGGCGGCGAGGTGACTTGCGATTTTAAAAAAGGCAATTACTTTAATGGGGGACCATGGCGATTGCCCGTTCATCATTATGCGGTATTCCATTATTGTAAAAAATTCGGTGTGGCACTGCAGCCTTTTATCCAAACCAATGACCGCGCCTATTTGCACCGTACCAGCCATTTTAATGGCGCACCGCAACGCTTAGGCGAGGTGCAAAGCGACATACGTGGCTATGTCTCAGAGCTATTATCTAAAGCAGTCAATACCGGTAGCCTTGATAAGACAGTTAATAAAGAGGATAAAGAGAAGTTATTAGAAGGATTAAAAGGTTGGGGCGTCCTTGATAACAATTATCGCTATGTTAAAAGCCACGAAACCAGCAAGCATCGTGGCTATAGTGTTTATCCAGGTGGCGGTTTGATGCCTGATGCCAAACCCTCAACACCGGTACCGATGGACAAGCTCTTAAATTCAGGGATGTGGTCAGATATTTATAGCAACTATACGACATATGACCATCAACCAGCGATGTTTCAGCCTGTCGGTGGTATGGGAAAAATCGGTGATGCGTTCACTCGCGAATGCCGAGAGTTGATTACATTCAACGCCAAAGTCACTAAGATTTATCAAGATGAGAGCGGTGTCACTGTCGATTATGTCGATAGTAATAGCATTAGTAACAATCTAGATGGCGAAACTAAAACCGTGCGTGCTGACTGGTGTATTTGCAACATTCCACTATCCGTATTGACTCAAATTGATATTAACGTCTCAGCGCCGATGAAGCAAGCGATGGCAGCGGTACCTTATGACACCTCTTATAAAATAGGTTTAGAGTTCAAACGCCGATTTTGGGAAGAAGACGAATGGATTTACGGCGGTATCACCTATACCGATATGCCTATCTCACAGATATCCTATCCTTCACACGATATGTTTACCACAGGCTCAGGGGTGCTACTCGGCGCGTATGGATTTGGAGAAGCCTCTTATCGATTTAATACGCTGAATCCAAAAGAGCGTATTGATGCGGCACTACAGTATGGTAAGTATATTCATCCGCAATATACCAAAGAGTTCCGCTCTGGAACGTCCGTCGCTTGGCACCGTATTCCATGGTCGCTCGGTTGCTATGGCATTTGGAGCGAGTCAAGCCGTGATCAGTACTACGATACGCTATGCGCGATTGACCACCGTATCGTACTAGCAGGTGAGCACTGCTCACATATCCCAGCATGGCAAGAAGGGGCAATTTTATCTGGTATGGATGCCGCTCAGCGACTACATCAAAAGGCAAAAAAACTTGGTTAGTAGAAGTGATTATTACAGTAAATTAATCATAATAAATTCAGAGGTAATCATGGACATGATCAAACCAAACCTGCTTGCTGTGGTAATGATACTAGGTATCGGAAGCACAGTCGCGCTATCAAGCTGTAGCCAATCCACTAAAGCCAACGTTGTCCCTCTCGCCAGTCAGCAACAAACCACGCAAATGGTCTTTGATAATCAAGCCAGTCGCAATAATGGTGCATGGGGTGCAGTGTATATGAATAAAGAAGCACTTAGGTCGCCAACAGCCAATATCGTCGATGTCAGCTCACTACCGAAAATGGTAGAAGATGCTAGCTTGCAAAAGTGGTTAGCAAAGTTCGAAGGTAGCTCTGAAGGTAAAAAGGGGTTTATTACTACCAATGGTAAAAAGCTCTATAATGATTCTTGTGCTGGCTGTCATATGCAAGATGGTAAGGGTGCAAAGGGGGCAGGTTACTATCCGCCGCTTGCTGATAACAGTAAGATGCAATCAAAGTACTATATTATTAGTGTTGTGATAAATGGTCTGCGCGGTATGCCATCCTTTCAAAGTATGATGAATGATGAACAAATAGCAGCGGTCACTCAATATGTGCATAGTGACCTTAATAAATTTACCGATACAGTCACTGCTGCCAACGTTGCTCAGCTCCGTCATGACTTTCCACCGGCTTCTGATCCGAGTGAATAATTTTATTTTATGATATAAACTCTTTAGTCACTAACTTGGGAGAGTTTAATCAGTCAGCTTGATGGTAATGAACCGTGCTGTGGATGTCATGGTCATTAAATTCATATACTGAAGATATGATGTTTAGTATTACGGAAGATTATATAAAGAGAGAAGATTATGAAAGGGCGTGTAATAACCTAAGAACCAATCTTAACACTATGGTTATTTAATACAGCAATTCATTGATGATACCGCATCACTCGCTTGCCGTATTGACCAGCTCAAGAGCAAATATCGAGGACCCACGAGTCCAACAGCTTTGGTCTGCTAATGTCACATAAAAACCATACAGAGTAATGCTTTATGAATACACTATATTAGAACATAATATATAAAAAATAAGTGCAATAACCAGTGTGTTGGGCATCAGCCCTTACCTTATACAAGGAATAATCATGATATTTCGTCAATTGTACGAACCCCTTTCGAGCACTTATACCTATCTGTTAGGGGACGAGGATACAGGTCAGGCTATCCTGATTGATCCGGTCATAGCGACCATGGATCGTGACTTGGCTGAAATCCATAGATTGGGACTGGATTTGGTCTACACAGTTGACACGCATATCCACGCAGATCACATTACTGCAGCGTTGGAGATGAAGCGTGCCGTCGGTAGCAAGATCGCAGCGCCTGCCTTTGACCGTCTACCATGTGTGGATGTCGGGCTGGAAGAAGGAACACCTTTGCAGGTTGCTGGTATTACCCTGCACCCATTGCATACGCCGGGACACACCGATGGTCATTTTGCGTATCTCTTTAATGAGAGGGTATTCACTGGCGATGCTTTACTTATCGATGGATGTGGCCGGACCGACTTCCAGAATGGCGATGCCGATGCGCTGTATAAATCTGTGCGGCAGAAACTTTTTTCTTTACCAGACGACACGCTGGTCTATCCTGCGCACGACTACAAGGAGCGCTTTGTCTCTTCAATCGCTCAGGAAAAAAAGCGCAATCCACGGCTTGGCGGGGACATATCACTCGAAGAATTCAAGGTCATCATGAGCAACCTAAATCTATCATATCCGAAATTTATTGATTATGCTGTTCCTGGCAACCAGCAGTGTGGCGTCTGCCCAGAGGATTTACCAGAAAATTTAGCCACTTACTGTCGCCAGATGATGCAGAGCCCTCAAGGATAATGTTACGGATTTTAAGAGAGTCGACATTTAACGATGATTAATTTATCGGCTCTGACCTTGAAGAGATGTAATTAATGAGCATTTGATATTCCCATGCTTAGCGCGCACACTACTATTAATGCCAATACTATAATCTACGGAGAAATACTATTATGAACGGCATAATGAATGGAGAAATGATGCAGGGAACGATGATGCAAGGGATGGGCTGGGGCTGGATGATTCTCTGCCTACTGTTTGCGCTACTTCTTTTTGCTGTACTTGTGTTTATATTGATGGCAATTCTGAAATATCTCCGTAAACCAGATTAAAGCTTGTAATAAAGAGATGCGTGTAGTCGTCGGAAAATGGCTTTTGAGTAGCGATCTCGTAGAGTCTGAATCTATATTTTAGATAAAACTATCCAATAGAGAGTTATTGCTCTTTAAGGTTAGGTGCAAATATATTATTGGATGGCTGAGACTTTCGCTATACGCCTTTCTTCAGTAGCCTAACAGTAGCCCAATTTTAAGTGCTATTGGTACATATTACCTTTTGTCTAGCATCCGTCTCTAACATCAAAATTAAGATTTTATCAAATAGTAATCATGATAACGGGCATCTCTTAACCATTGAGTTAGAGCGCAATCTTTACTCAATATAAGTGAAGGAGTTATCTGATGAATCCTACTAATAGCGATAAAAAGAATGGCCTTAATGGTCAAGATTCAAAGAATACTAATCAAACCCATACTACCTTCAAAGAGTATAACCAAGTGCCAGCTGATTATAATGGCACCGTTTATACTTGTCCGATGCATCCAGAGGTGAAAGACGTTACAGATAGCGGCTGCCCAATATGCAACATGTCTCTTAAACCTGAAGACGAGGTTACTGATGAAGACAGTCATTCACATTGTCATGGCAAAGATACTGACCGTACTAAGGTAAAATCTGTCAAAGGCGGCAAATACGACAAAGTCCCAGCTGATTATAATGGTGCCGTTTATATTTGTCCCATGCATCCAGAAGTCAGAGATGTGAAGAATAGCGGCTGTCCAATATGTGGAATGGCACTTGAACCAGAGACGGCTACTATTGGTGAGGAGGACACCTCAGAGCTCGACGATATGACACGCCGTTTCTGGATTTGTACGGTGTTGACCATACCGCTATTTCTGTATGCTATGAGTGACATGGTAGGTCTAAGCTTAGACAACCTTGGTCAAGGTGATATCTCTGGACAGATCGCTCAGTGGATTCAGCTAGCGCTTGCAACACCTGTCGTGTTATGGGGAGGCACACCGTTCTTCGTCCGTGGCTGGCAATCAATAAAAAGTCGAAACCTAAACATGTTTACTCTGATTGCAGTTGGTGTAGGCGCAGCTTTTGGTTTCAGTCTGGTAGCAACCTTCCTTCCGGATATTTTTCCAGACAGCTTTAGGGACGCCACTGGCCAAGTAGGGGTGTACTACGAAGCGGCAGCGGTCATTGTGACCTTGGTGCTATTGGGTCAAGTGTTAGAGCTCAAAGCCAGAAGTCAAACCTCAGGAGCAATCCGTGCGTTACTCGAGCTGGCACCACCAACGGCAAGACGTGTGGATGAGAACGATGTCGAGACCGAAGTATCACTTGACGAAGTGATCAGCGGCGACAGATTGCGAGTCAAGCCAGGAGAAAAGCTTCCTGTAGACGGCACGGTACTTGATGGTAGTAGTAGCATTGATGAATCGATGGTAACTGGTGAACCCATTCCAGTGTTAAAGGAACAAGGGGATACGGTCACCGGCGGCACAGTCAACGGTACTGGGACACTACTGATCAAAGCGGTTGATGTTGGTGATGACACCGTATTATCCAAGATCGTCAAAATGGTCGCTGAAGCCCAGCGCAGTCGCGCACCAATACAGAAACTGGTTGATAAGGTAGCTGGATGGTTCGTGCCCATCGTACTTATTTGCTCTGTCATTACCTTTATTGTCTGGGCGATATTTGGGCCTGCGCCTGCAATGGCTTTTGCGCTGGTCAATGCCATCGCTGTATTAATCATCGCCTGCCCTTGTGCATTAGGGCTCGCCACACCGATGTCGATTATGGTGGGCACTGGTAAGGGCGCGCAAAATGGCGTACTTATCAAGAATGCTGAAGCGTTAGAGAGCATGGAAAAAGTCGACACCATCGTTGTCGATAAAACCGGAACGCTGACAGCAGGTAAACCAGAGCTCACCGCTATCGAAGCGCTTGGTGGCTTAGACGAGGATGAGCTGCTTATACTTGTCGCAGCGGTAGAGACTGCCAGCGAACATCCTCTGGCAGAAGCTATCGTCAAAGCAGCAAAGGCAAAATCTCTCAATATGATCAAAGCCAGCGATTTTAGCTCAACCACGGGTGAAGGCGCGCAGGCGCTGGTTAATGGTAAACAGGTCGCTGTAGGCAATTCAAAATTCATGGAGCGCCTGAATAGTTTTGACAGCACACTTTCAGAACGCGCCGACATACGTAGAAAAGATGGTGAAACCGTCATGTTCGTCGCCGTAGATGGGCAAGCAGCTGGTCTAATCTCAGTGGCTGATCCGATCAAGCCAAGTACAAGCGAAGCAATATCGCTGTTGCACAAAGCTGGACTGCGGGTGGTTATGCTGACAGGTGACAATGAAATAACGGCTAAAGCCGTTGCTAGCAAACTGAATATTGATGAAGTACATGCGGACGTCTCTCCAGAAGACAAAAACCGTATCATCAAAGAGTTGCAAAGTAGTGGCAAGGTTGTGGCTATGGCGGGTGACGGTATTAACGATGCTCCCGCTCTTGCCCAAGCAGATGTCGGCATCGCCATGGGCACAGGAACAGATGTGGCCATGGAGAGTGCTGGGATCACGTTAGTGAAAGGTGATCTGATGGGAATCGTAAGAGCCCATAAACTGAGCCATTCTACGATGCGCAATATCAGACAAAACCTGTTCTTTGCTTTTATCTACAATGCCCTTGGGGTGCCGATTGCGGCGGGTGTTCTGTATCCGTTCTTCGGGCTTTTACTAAGTCCAATGATAGCGGCGGCGGCTATGAGTCTCTCGTCAGTATCTGTTGTTGGTAACGCGCTGCGGTTGCGACGTTTGAAGCTGTAATTTTGGTACGGTTAAGAGGGTTTTAAAGCACACATACACATACTGGTCTTATCAAGGCCTAAGATATAAGGATACCGTTATGGGCAGTTTTTCTATTACACATTAGCTGATTTTATTGGTAGTAGTAGTAGTAGTAGTAGTAGTAGTAGTGGTCGTGTTTGGCACTGCTAAGCTTAAAAATGCTGGCAAGGATTTAGGCGGTGCGGTAAAGGGTTTTAAAGAAGCGGTCAAAGATGAAGAAGCCGAGCATGCTCGCAAGAATCGTATGCTTAGCCATAAAAATAGTACGCCTGCTGCAAGTAATGATTTAAATACGCAGGTAGATACTCAGGTTGATGATATGGAAGTCAGCCCTATTACCACTGATGATCAACACAAAGTATGAAGAGTGCCTTTTGTTCCAATAAGAAATATTATGAAAAATGTCTTTAGATAGAAGAAGCCAGTTTTCAATGATCCCTTTGAGGTATACCCTAAAAGATCCATTCTATGATACTAAATCGCTAAGATTGTCGGGGATTCAGCATTCTGAGATAATGTAAAACGGCATACCCGAACTGAAAGCAAAAAGCTATTTGCATACGCATTAAATTCTTAGTTCATCTATTACAATAAACAAGAAGCCCTATAATGAAAAAATCCGTTCAAACCCTTTTAAATCAAGTAGGACTCACCGCTTTAGTGACAGCAGCATTACTATCTGGAACCGTACAGGCAGCTGACAGTGATGATCTTCTGAAAAATGCCGTTGATCAGCAAGCCAGATTATTAATGAATGAGCATAATATTTCAGGGATGGCTTTTGGCATTATTATTGATGGTAAATCACACTTCTATCATTATGGTTTGGCTGATAAGAAAGCCAAAATACCTGTCTCAGAAAACACTATTTTTGAGCTAGGCTCAATCAGTAAGACGTTTGCGGCTACCTTAGCCAGTTATTCAGAATTAAATGGCACACTTGCATTAGAAGATACCGCTGATAAATATATTCCTTACCTAAAAAACAGCGCCATTGGCAACACCAAGCTTATAAACCTAGCCACCTATTCAGCTGGTGGTCTACCGCTACAAGTACCTGATGACGTCAAAAACAATAAAGAGTTGCTTCGTTATTATAAATCTTGGCAGCCAGTCTTTCCTGTCAACTCAAAGCGTTTGTATTCCAATGCCAGCATAGGGTTGTTTGGCTATATATCGGCATTAAGCATGGATGCTGATTACACACAATTGATGGAAGAAAAAATACTGCCGTCACTCAATATGCCCAACACCTTTATCAATGTGCCTAATGACAAAATGGCGGATTATGCATTTGGTTATAACGCTGCTGGTGATGCTATCCGAGTCAATCCTGGCATGTTAGACGCTGAAGCTTATGGCATTAAATCAACCATTGGAGATATGATGCAGTTTATGGCGGCTAATATGGGTCTTGTGTCGTTGGATAAAGATATTCAGCAAGCGTTAGACAATAATAGAAAGGGTTACTATCAGGCGAGCACTTTTACACAAGGGTTAGGATGGGAGATGTACCCTTATCCTACTCAGCTAAATACCTTACTCGAAGGTAACTCAATGGACGTGGTGCTAAAGCCTCAAACCATTCAAGCAGACAATCATCCAACGCCTATTTTAAACAACGTCTGGGTCAACAAAACAGGCGCTACTAATGGGTTCGGTGGCTATATCGCCTATATTCCTAGTAAAAAATCAGGCATTGTTATTCTGGCAAATAAAAACTATCCCAATGCAGATAGGGTCAAAGCAGCGTATACGATTTTAGAGAGTGCAATAACTCATTGATTGAGCATGAGTCACAAAGCAACCTTATAAAAATGGCCTTTCACTAATAACCCAGCTAGATGCTAATTTTTTTGTGTTCAACTTTTAAGAGCAGCCTTCCACCAAATAAACCGCTTCTGGTATACCAATATCGATGCTTTCTACCTCACCTTTTAATAGGTTTTTATTGTCTGCTATCCACTCAGTCGCCTTAATCGTAGAATCACTCAGCTTTTGACCGCCCTTGATGTGATATTCAATTTGTAGAGGCAGCTTGTCCTGTTTATTATTAACCTCAATATTTTCGTCTTTCAATGATTCTCCGAGTGGACCTTCTTTTATTACCTTGAAATTAACATTAGCAATCAGGCTATAGTAGTCACCATCAACTGCATATTTATCGACTTCGTAGTCAAGCTCATCATTATGTGCTTTCATAACCGCTGTGGCTGAATCACCAATGTTGATGTCTTTATAAAACGTGATGCTTGGATCCTGAATACTGATCAGGGCAACCTTGTTGTCTATGATTTGATATAGCACAGAAGCACGATCACCGTACTCTTTATCGACATAACTCAGTGCTGGATTACTGACGTAGTAGCACTGTTCGTTATCGCCCTTGGCTTTGGTCATTCCTAGGCTACTTAGTAATTCAGGGGTAATAACCTGACCGAAGCTTAAATTTTGATACCCTAACGGGCTGACGATTTGCTCATCGGATAGATATGCTGCGTCGTTAGCTTGTGTTTTATCCATAGCACCAGAATCTGTAGGCGCTAGGTTAGCAGACACCTCATCATTCTTAGCCATGTCTTTATCTACAGTATTCGTTTGTGCAGTATTCGTTTGTGCAATGCCGTCATTATTCGAAGATAAGGGCTGTGAGTCACAACCTATCATCAGTTGGACAGTACCAATTAATAAAGTAGAAATCATTGCCGTCTTAATTATCGGCAATGATGGTTTTGAATGAAAAGTTAACATGGCTTGATTCCCGAATTCGAGTCATTGATATTAATATATACCTTAATGAACCTTGTATAAACTGTCTTTTTTATGCTCGATTTCATTGATGCTAAAGTTTGATTGATACGTACACAGCGCACCGATCACGAATAGTATATGTATGGCATGTATATCAAGAAATACACTGTAGCTATTTCAGAGAATAAAAATACTGATACCATTAGCCTATAGCTAAACACTCGAGTCTTTAATAGGGTACCGAAATCACTGAATAACATAATACTTGTTAAGGTGCTTTAATTGGGTTCAATTCCCTATATGGAAATCGAACCTCTAGTGTTGGATATGAATTTAATGGCTATGAGGTCGATAGCATGGGTCATCATCATTAAGCTTTCTTATTAAAATTTCCTAAGTTAGTTTCTACAGTATTGTCAGCATAGGTCAATAACGCAAGCTTTCATAAACGCGTGCAAAAGCTAATTAATAGGCACGGCGATCGCCTGTTATTTTTACCACTATATAGCCCTGATCTAAATCCTATCCAGAAGAAGTGGGCAAAAGCTAAATTTCTACGCCAAGGATAGAGGGAGAAGAATCTACCTAAACTATTTCATGACATGGGCTGTATCGATTTTATATTAAACTGACTATAGTCACTTCTCTTCTCCATGGTCCAATTAGAGTGGGCTTTCCCATAATAAGGACTGTCTCTTTAGCTGTAATTTTTTCCTTATCTAAAGCAATAATGGCATTGCCAAGCCTGACGTAGGCTCGCAATAAGAGGAATGTTGTTTATGCTAAAAAAGTCGCAAAAATAAATAATGAAGAGATCATATAGCTGCTGCGCATAGACAGACAATAGCTACCATACGGTAAAACACGATTTTTGTCATCGTATTGTCATAACGGCATCGTATTCTTGAGCTCACTATAAATAGCGGTTGCGTATCAATCATCTCTTTAGTCATTCACTGATTTGTTGATAACAGTTAGCGCATAGATATTAGGTGTGTTTATGAAGGTTGTTGGTCGGTTTGGTAGTATTTCCACCCGTATATTGATTATCTTAACATTGGCTTTTTTGCTTATTATTTTGCTGGTGTACTGGGTCATCGAAACCCAAGCTAAGCCGCGCATACTGGAGATGACTTCAGAAACAGTGGTTGAAACAGGTAATGAAGCCATCAATAGCATTATGGCGAGTATCAACCATGTCGACGGATTGGCCAAAGCCACCAGTACGATGGCTGGTGGCTTACCAAAACAAGACATCCTTTATAAAGAAACCTTTGGTAATCTCATGCAACAAATGGATCAACGCATTGTAGGCGGTGGCGTATGGTTTGATCCAAATATGTACGCTGAGGGTCGAGAACGGCAGTCATTTGTGTGGGCGCGCGATAGCTCAGGCAATATGCAGCCATTAGCGGGCTATAATCAAGTGCGCCAAACTCCGAATCCCTATTATCGTGATTGGTGGTACATTCCTGCAATGTACGCGCGTCATGACCACTGTGTTTGGAGTCGTGCCTATGTCGATCCGGTGAGTAATCAGCCGATGATGACGTGTGCCAAGGCTTTATACGACAGTCGCAATCAGGCTTTTGATGGAGTGGTGAGTTTCAATCTGTTACTCGATAACCTCGGCGAGGCGATGAAAAAGTGGCAAGATAAGCTGGGTGGTTATGTCTTTTTAGTAGACTTGGACAATCGGTTTTTGACCTTTCCCGATCAGTCGATGATCATGCACGCAACTAAAGATAGCAGTCAAGGCGAGGTCATAACGGCACGGCAGCTAGCTGAGAGCAACCCTAGCTTTGCCCCTATTGCGGACAGTCTAGATAGTATTAATCAGACACTGATAGATGAGGCAGTAACTAAAGATGAAAGCCGCTATACGCTCGCTGCACGTAGTATTCTAAGTACGACCAATCTGAATAAAATCAGCGAGCAAGAGTCCAAATTGCTCTCAGCATTATTGCTGTTAAATATCGACCAAACGTTCAATTTGGTAGACAGTCATTTGGTCGATACCATCGCTGTGCCCAATGATTTTGTGTTGCAGCAGCCTGCCACCGCTTTCGTTTTTCGCATGCCCTTTACGTATTGGAAGATGGTCATCGTCAAGCCTGATAATGACATGATGATCGTGGCAAATGCGCTGTCCAATAAACTGATTCAAGCCATGCTGCTGGGTTTTATCCCTATTTTATTGTTGACCGCATGGGTGTTTCGTCGCTACTTTACGCGGCCGCTAAAGCACATGGCACAGTCAGTGGCTGACATGGGGGTGTTAATTGAACAAAAAAAATATCAACAATTAAGCGCGCACAAACTGCCTCATTCAAATGTCAGCGAGATTCAAATCATCAGTGAGCAGACCAATCAACTGATTGACCGCGTCGTCGAAAATGAAGGCGCACTTGCTGAAATCAATGTGCATCTAGAAAAGCAAGTCGCTGCCCGCACGCAAGACTTACAGCAAGCCATGGATGAGTTAAAAGCTTCACAAGTGCATCTGGTGCGCTCCGAAAAAATGGCTACGCTTGGCCAAATGGTGGCAGGTGTGGCGCATGAGGTCAACACGCCACTCGGCTACGTGCGAAGTAACATGGAATTGGTTGGCGATAATCTCATGCGTTTTGATGAGTTGCTACAACATACTGATCAATTATTGCAGGTCTTAAAAGCACCAACTATCAATCAAGAACAAGTCGAGCAACTGATAGAGCAAACCTTACAATGCTGTGAGGAAATTAAAGAAGATGAGGTCAGTGAAGATTTGGCCGATTTGATTAAAGATGGACTTTACGGCGTCGATCAGATTGCCGAGCTGGTCGTCAGCTTACGCGACTTTTCTCGAATTGATGAATCTAAGGTAAAAGATGTTGATATCAATGATTGTATCAATACCTCATTGATTATGGCGCGCAATAATTTAAAAACTCTAGACGTCAAAACCAATTTAGCTGAGCTGCCACCGATTCAATGCAACCCTTCACAGGTCAACCAAGTATTATTGAACCTATTTAATAATGCCGCCCAAGCCATGCCAGCTGATCATAAAGGGACATTGCAAGTCAGCTCGTCTATCGATAAGGCGCAGCAGCACATTATCGTGAGTGTCAAAGACAATGGTGTCGGTATCCAAGAAAATACGCTGGCGAAGATTTTTGAGCCGTTTTTTACTACCAAAAAAGCAGGCGATGGCACGGGGCTAGGGTTGGCCATTACGGCACAAATCATCGAGCAACATGGTGGATACATCGAGGTTAGCTCAATCGTTGGCGCGGGCACGACGTTTACTATTAAGTTACCGATACAGTCTAGCGCTCATGAACCTAAACCTTCACAAGCCTTATTTGAAAGTTAAGAGACTTCCCATCACTTATTTAAAGAGAGCGTCATGCAAAAACCAAAAATCGCTTTTATCGATGATGAGCCACGCATTTTACGCAGTTTAAAAATGCATTTTCGCCAGTCACATGATGTATTTATCACCACTGATGCTAGCGAATTGATGAAGTATGTTAGCGAGCATGATGTGCAAGTGGTCATCAGCGACCAACGCATGCCAGATAAGCAAGGTACAGAAGTGTTGCGTGATATCAAAGCGGCTTCGCCAAATACTATTCGTATCTTGTTAACTGGTTATGCGGATCTAAATGCAGTGATTGACTCTGTGAACGAGGGCGAAATTTATCGGTATATCACTAAGCCATGGCAAAATGATGAGCTTAAGCAAATCGTCAATAAAGCTACAGAAATTGCTCAGCAAACTCAGGAAATCACCCAAAACACTATGCAAGGTAATGATACTCAAAAAGTTAGTGGTGGCACTGGTAGCAATCGTAACATATTGGTATTAGATGACGACGAGAGCGTCTATCAGCAAATAAAAAGTCACTTTAAGAGTGCTTATACCGTGAGTTGGGCCAGTAACCTTGAACAGGCAGCAAAGTTATTACAAAAAAAACGCTTTGGCGTCACTATTACGGATTCGACACTCAATAAAGAAAATATTACCCCCATTGTTTATGCCTTAAAAAACATCCAGCCAGATTTGATGGTTCTTATGTTGACTGAATTCAAAGACGCCCATATGGTCATTGATTTAATTAATAAAGGTCAAGTATATCGCTGCCTACCACGGCCGACCAACTTATCTATCATGAGTATCAGTCTGGATCGCGCTTTTGATCATCACGAAAGATTGGTAGAACAGCCGATACTGGCTGCTCGCCATCATGTCGAAGAAGTGACAGAATTGGAGGCTTTGAATTTTTCTGAGAGAATTAAGGGTTTCTTTGCCAAGTTCAGAGGTTGGCGCATTATTAGATAGAATATAGCCTCAGATATAATCAATAATGGCACTATTAGCTTCAGCGAATGTCTGACTGGTGTGATATGCCATCTGTAGCGCCTTAGCGGTCAGCACACTGTCTGTCAGGGGAGTCTGAGACTGAGATGGTAAAGCCCACCACACGCCGGGCATATAATTCTAAAATAACGGCTAGATAGCACCAGCCGCTTTTGATACGAATATAAGTCACGTCGCCCGTCCAAATTTGATTGAGCGTAGTTGGGCTAAAATTACGGTTCAATAGGTTCTCATGGGCTTTATACGCGTTCCTGTTGAGTGTCCAGCAATACCCGGGCGGTTCAGTTGAAAGCTGTAATTAATTACAATAATTGTGATGATGTCATTAGTTTGTCACATCAGAAATCTAGTATAGCGAGTTATAAATTCTTAAGTACAAAACAGCGGGAAAGATAATGTTCGCCACAAAAAAGCAAAGTGATATACAAGTTAGTCAGCAAAGTCTTGACGCTATCATGATGTTAGCAATCACTACGGTCTCAGATGATATTGGTAGTGCACCTACCGCCGATACGCCCTTGTTTGATGAGGCGCACGAAGCCTATTGTGCCCAGCTTTTGCAGAGTATCATTGGGTGGCAAGAAGAGAACAATCAAGACCGATTAGTTGATGCCAATGCTACCCAAAGTTACGATTATGCTAAGCGTGAGGCATTGATAAAAGTTGCAGAGACGAAGCTCTACAACGCACTGCATAAGGATGATTGTATTAATCAGGAGATGATGTAGGGGTATGTTAACCAAGTTAATAAACTATAAAAAATAAAGCAAGGAAGAGCGTGTTTGTCTAGGTGTTATGATATGACTTAAGCCACGCCGCACTGTAGTGTTATATTTTCTATACTGTATGAGTTTCACTAAGTATAGCTAAGCAAGTCCTAAACGAAAGATACCTCTCTGGTTCTTTCGTTTTTTTATGTTGAGGCGATAATGATATAGTAAGCTCAGTATAAAAACGATACAGCGAGACTAGAATGAATTTTTTGCAGCCTCTGTCTGCGCAGGCACAGCAAGCTAGAAAAATTTATACTAGTGCCGCGTCAAAACATGATGTATCGGTTTTATGTGAATTAGACTGTATAGCAAACTGAGCTAATTGATGATCTACCCTAGTTCCTATAAGGTTAGCAGCTTGAATCAGTCATAAATTTCTAACTTTCTTAGTTACGATAAGCTTCTGTTAATACGCTTATTTTACCAAGTTTGGTTTTACATTTTTCTGAGCATAGCTCAATTTCTACATTTTAAATTATTAATTTCGATATATCTTTAGTGAAAAAATTCTTATAAAAATATGAATTTTTATTCAGCATTACCAATAGCTAAATCATTACTTTCACTATTATGAATATATTTATTCTGTTGTTGTATTTGATCTATTTTTTGTTGATTGCGTTTTTTTACTTCATTAATAGCATCGCTAAGTTGGTCGTTAGTTTCTTCTATTTCAGATTTTATGAGATGATACTTACTATCTGTTTGAGATCTTAAACTTCGTATAGGCGTATCTATATTAAGCAAACCTAAATCATCTTTAATATCAGCTAAATCTTCATTAGGAAAACTGTTAGGTTCTATACCAATACTTCTTTCATTCTCTAATATATCGTTGTTTTCTTGTAAGTTTTTATTGCTTATTGTTTCCATTTTTGAGGGATAAGTAGGGGTAAGATTAACAACCTTTAAAGATTTACTAGGTATTTTCTCCTTAGTTTTACTGATTGGTTCTTTGCGTATACCTAAATCTCTTTCTTGAATTTTGTCAATGTCATGGTGTTTTTCTGCAGTATTAAGCGTTGTTATATGAGCTTGAGTCATAGTCGATAGATAATCCTTTTCTATATTATTACGCATAGTAGTATCTTCAATAAATTCCTGACTATTAACCATATTGTTTGTACGATTTTCATACGAATTTATATAGAAGAGAAAGAAGATACCTAGGTGTAGAAGTATTGCAAATACTAACGCTGCTGACCATTTTTTAAAGAATTGAGACATCATAAAAAATCCTTTTTTTCTAATCTTAGAATGTGGCAGCCATGTATATGTTTATCAAAATATTGATAAGATTTTCTAAAAATAAAACTTTCTATTGAAAGTTTTATTAATCAAATATATAAAATACAATATGAAATTATCCGTTATTAATGACTCCATATTGTACGATCGTTTATGTAATATTTCGAAAAACATTACATAGTTTAATTTAGATGACATAACAATAAGTTCTACTATGTATTCAAAGTCAAAGTATGTATTTGATTAAAATCACTCGATTGCATTATAAATATAGGTATATATAATAAAATGAACGCCACAGTAAAAGTTAGCTATTGCTTTTTTTTGGAGGCATAATTTTTTAGGAAAATCTAGTTTACCCCTAATATCAAATATTTGTAACGCTGTTGATATTTATATGCTGGATTTTCCATTGACGGGAATAAGATGCTATGGACAGCAGAACTGTATTGTTATCAACCGTGATTTTTTCAACAATTGGTTTAGTAGGTTGTCAGACTGTAAAAACCGATTCCATGTTATCTACCTCTAATAGTAGCCATGAAGTTAAAGCCGTTACTTGGGAAAAAACTGACGATATATTTTATATGCCCAATACTAATAATTTAGCAGCTAATGAAAGTAGGGTTGTCTTTTTCCGCGACTCGAATGATAACGAGCAGTTACATAATGTCAAAATAGGAATGGGATCTGATAATACCTTCCATGTGAGTCTTCAAAACGGACATTATTCAGATGCCGTTATCTGTAGTGGCGATCAAATCATTACTATAGGAAAATTAAATCAGGAAAGTGGTCAAGTTATTTCTCATTCTGGAAATTATCAATTTATTCCTCAAACAACAACTTATTTGCAAGTTGTCTTGTCAGCAGCAGGTAGTCCTGTTATTCAGCAGATACCAGCGGATGAAGCATTGGTGTTATTAAATCAAACGACGCGTCAAACTCATCAGATCAGTCGGGTCTTATCGGGCTGCAATGTTTCAACATCCTCTCCAATTTTAGCTTCATCCCAAAACCCAATAGTGATCCCTGCGGTAGATAAAACGGAAATTAAAAACCCCGCGCAGTTTAATTTGCTGTTTGACTTCAATAGTACAGGTATCAAAAGCAATCACTCTGCAGTGTTAGGGACCATGGCTAATTTTATTCAAGCTTATCCACAGATGTCAGTTACGTTAGAAGGTCATACGGATAATAAAGGTTCTGAAAGCTATAACTTAAAGCTTTCGGAGTCCCGTGCAAATATGGTTAAAGATATTTTAGTAGACCAGTACGATGTTGAAGCTATGCGTTTAAGCATAGTAGGGTATGGGGAAACTATGCCAGTGGATACCAATGATACTGAAAAGGGTCGTCAAAACAACCGCCGAGTTGTTGCTATCGTTAGTCAATGAAATAACTAAACGAACTCATATTTCTATATGGATAGGTCTCTCATTTAGAACCAGTTAATTAAGGATGATTTTATGAGCACTATTACTGTCAAAGTCAACGCCCAAACCGAAACTATTACTGAACATAAGGTTGTGACACAAAATGGTAAACCTACAATAATAAAAGCCGTTGATAAAGTGAACTATGAGCTGCTTGATGAGTCTACGGGCCGCGCTCCGAACCATATTGTTACCAAACGTATAGATAAAGCACTGCATATCTCTTTTGAAGACAATAATGAAAATCCTGATCTTATTATTGAAGGGTTCTATGATGATATCGATAGTGCTCTTATCGGTGTTGCTGAAGATGGCAGTTATTATTATTACATTCCTGATTCCGGTGAAGTTGGCGACTACGTCACTGAGCTACAAGCAGGTGAAATGCAGGGTCAAGCGCTAGGCGGCAATCCACAGGTCGCGCCTTGGTGGGTAGGTGCTACAGAGACTGAAGGTTTTAATGCGTTACCATGGTTGGTGGGTCTTGCAGGCGTAGGGCTTGCAGCAGCTTTCTCTAGTGCTAACGACAATGACGACAGTGATGCCGATGCTGATGCCGATGCTGATGCCGATGCTGATGCTGATGCCGATGCTGATGCCGACGCTGATGCCGATGCCGATGCCGATGCCGATGCTGATGCCGATGCTGATGCCGATGCTGATGCTGATGCCGATGCCGATGCCGATGCTGATGCCGATGCTGATGCCGATGCCGATGCTGATGCTGATGCCGATGCTGATGCCGATGCCGATGCCGATGCTGATGCTGATGCTGATGCTGATGCTGATGCCGATGCCGATGCTGATGCTGATGCTGATGCTGATGCTGATGCTGATGCTGACGCTGACGCTGACGCTGACGCTGACGCTGATGCTGACGCTGATGCTGACGCTGACGCTGACGCTGACGCTGACGCTGACGCTGACGCTGACGCTGACGCTGACGCTGACGCTGACGCTGACGCTGATGCTGATGCTGATGCGCCGACCATCAATAGCCCAATCGCAGGTGACAACATTGTCAATGGCACTGAAGCCACTGACGGCTTTGCTGTGACAGGTACAGGTACCGCGGGTGACACCATCACCCTAACCAATGCAGCGGGCATTCAAATTGGTCAACCCGTGCTTGTCGATAGCAATGGCAACTGGAGTATACCCGTCACTAAGGCTGACGTTGACCTAATGGGTCAAGGGCCTGAATCCCTGAAAGCTACCGCCACTGATGGCGCGGGTAACACAAGTGTCGTCATCGCTGACATCACTGTGGACACCATTGCGCCTGATGCGCCGACCATCAATAGCCCAATCGCAGGTGACAACATTGTCAATGGCACTGAAGCCACTGACGGCTTTGCTGTGACAGGTAC